>CAIMUZ010000148.1 GCA_903844775.1 uncultured Burkholderiales bacterium | reverse complement strand
GCCATTAAGCCAAGCATTGCGCGCATGCACAATGAACACATTGCAGCCGGCTTCTTTGACTGTACCCACAAAGTCGCGCACAAAGTCGTAGCTTTCAATTTGGTCAATGCCAATGCGGTGCTTCACCGTGACAGGCACAGACACCACATCGACCATGGCCTTGACGCCATCGGCCACCAGTTGCGGCTCGTTCATGAGGCAAGCGCCAAAAGCACCGCGCTGTACACGGTCGCTGGGGCAACCGCAATTTAAATTGATTTCGTTGTAGCCCCACTGCTCACCCAATTTGGCGGCATAGGCCAAATCGGCAGCATCACTGCCGCCCAATTGCAAGGCCACAGAATGCTCTTCGGCATTGAACCGCAAATGACGCTCAACGCTGCCGTGACGGATGGCACCGGTGGTGACCATCTCGGTGTAAAGCAATGAGTGCTGCGATAGCAAACGATGGAAGAAACGACAGTGTCTGTCAGTCCAATCCATCATGGGCGCAACACTGATTCTCCAAGGCGAAAATTTCATAGCGTAATGCAAGATTCACTGTTTGAGTTGGAACTCAACCAGCATTCATGGTTTGTGCGTGAAGCTTAATTCCCAATGCCGATGTGACTTTGAGAATGGTTGCAAAACTTGGATTTCCCTCACCAGATAGCGCCTTGTACAGACTCTCCCGACCAAGGCCTGTATCGCGTGAAAGTTGGGACATGCCTTTGGCTCGTGCAATATGACCAAGTGCTTTGGCGATGAAGGCAGCATCATCCCCCGCCTCTTGAAAGCAAGCTTCTAAATAAAGCGCCATGTCCTCGTCAGTTTTGAGGTGTTCGGCACTGTCCCATTTACGCAATTTGAGAGCAGCCATGTTTTTACTCCTTGATTTGGCGTGCGAGTTTGTGCGCCGTTTCAATGTCTTTGGATTGACTTGATTTGTCACCCCCAGCCAAGAGAATGACGATTTCCAAGCCACGCTTTGTGAAATACAAACGAAACCCAGGCCCATGATGTATGCGCATCTCTGAAACGCCTTCACCAACCGCTTTATGGTCTCCAAAGCTCCCCTCTTCAGCACGATCAATCCGAGCTTGAATGCGACGCGCGGTCGGTTTATCTTTTAAAGATTCAAACCACGCATCGAATACCGCAGTTGTATAGATTAGCTTCATCGGTGAGTGTATAGATTAGGATACATTGTTGTCAAGATTTTTGTAACACTGAACGGCAATTTCAACAAGCTGACGGTATTGGATACCAAGGTCATGACCCACTTAAAACTCTGATTCTTGACAAGAATTGAGCAGAAGAAGCTTGCAATCCCTTTCAAACAAACGGCATCTCCACAGTTATCGCCAATACGTGGCACGATGTGGTGTCAAAAATAAGTTAGACAAAGGCAGGTCTCATCCATGAACGAATCAACCATTTGGTGGCTCATTGCAGGCTCACTTGTTGGCATAGAACTGATGACGGGCACCTTCTATTTGCTCATGCTCGCTATCGGCGCTTCAGCAGGTGCTATTGCAGCGCACGCTCAGTTAAGTTTTTCATCACAACTGATCACCGGATCGGTGGTCGGTGGACTCGCTGTCATTTTGTGGCGTGTTTATTCTTTGCAAAAATTAAAGTCTCATCCCGAAGAAGTTTCTGCCCAACACTTGGATGTCGGTGAAACAGTGGAAGTGCATGAATGGCTCAGCAATGGCACTGCGCAGGTTAAGCACAGAGGGGCCCATTGGACGGCTATTTGCGCGAAGGGAATTCCGCAAGAACTGGGCGTTTATCAAATCCAAGATATTCAGGGCAACACTTTGGTGCTGCATAAAGTTTAAGTCAACGTTAGCCTCAAAGAAAGAAACATCATGGAAATTGCAATCGTCCTCTTGGCCATTGCGGTCTTGTTCATTATTAAAACAGTCAAGGTCGTACCTCAACAAAACGCGTGGGTGGTCGAGCGCTTGGGCAAGTTCCATGCAAGCCTTACGCCGGGCCTTAATTTTGTGGTGCCATTCATTGACAACGTCATTCAAAAGCACAGCCTCAAAGAAATTCCACTCGACGTGCCCAGTCAAGTTTGCATCACCCGAGACAATACACAACTGCAGGTTGATGGCATTTTGTACTTCCAGGTAACAGACCCCAAACTGGCCAGCTACGGCTCATCCAATTACATTGTGGCCGTCACGCAATTGGCTCAAACCAGCTTGCGCAGTGTCATTGGTAAATTAGAGCTCGACAAAACATTTGAAGCACGCGACATCATCAATGCCCAAGTAGTTGCAGCCATCGATGAGGCAGCCTTGAACTGGGGCGTCAAAGTACTTCGTTACGAAATCAAAGACCTGACACCACCCAAAGAAATTTTGCATGCCATGCAATCGCAAATCACGGCCGAGCGCGAAAAGCGTGCCCTCATTGCAGCCTCAGAAGGACGCCGTCAAGAACAAATTAACATTGCCACGGGCGAACGCGAGGCTTTCATTGCACGCTCTGAAGGAGAGAAGCAGGCCGTGATCAACAAAGCCGAAGGTGATGCTGCATCTATTTTGGCGGTGGCCGAAGCCACTGCGCAGGCCATCGAACGTATTGCCTCAGCCATTCAAAAACCGGGCGGCGAGCAAGCCGTGCAGCTCAAGGTGGCCGAGCAAGCAGTCATCGCTTACAGCAAAGTGGCACAAGATGCCAAAACCACACTCATCGTGCCAGGCAATATGACCGAGGTATCTTCCTTGATAGCCTCGGCCATGCAAATGGTTAACACAGGAAAAAACGCTGGGCATTAACCCATGTGCAAACCACCATTCACAGCAAAGTCTGCACCCGTTGCATAGCCGCCCTCTTCCGAAGCCAACCAAGCAATGATGGAAGCAATTTCGCTGGGCTCGCCCAAACGCTTCACGGGCACTGTGGCCACAATCTTTTCTAGCACATCAGGACGAATGGCTTTGACCATGTCAGTACCAATGTAACCAGGGCTCACCGTGTTGACTGTCACGCCCTTGGTGGCCAGCTCTTGCGCCAGTGCCATCGAGAAACCGTGCATACCCGCTTTGGCTGCAGAGTAGTTGGTCTGACCGGCTTGGCCTTTTGCACCATTCACCGATGAAATGTTGACAATCCGGCCCCAGCCTTTTTCAACCATGTCGGCCACCACTTGCTTGGTCACGTTGAACATGGAGTTGAGGTTGGTTTCAATGACTGCGTCCCAATCTTCGCGTGTCATTTTCAAGAACATGCGGTCTTTGGTAATGCCGGCGTTGTTCACCAACAAGTCGATGGTGCCGTGCTCAGCTTTGGCTTTGGTAAAAGCGTCCACTGTCGAAGTCCAATCGCCCACATTGCCCACTGATGCATAGAACGTGTAGCCCAATGCTTTTTGTTCGTCCAACCATTTGGTGAAGTCACGTGTGGGCCCGCAGCCCGCAATGACTGTGAAGCCTTCTTTGTGAAGGCGTTGGCAGATTGCGGTACCGATACCGCCCATACCACCTGTGACGTATGCTACTTTTTTACTCATGGTTTTGTCTCCTAAGTTGACGAGTTTTTAGATTCTGAAAAATTAACGTTCGAGGGCCAATGACACGCCCATGCCGCCACCGATGCACAAAGCAGCCAAGCCTTTCTTGGCATCGCGACGCTGCATTTCATGAAGCAAGGTGACTAAAATTCTGCAGCCGGACGCGCCGATAGGGTGACCGATGGCAATGGCGCCACCATTCACATTCACGCGGGCTGGATCAATGTCCAAAGCTTTGTTAACGGCACAAGCTTGTGCTGCAAATGCTTCGTTCAATTCAAACAAGTCTACGTCGCTGGCCTTCCAACCTGCGCGCTGCAAGGCTTTTTGCGAAGCCGGCACAGGACCCATGCCCATCAAGGCTGGGTCTAAGCCGCTGGTGCCAAATGCGGCAATTCGCGCCAAGGGCTTTAAGCCCAGAGCTGCTGCCTTTTTGGCAGACATCACCACCACTGCTGCTGCACCGTCGTTGATGCCAGAGGCATTACCGGCTGTCACTGAACCTGCTTTGTCAAAAGCGGGACGCAAGCCTGCCAGCGCTTCTGCATTGGTTTTCTTGTTGATGAATTCATCGGTATTGAAAACAAGGGGGTCGCCTTTGCGCTGTGGTATCGACACATCGACAATTTCATCTTTGAATTTGCCCGCATCTTGTGCAGCGCTGGCTTTTTGCTGACTGCCCAACGCCAATGCGTCTTGCATGTCGCGGGTAATGCCATTGGCTTTGGCCACGTTTTCAGCCGTGATGCCCATGTGGTATTGGTTATAAACATCCCACAAGCCATCCACAATCATGGAATCAACCATGTTCCAGTTGCCCATGCGCTGGCCATCGCGAGAACCCATCAATACGTGGGGTGAAGCGCTCATGTTTTCTTGACCACCCGCCACCACAATTTCACTGTCGCCCCAGGCCACTGCTTGTGCCGCCAACATGACCGCCTTCAAGCCCGAACCACATACCGCATTGATGGTGAGCGCAGGCGTTTCTTTGGCAACGCCCGCCTTCATCAAGGCTTGGCGTGCAGGGTTTTGTCCTGCGCCGGCCGCCAGTACTTGGCCCATGATGATTTCGCCAATTTGGTCAGAACTTAAACCAGCGCGCACCATGGCCTCGCGAATAACGATGGCGCCCAACTCTGGCGCTGCAATTTTGGCAAGCGACCCGCCGAATTTACCAACCGCTGTACGTGCCGCTGAAACGATAACGATGTCTTCCATGATGTCTTCCTTTGATAGAGATGAACGTTTTTAAATGACGAATCAAGCGCGCGCTTTAACGTAGCGCCCAGGTGCGGGCTCGATGGTTTTGGACTTGGCATTTTGTCCGTAGTGCTTTGGCGCAGCAATTTGCTTGCCAGCATGTGACTTGAGCCAGTCAGACCAATCGGTCCACCAACTACCGGGCAACTCTTTAGCGCCTGCAATCCACTCATCGGCCGTTGCAGGGAACTTTCCGTCTTCTCTCAGCCAATGGCTGCGCTTTTTGGCTGCTGGCGGATTGATGACGCCAGCGATGTGTCCAGAAGCCCCCATGACAAAGCGTTTCTTCCCAGGAAGGTGCTGGGTGGATGCATATGCACCACCAATGGGCACAATGTGGTCTTCCCGGGAACCGTAAATGTAAACAGGCATATTGACTTTGCTAAGGTCAATTTGTTCACCACAGACCGTGACAGCACCTGGCGTGACAAATTTGTTTTCCAGGTACGTATTGCGCAAGTACCACGCATAGAAAGGCCCAGGCAAATTGGTGGAGTCGCTGTTCCAATAGAGCAAGTCAAAGGGTGGGGGGGACTCCCCTTTGAGGTAATTGCCCACCACATAGTTCCAAACCAAATCGTTGGGGCGCAAGAAGCTAAAGGTTGACGCCAAGTCTTGGCCTTTAAGCAAACCGCCCTGGCCCATTTGCATTTCGCGAAACTTCACAAAGTTTTCGTCTATGAACACATCCAAGATACCCGTGTCCGTAAAGTCAATCAGTGTGGTGAGGAAGGTGGCGCTGGCCACAGGCTTTTCGCCTCGAGCCGCCAAAACAGCCAGGGCGTTGCTCAAAATAGTACCGCCGACACAGAAACCCAGCGCATTGATTTGTTTGGCACCTGCGATGTTTTGCACTTGGTGAATGGCTTCGATGGCTGCGTGTTCGATGTAATCGTCCCAAGTTTTTTCAGCCATTGATTCATCGGGATTGCGCCAGCTGACCACAAACGTACGGTGTCCTTGGCTAACGGCATAGCGAATCAGTGAATTGTTTGGTTGCAAGTCCAAGATGTAAAACTTATTGATGCAAGGAGGCACCAACAGAAATGGTTTCTCGTAAACCTTGGCCGTCAGAGGCTTGTATTCAATCAATTGAAAAAATTCGTTTTCAAAGACCACAGCACCTTCAGTGGTGGCCACATTTTGACCCACCACAAACTTGCTTTCATCGGTCATGGACACATGGCCTTGCTGCATGTCATGCAACAAATTTTGAATGCCCTTGGCCAGACTTTCGCCCTTTGTATCGATGGCTTTCTTTTGGGCTTCTGCATTGAATGCCAAAAAATTACTGGGCGCTGATGCAGCCACCCATTGCTCCACAGCAAATCGAATTTTATTTTGCGTGTGCTCGTCAGCTTCAACTGCATCGGCCAAACCCATGAGAGTTTTGGCATTTAACAAATAGGCACCGGCGGTGAAAGCAGCCATCGGATTGCCGGTCCAAGCCTCGCTTGAAAATCGACGGTCCTTTAATTCATGTTTGGCTTCAAGCCCATGGTTCCAAAGTGCAGTGGCTTCTTCAAGATAGGCCGCCTGCAAATCCTTTAACTTTTGTTGAGAAAAAGTGACCTGCGGTACAGTATTTTCTGTAGCAGGCAAAATACCGCCAAGATCCATTGTTTGAAAAGTTTGCATGGCCTGACCCCAACTCTTTGTGAGGTTCTGCTGAAACTCTTCTCCAGCGCGTGACCAAAATTCATTCGTGGAATTTGTCATGTGCGTCTCTCCTGTTATTTTTCAATTCGAAAATCATGTACATCGTTGCTATTGCTTGGATTTACGTCGCACTCATGATGAGCGTGGCTGAGGCCACCAACACAAATGGAACCGTTCTAGGAGGAATTGTGACCTTCATTCTTTACGGGATCCTTCCAACTGCCATAATTATTTACATCATGGACGCGCCCCGCCGGCGTAAGGTCAAATTAGCACTGGAGAATGAAATTTCAGAGGCAAATCGGTTACAAAAGGATCTAGAGACGAAGGTCGAGCCAAACCCTAAGCCGTAATCCACACGTAAGCTGCCATGCGCCCTGCACCACCCCTTTTTGCAGCGTCTCTTCGGTGTGAGTGATATTCCCCTGCACAACTGTATGTGCACCAAACGGGGCTGCTGTCATTGCCATAGACGTCAGTGAAACCCGCTGCTTGCAACCGCCGCCTGGCCAGTCCTGCCAAATCGGCTCCATATTTCCCGCTGCCCAGTGGCTGAAAACAGGTCTCAAGGGACAGTTTGAGGGGTGGCTCTAAAAACGCATCTCTGACATCAACACCCACCTCAAATGCCTGTGGCCCGATGCAGGGACCAAGCCAAATTAAGCAATCTTGGGCGAGCAGTCCCTGCGCTGCGACGGCCTGGGCCAAAGTTTCAACGACGCCTTCACCCTTGGCGCCAGCCAACCCCCGCCAACCAGCATGGGCCGCGGCCACCCAAAGTAAACGTTTGTGACAAACCAAGATCGGCAAACAATCCGCCACCATCATGGTGCAGGCCAAGCCCGCTTCAGAAGTCCACGCCACATCAGCTTGGGTGGTGGCAGAAAGCCCTGAGGAAATCATGACCCCTTGGGTGCCGTGCACCTGGCGAAGGTAGATCGGCTGAGCGCCCAATTGCTGCGCCACCAGGTCTCTGTTGGAAAGAACACTTTCGGGGTCGTCCCCAACGTGATCGCCTATGTTCAAGCTAGCCCACGGCGCTTGAGACACTCCCCCTTGTCGGGTGGTCATCAACGCCTGCACAAAAGGGGGTGCGGGCCACTCGGGCTTGAATCCGATCAATGGCTTACTCGGCGTCAGGGCAAGCCGAAGGTTGGGATTTTTGAAAGGCTTGCAACTTCATGCAGGCGTCAAAAGCACCCATGGTCAATGGCAAACCATCAAAATTCACATCGAAGCGCTTGGCGTTGAAAATTTGGGGTACCAAGCAACAATCAGCCAATGTCGGTGTTTTGCCGTAGCAATAAGTGAGTTGGGGACCTTGCGCCAATTGACGCTCAAAGGCCTCAAGGCCATCACGGACCCAGTGGCGATACCAGGTATTTTTTTGATCGTCACTCAAACCCAAAGTGCCACTCAAATACTTCAACACTCGCAGGTTGTTGATCGGATGAATCTCGCATGCAATGGATTGCGCCAAGGCTCTCACGCGCGCGCGCGACAAGGCATCCTTTGGCAACAGGGCGGGCTCGGGGTGAATTTCATCCAAATATTCAATGATGGCCATCGACTGGCTGAGGTGCTCCCCCCCTTCAAGGACCAAATTGGGGACTAAATTGTCAGCTGCAACGGCACTGTAAGTTGGCAACTTATGCTCGCCTTTAGCAATATGCACTGCAATGTATTCATAAGGCAACCCCTTTAACTGAAGGGCAATACGCACTCTGAATGAGGCGGAAGAACGAAAGTAGTTGTAAAGTTTCATAGGCGTTAGCATAAACTGGAAACATGTCCGCAGGCCCTCCCCAACCTCATCTCCCATGGCTAGACAGCCAAACCCCCCTCCCTCCTGTGGGTCGTGCATGGGGCGTCGACTCCGATGCCCCCGGTCTTTTGGCTGCCGGGTCTGACCTTGGTGTTGACCGCCTACTGGAAGCCTATTCTTCAGGTATCTTTCCTTGGTTCAACCCTGATCAGCCTGTACTTTGGTGGAGCCCTGACCCCCGCATGGTCTTGAAAATCGAAGACTTTAGGTTGCATCGATCGCTTCGAAAAACCCTTTCGCGCTACGCCGCACACCCTGCCTTTGAATTGTGTTTTGATCGGGACTTTGATCAGGTCATCGAGGCCTGCGCGCAAAGCCCTCGAGAAGGTCAAAAAGGGACCTGGATCGTGCCAGAAATGGTCACCGCCTACAAAGCACTTCACCAAGCAGGCTATGCACACAGTGCTGAAACTTGGATCGACGGCCAGCTTGTGGCGGGTCTTTACTTTGTTTGCATCGGTCAAGCTGTGTTTGGTGAATCCATGTTCAGCACCCTGAGTGACGGCTCCAAAATGGCGCTGGCGGCATTGGTTCATGTTTGTGAAAAACAAAACATTCAAGCCATCGATTGCCAGCAAAATACGGTGCATTTGGCCTCAATGGGTGCCCAAGAAATGTCGCGTCAAGCATTTTTAGAATTGATGCAACCTGCTCTTTCAATGACCAGCCCCGATTGGAAAAACGTTCAAATCGATTGGGACGCTTGGCGCCCTCATCCTGCAGCATGACCCACCTGAAAGATTTACCCTTTAGCACCTTGCAGTTTTACGCCACTGCCGCTTATCCCTGCAGTTACCTGGATGAGCGCGAGGCACGATCGCAAGTAGCAACGCCAAGTCATTTGATTCAAAACGATGTTTACTCGGACTTGGTCAAACGCGGGTTCCGCCGCAGCGGCTTGTTCACTTACAGGCCCTATTGCGATGGCTGCAATGCCTGCGTCCCCATGCGGGTGCTTTGCGATGAATTCAAGCCCGACCGCAGCCAAAAGCGCGCCCACCAAAAACACCATCAACTGATTGCACGTGTTTCCCGATTGGGCTTTGAGAGCGAGCATTACGATTTGTATTTGCGGTATCAAAACAGCCGGCATTCGGGCGGCGGCATGGACCAAGACAGTGTGGAGCAGTACAAGCAATTTTTGCTCCAAAGCAGAGTGAATTCCAGGCTGGTTGAATTCAGGGAACCCGACAGCATGGGCAAGCCCGGCGAGCTCAAAATGGTCAGCATCATCGATGTCCTCAACGATGGCCTTTCGGCCGTTTACACCTTCTATGCCCCTGAAGAGCGCTCCAGCTTCGGAACTTATGGTGTTCTGTGGCAAATTAAACAGGCCAAAGAGCTTGGGCTTCCTTATGTTTACATGGGCTACTGGATCGGTGCGAGCCCAAAAATGCAGTACAAAGAGCGGTTTGGTCCCTGTGAAAGCCTGCAAAAAGACGTATGGGGGCGTCACTTCCCGGTTTCCCCAAGCTGACTTTCCAAAGCTGATTTCATCTTGTAAAATAATTTTTCACACAAATTCCCTTCGCTTTCAAAAAGACCGAGGTTTAGTCACATGAGAAAAGCAGAAGCACTATCGCCTGTTACACCGACCATTCAAGTGATTGAAAGATTGTTTTCGCTCATGGATGTTTTGGCTTCTAGGGAAGATGCCATTTCACTGAAAGAGATCAGTGAGAAAACGGGCCTTCACCCCTCCACCGCCCACCGTATATTGAACGACCTGACCATTGGTCGCTTTGTGGACCGCCCCGAAGCTGGCAGTTACCGCTTGGGGATGCGCTTGCTTGAATTGGGCAACATGGTAAAAGCCAGGCTGAACGTTCGAGACGCCGCATTAGCACCGATGCGCGAGCTCCATAAATTAATTCAACAACCCGTCAATTTAAGCATGCGTCAAGGCGATGAAATTGTCTACATTGAGCGCGCCTACAGCGAGCGCTCTGGCATGCAGGTGGTGCGTGCGATTGGTGGGCGTGCGCCACTGCATCTCACTTCAGTTGGTAAGTTGTTTTTGTCAGTCGACGAGCCCATGAAGGTGCGCAGTTATGCCACTCGAACAGGCCTCAGCGGTCAGACTAAAAATAGCATCACCCAACTCCCCGTTTTAGAGCGTGAGCTGTCTAAAGTGCGTCAATACGGCATTGCGCGCGACAATGAAGAATTGGAATTGGGTGTCCGCTGCATTGCGGCGGGTATCTACGACGATCAAGGAAAATTGCTCGCCGGCCTCTCTATTTCAGCACCAGCAGACCGCATGGATGAAGCCTGGTTGTCTAAGCTGCAAAGCACAACGGAAGCCATATCTCAAGCCCTCGGCTACAAAGAATAAAAAATCCCGTCGAAACGGGATTTTTTAACCTGCCGTACTGGCAGTGACCGCAGCAGTTCGTGCGCCTTGAGTTTCAACCCAACGACGAACCCGCTCCGCATCGGCAATTCGGCTTAGTTTGCCGGCTGAGTCTAAAAATACAATGATCAATTTGCGACCTGCCACCTTGGTCTGCATGACCAAGCATTGGCCAGCTTCAGAGATGTAGCCGGTCTTCTGCAAGCCGATGTCCCAATTGGGGCTTTTCACCAAACGATTGGTCGTGTTGTATTGCAAGGTTCGCCGCCCCACGGTCACTTCGCTACCTGGGGATGTAGAAAACTCGCGCATCATCGGAACGTTGTATGCGGCGCCTACCAACACAGCCAAATCCGCGGCGCTCGATTGATTACGACTAGAGAGGCCCGTGGGCTCCACGTAATGGGTGGATGCCATGCCCAAACCCCGTGCGCGATCGTTCATGGCTTTGACAAAAACTTTCGAGCCACCTGGGTAGGTCCTGCCAAGTGCATGGGCGGCACGGTTCTCACTGGACATCAAGGCCAGGTGCAATAAATCACCGCGACTCAATACAGAGCCTACGGCCAAACGGGAAGAACTTCCCTTTTCAGTGTCGACATCTTCTTGGGTAATGGTGATCATTTCACTGTGCGACAAATTGGCATCGCTGATCACCAACCCCGTCATGAGTTTGGTCAGAGATGCGATGGGCAGGACAGCCTGATCGTTTTTTCGCAACAACACCTCATGGGTGTCCTGGTCAATGACCAAGGCCACGCTAGAACGCAGGTCTAACACGTCATCTGCCTGATGCAAGCCAGCCACACGACCAAAAGACGGCCGTGTATCAGAGGGCTTTGCCTTGGCGACTTTGCGGACTTTTGTAGATTGTTTGCTGGATTGTTTGTTTGTTTGTTGGGCTTTTTTTGCGGACTTTTTAGAAGCATTGGCTTTGCGAGTCGCTTCGTTGTCTGCCGCATAACTTGTGAAAGGAAAGGAAACTAATAAGCACAAGGAAAGGCATTGGCCAAGAATGCGGTGGGTCAACAGGCGTTTTAGTGGATTCAAAGCGGTACTTTCAATGCCCAAAATCAAACAGAATTTGGCGAGTTTATTAAAAACTACGCATAGTGTACATAATTAAAAAAAGTCGCGCAAGATCAACACCTTGCGCGACCTTCTTGAAGACCTTTTTGAGACTTCAGCCGAACCTGACTTAGCCTTGGGCAGCGACGCGATCCGCCTTGCTTTGAAGTTTGTTCAAGGCGCTCAAATAAGCCTTTGCGGAAGCCACAATGATGTCGGGATCTGCGCCAACGCCGTTAACCACGCGGCCACTGTTTTGCAGCCGAACCGTGACCTCGCCTTGGCTTTCCGTGGATCCGCTAATGGCATTGACAGAATACAGTACCATTTCTGCGCCACTTTCAACGATGGACTCAATGGCCTTGAGTGATGCATCAACCGGTCCGTTGCCGTCGGATTTGCCATGAACCTCTTTGCCTTGCACCGTAAAAACGACAGAAGCGTGGGGCCTCTCACCTGTTTCACTGTGTTGTGACAATGAGACAAACGCATACTGCTCTTTGTCCTGCGTGACGCTTTCTTCGCTGACGAGGGCCAAGATGTCTTCGTCAAATATCTCACTTTTACGATCGGCCAATTCCTTGAATCTGGTGAACGCAGCATTTAACTCTGATTCACTTTCAAGGACCACGCCAAGCTCTTGTAAGCGTTGCTTGAATGCATTGCGACCACTCAGTTTGCCCAACACAATTTTGTTGGCAGACCAGCCCACATCTTCTGCACGCATGATTTCATAGGTGTCGCGCGCTTTCAAAACGCCGTCTTGGTGAATACCAGAGGCGTGGGCAAAAGCGTTGGCACCCACAACCGCCTTGTTGGGTTGAACCACAAAGCCAGTGGTTTGGCTCACCATGCGGCTGGTGGCCAGAATGTGAACGGGATTGATGTTCATTTCAAGTCCAAAATAGTCCTTGCGGGTTTTTACCGCCATGACAATTTCTTCCAAAGAACAATTACCGGCACGCTCACCCAGGCCGTTGATGGTGCATTCAATTTGACGTGCTCCGCCCAGTTTGACACCTGCCAAGCTGTTGGCCACGGCCATGCCCAAATCATTGTGACAATGCACAGACCAAATCGCTTTGTCAGAGTTTGGAATGCGTTCCCTCAAAGTTTTGATGAACTGACCGTAAAGCTCTGGGACGGCGTATCCCACTGTATCGGGGACGTTGATGGTGGTCGCGCCTTCGGCAATCACGGCTTCCAATACCTTGCACAAAAAATCCATGTCGCTGCGGTAACCGTCTTCCGGACTGAATTCAACATCCGCCACCAAATTTCTGGCAAAGCGTACCGACAGTTTGGCCTGCTCGAAGACTTGGTCGGGCGACATGCGAAGCTTCTTCTCCATGTGCAAGGGTGACGTTGCAATGAAGGTGTGAATACGCCCGCTGTTAGCGCCTTTCAAGGCCTCAGCCGCACGGGAGATATCACGATCATTGGCACGCGAGAGTGAGCAAATGGTCGAGTCCTTGATCGCATTGGCAATGGCTTGGACAGCTTCAAAGTCACCATTGGAGCTGGCTGCAAAACCGGCCTCAATCACGTCAACACGCAATCTCTCTAATTGACGCGCTATGCGCAGCTTTTCGTCACGTGTCATGGAAGCGCCTGGCGACTGCTCACCGTCACGCAATGTTGTGTCAAAAATAATCAATTTATCGGCCATGTTTCACTCCTGGTTTGAGAACTTCAAAAAAGTGGCTCTGAAATAAAAAAAGCCCGCTGCGTTTGGCATACGGGCTTGTTGGGAAACTGAACAGCGTGCGCTATACATCCCGCCCGAGAGGCGTCAGCAGTAGAGCTAGTAAATTCAATTTCATGGAAATAATGTATCACAACTTTAAGATAACAGGGTCACTGATGAAGACCGCGCTCATCTGGGTCTTCCGTAGAAGTGCTGATCACACTGGTGGGTTCGCCTTTAAAACGACGCCATGCGTATATGGCATAACCACTCAGCCCGTAAAGAACAAACAATCCGAATAACACCATGGGAGGGTGAATATTGACGGCGGCAATGCCCAGCGCAATGAGCACAATGACCACAAACGGCACGCTTTGCTTCATGCTGACGTCTTTAAAGCTGTAGAAAGGCGCATTCGTGACCATGGTCAGGCCTGAGAACAGTGCGACCACAAACATCGGCCAGGCCATGGAAGCCGGCGAAATTTCAGCATCGGTCATGATGGAGATGAATCCCATGACCAAAGCCGCCGCCGCAGGCGATGGAAGGCCTTGGAAAAATCGTTTATCAACCACCGCGGTGTTGACATTGAATCGGGCCAAACGCAAGGCAGCGCAAGCACAGTAGACAAAAGCGGCAATCCAACCCCAACGGCCCAGTCCTTTAAGCGACCACTCGTAAGCAATCAAGGCGGGCGCAGCACCAAAGGAGACCATGTCGGACAAAGAGTCCATCTGCTCTCCAAAAGCACTCTGGGTGTTGGTCATGCGCGCGACACGGCCGTCCAAACTGTCGAGCACCATGGCACAGAAGATACCGATGGCAGCCATGTCAAAACGGCCGTTCATGGCCATGACAATGGCGTAAAAACCACCGAACAAGGCCGCCAACGTGAAGAGATTAGGCAACACGTAAATGCCCTTTCGGGGCTTACGCGGTTGACGGCTCAACTCTACGTCGTCGGAATTTTCTAGACCATCTTGCATGCGAGCTTTCGTTCAGTTGAAGCGGTTGCTCAAATCAGTTGCGTGTCTTATCAACCAACTTATTTTTAGCAATCCAAGGCATCATAGAGCGCAATTGTGCGCCCACAACTTCAATGGAGTGCTCAGAAGTCAAACGACGGCGTGCTGTCATACTTGGATAGTTGGTACGGCCTTCCAAAATGAACATCTTGGCGTACTCACCGGTTTGAATGCGCTTCAAGGCGTTGCGCATGGCTTCGCGTGATTGCTCGTTGATGATTTCAGGGCCTGTGACGTATTCACCGTACTCTGCATTGTTTGAGATGGAGTAGTTCATGTTACCGATGCCGCCTTCGTAAATGAGGTCAACAATCAGCTTCAATTCGTGCAAGCATTCGAAGTAAGCCATTTCGGGTGCGTAGCCCGCTTCAACCAAGGTTTCGTAACCCATCTTGATGAGTTCGACGGCACCGCCGCACAAAACAGCTTGCTCGCCGAACAAATCGGTTTCTGTTTCTTCTTTGAAGTTGGTTTCAATGATGCCGGCCTTGCCGCCACCGTTGGCCATGGCATAGCTGAGTGCCAAAGCGATGGCTTTGCCGCTCTTGTCTTGGTGCACTGCCACGAGGTGGGGCACGCCGCCGCCTTGTGTGTAGGTGTTGCGCACTGTGTGGCCGGGAGCCTTAGGCGCCACCATCCAAACGTCGAGGTCTTCACGGGGAATGACTTGGTTGTAATGAACGTTGAATCCGTGGGCGAACGCCAATGACGCACCTTTTTTGATGTTGGGCTCAACATCGTTGCGATAGACGTCAGCGATTTGCTCGTCGGGCAACAAAATCATGACCACGTCGGCCGCTTTCACAGCGTCAGCCACTTCCATCACATTGAGGCCAGCCTTGGCAACTTTGGGCCAGCTGGCGCCATTTTTGCGCAAACCAACCACCACTTTCACGCCACTGTCGTTCAAGTTTTGGGCGTGTGCATGGCCTTGCGAGCCGTAGCCAATGATGGCCACTGTTTTGCCTTTGATGACACTCAGGTCACAGTCTTTGTCGTAAAACACTTTCATGGGTTCTCTCCTTCAAAAATCGTTCAAAAATTTGGGTTTAGGCGCGCAAAATGCGCTCACCCCGGCCAATGCCACAGGCACCAGTACGGACTGTTTCAAGAATGGCGCTGCGGT
>CAIMUZ010000147.1 GCA_903844775.1 uncultured Burkholderiales bacterium | reverse complement strand
CATGGATTTGCTGCAGGCTGTGCGCGAGCATGGCTCGATTGCCGCTGCCGCCAAATCTTTGGGCATGTCCTATCGGCATGTTTGGGGTGAGCTGAAAAAATGGGAAGTCAGGCTCAATCAAAACCTCATCGTTTGGGAAAAGGGCATGCCTGCTGAATTGTCTGAATTTGCCAGCAAGCTGCTCTGGGCAGAAAGGCAAGCTCAGGCCCGCTTGGCGGCGCCCATTGAAGCCCTTTTGTCTGAACTTGATAGAACCTTCTCGGTTGCCTTTGACCCCAAAGCCCATGTGCTGTCTCTTTACGCCAGCCATGACGATGCTTTGGTGCGCCTGCGAGAGATGGCCTCTCGACAATCCCTTCACTTGGATGTTCGATTTTGCGGCAGCGTAGACGCCATTCGAGCCTTGAACGAAGGTCGATGTGAAATCGCAGGCTTTCACACGCGCTCAAAGCCCTCCGCAGACAGCCTCGCTGCGCAAACCTACAAACCTTTGCTGAAGACGGGCCGTCACAAACTCATCGCGTTTGCTTTTCGAACGCAAGGATTGTTGGTACCCAAAGGCAACCCCTTGGCTTTGAAATCCTTGGCTGATGTGGTCTCGCGTCAAGCGCGGTATGTCAATCGAGAATTGGGGACAGGCACCCGTTTGCTGCTGGACGATTTAATGCAAGAGCAACATATTGGCCCTGAACTGCTTCAAGGCTATCAAACACTGGAGCCCTCCCATGCTGCTGTTGCAACCGCCATTGCCTCCGGCAGAGCCGATGTGGGACTGGCCATCGAAAGTGCAGCCTTGGCTGCGGGTTTGGACTTTGTGCCGCTGGTGACAGAAAAGTATTGGCTGGCCTGTTTAAAAACTGCCCTGGACACAGCCGCTGTTCTGGCCTTGCGCAAGCTTTTAATTAGCCAAGATTGGCAGGCAACTCTGGGGGCCATGTCGGGCTACAAAGCGAACCAAACGGGGCAGGTTCAATCCCTTAGCCGAGAACTGCCCTGGTGGAAACTGAAACCTCGGCAAACGGCAAAGACTTCATAGGCGCAAGCTCTAAATCGTGATCGATTTTTGGTATACCAGAGCCAAAAATTTTTCCAACACGCGCGCATCTGCTGCATAAAAAACAAAGAAGTTGGCCATGCCGACACGCACCACCAGACGGGGCGTAACGATCCAGCTGAAAAACGGCACGTAGATCAATTTGCACTGCGCAATTTTTTTGATCTCGACGGTTTTGTGAAACATCCAAGTTTGATAAATGTGTGTCTGATTGATGTGGGTTTTACTGAACCAAATCGACAACTGAAAAAACACAATCACCAACACCACAACCGCCACAAAGCCGAGCGTTGACCAGGACATTTCATCCAGCTTGGGCGTAATTTTGAGGCCGAAATAAAAAATGCTGCCCACCATCAGGCTGGACAGCAATTTGATCATGAGGGAGAAGGAGGTGCCAGACACCTCATTCAAATCATTTGAATGAGGCAGCGTGGCTTCTGCCAAGTCTTCTGACATTGCTTAGGGTGATTTCTTAGGCTCAGCATCCAAAGAATTGTTGAGGTCTTTGATTTTTTGTTGCTCGTCTGTGCCATCGTCGTAATTTTCAGTGGGAGCCTCAAGTTGAATGGTGCTTAAGTCAACATTGATGGGCTTGTCCAAGAACGCAGTGACGGTTTGCGGGAAGAAAATAACCACGACCACCAACAACAATTGCAGAATAACCCACGGAATCGCACCCAGGTAAATATCTTTGGATTCGACCTTCTTTTCGATGGAACCATTTTTAAAGAGCGTGTCTGAAATACCGCGCAAGTAGAACAAGGCAAAGCCAAACGGCGGGTGCATGAAACTGGTTTGCATGTTGACGCAAATGAGCACGCCAAACCAAATCAGGTCAATGCCCATCTTGGCGGCGACAGGACCTAGCATCGGCAAGATGATGAACGCAATTTCAAAGAAGTCTAAGAAAAAGGCCAAGAAAAAGATAAAGATATTGACCACAATCAGGAAGCCTGTTTGTCCACCTGGCAAGCCCGTCAGCAAGTGCTCAATCCATTTGCCACCGTCGACCCCTTGGAAAACCAAGGAGAAAACCCGTGAGCCAATGAGAATGAAAACCACCATGGCCGTGATGCGCATGGTGCCGCCCAAGGCATCTTTCACAATGGCAAAATCCAGTCGCTTGTGCATCCAAGCCAAGATAAAGGCGCCTACTGCACCCATGGCGCCCGCTTCAGTGGGTGTGGCAATGGCAATGTCAATGCCTGGCAAGCCGCCCATGCTGCCCAGTACTGCAAAGATGAGTACGGCTGAGGGAATGATGCCTCGCAGACACTTGCGCCACAGGGCCCAACCATTTAAGGTGCGGGCCTCTTTTGGAACGCCCGGCACATGGTGCGGAAACAAGCGGCCCAAGAAGAAGGTGTAAAGCGCAAAGAAAAGAATTTGCAGAATCGAAGGACCCCAGGCGCCCTTGTACATGTCGCCCACAGACTGACCCAACTGATCGGCCATGACCACCAAGACCAATGAAGGCGGTACCAACTGAGTGATGGTGCCGGAGGCCGCCAATACGCCCGTGGCATAACGCATGTTGTAGCCGTAACGAATCATGACCGGCAAAGAAATCATGGCCATGGCAATCACCTGGCCCGCAACTGTGCCCGTGATGGCGCCTAATATAAAACCAACCAGAATGACTGAGTAACCCAAACCACCTCGAACAGGTCCAAAGAGTTGGCCCATTGAATCGAGCATATCTTCTGCCAGACCGCATTTTTCAAGCAAGGTGCCCATGAGGGTGAAAAACGGAATGGCAAGCAAAAGTTCATTGGACAGAATGCCAAAAACGTTTGCGGGCAAATTGCCTAGAAAGTTAGGCGGAAACCAGCCCATGTTGATGGCGTAAACGCCACACAGCAAACCAAGGGCAGACAGCGAGAATGCAACAGGAAAGCCGATCAGCATTACCAAGATCAGCCCCAAAAACATCAGCGGGGCAAATTGTTCAACGGTCATTGCAGTGGCCTCTCGTAGACGAGGTTCATTTCATATTGATTGGTGAGCCAACCGACTCGTTTGATGATTTCAGAAAAGCCCTGAAGCAAAACCATCAAAAATCCAAGTGGCATGGTCATCCAGACGGGCCAGCGAATGAGACCGCCTGCGTTACTGGACATTTCACCAGAGAAAACTTTGTCAATGAACAAGGGCCAAGCCAAGTACATCATGAGACTCATGACCGGAATCAAAAAGAAGACCAATCCAAACAAGTCGATAAAGACTTTGGTTTTGGTTTGCAGTTGGCCATAGATAACGTCAACGCGGACATGCTCATTGACCCTTAGAACGGTTGAGGCTCCCAACATGACAGCAGCAGCAAACAAATACCACTGAATTTCAAGCCATCCGTTGGAGCTTTTGCTGAAGATAAATCGGATGAAGGCGTTGCCGCTACTGATGGCGCAGGATACAAAGATGGCCCACATGGCAAACACCGCAAATCGGTTGTTGATGCTGTCGATGGTCTCTGCAATTTTAAGCAGTGGTTTCATGAGATCTCATTCTAAAATTGACCGATATTTTTGCGCGATTTTACAGTAACTTGATTGACACAAAAAAATACATGCTCAGAAAGCAAGAAAAGGCCCACAAGGGGCCTTTTCAATTTGACTTAGATCAAGCCCGAGCTTACAGCTTTTGGTTTTGCATGAAAGAATCGTAGCGAGCTTCGGTAAAGCGGAACCAAGAATTGGCATCGCGCTGGAAGGTGCGGTAATCGCTGTAGATGGTCTTCCAATTTGGATTCTTAGTAGACAATTCATCATACAAACCCATAGACGCTTTGAATGCGGCGTCCATCATGTCACGTGGGAATGCAAACAGCTTGGCGCCATTGGCCACCAATGTTTTCAAAGCCTGCGAATTGTTGGCGTCATAACGGGTTTGCATGTCAATGTGCGCATAGGCCGCAGCAGAGGTGATGATGGCCTTGTACTCGCTGGACAAACCGTCCCAAGCCTTGCTGTTGATGTGCAAGTCGAGCTGAGGACCACCTTCCCACCAACCTGGATAAGCGTAGTTCTTGGCCACTTTGTAGAAACCCAATTTCAAATCGTCATAAGGTCCCACCCACTCAGCAGCGTCAATGGTGCCTTTTTCGAGGGCTTGATAAATTTCGCCGCCAGGGATGTTTTGTGGCACACCACCAATGCGTTCAACCACTTTGCCGGCAAAACCACCGACACGGAACTTGGTACCCTTGAAATCGGCCAAGGATTTGATTTCTTTGCGGAACCAACCACCCATTTGAGCGCCTGTGTTGCCCATGGGGAAATTCACAATGTTGTAGTTACGGTAGAAATCGCGTGTGAGTTTCAAACCATTGCCGTGGTACATCCAAGCGGTCATTTGGCGGCTGTTCATACCAAAAGGAATGGCGCAACCAATGGCGAAAGCTTCGTCTTTGCCAAAGTAGTAGTAAGGCGCTGTATTGGCCATTTCAACCGTGCCATCTTTGACGCCATCGATGGTGCCAAATGCAGGCATCAATTCGCCAGCAGCGTGTGTAGAAATTTCAAACTTGCCGCCTGTCATCTCCCGAACCTTGGCAGCGAATACATCATTTACACCAAACAAGGTGTCAAGTGCCTTGGGGAAACTTGAAGTGAGGCGCCAGCGCAAATTAGCCTGCGCATGAACGATAGCAGGCGCCGCACTGGCTGCCAGAATACCGGCCAAGCCTGCATTTTTAATAACGGAACGACGATCCATGTAATTTCTCCTAAAAAATAAAGAATCACAAAAGTGACATACAAACTCAAGGGCTGATTGTAGGAAAAGATTTCAAGCAAATACGTGGGGTTTACCCTTCAGGACAAAGACAAATGAAAACCTGACGGCCGGGGCCTTACGGGGTCCTTCAGAGGTCCTCAATAATCTCGAATGGATTTTTCAATGCCAGCGGCATCAAGACCCTGCATGGCCATCAACTTGGCCGGGTCGCCATGCTCAATGAATTCGTCCGGCAACCCAAGACTCAGGACTGACATCAAAATGTGCGCTGACTGCAAAGTCTCACAGACTGCACTGCCCGCACCACCCACCACGCAGGCATCTTCCACCGTGACAAACAGATCGTGGCTGGCCGCCATTTTGAGAATCATCTGGGTATCCAAGGGCTTTGCCCAACGCATGTTAATGACCGTTGCATTGAGTTTTTCTGCAGCCTCCAAGGCCGGGTAAAGCAAGGTACCAAACGCGAAAATACAAATACCTTGACCTTCGCGCCGCACTTCCGCTTTGCCCAAACTCACAGTTTCAAGGTCTTTACCCGGATCGACGCCTGCCCCAGCACCTCGAGGATAGCGAACCGCGACAGGATGGTTCTGGGCGAAAGCGGTGCTTAACAACAATCGGCATTCACGCTCATCGCTGGGACAAGCCACTGACATGTTTGGAATACAGCGCAAGAACGCAATGTCATAAGCGCCCGCATGCGTGGCGCCATCAGCGCCCACCAAACCCGCACGGTCCAAGGCAAAAACCACAGGCAAGTTTTGCAAAGCCACATCGTGAATGAGCTGGTCGTAGCCGCGTTGCAAAAATGTTGAGTAGATGGCGACGACAGGCTTCAGGCCCTCGCAGGCCAGGCCCGCTGCAAATGTGACCGCATGTTGCTCAGCAATGCCAACATCGTAATAACGATCTGGAAAGCGCTTGTGAAACTCCACCATGCCAGAGCCCTCGCGCATGGCCGGCGTGATGCCCACCAAACGTTTGTCGACTGCCGCCATGTCACAAAGCCATTGGCCAAAAATGTGCATG
>CAIMUZ010000146.1 GCA_903844775.1 uncultured Burkholderiales bacterium | reverse complement strand
GTCCAACATGGAAGGTGTGATTGGCGGCTCTGGCAATGACTCCATCAGGGGCAGTGCTGGCGACGATGTCATTGGCGGCTTCTCAGGCAATGACACCTTGATTGGTGGTGATGGCATTGACACCTTGAGCTTTGACCGCACAACTGCCAACTTGGTTGTGAACATTCAAACCAACACTGTGTCCGGTGAAGGAACTGACTCCATCAGTGGCTTTGAAAATGTCAGCGCTGGTTCGGGTGCCGACTCAATCACCGGTTCAACCGTTGACAATTGGCTCCGTGGCAATGTAGGTAATGATTCTATTGTTGGTAGCACTGGCAATGACACACTTGAGGGTGGCGTTGGAACGGACAGGCTTGATTACACCGGCTACGCCACTTCATTGAGCATCAGCTTGGTCAATGGCGCTACTTTGGGCGCTGACGGCAAAGCAGATGTGATCAGTAGCTTTGAAATCATTGTGGGTGGTGAAGGCAACGACACCATTCAAGATGGCGAAGGCAGTGACACCTTGATGGGTGGTAACGGCAACGACAGTATCTTGGGTATCCAAGGCAATGACAGTATTTTGGGTGATGCTGGTAACGACACCTTGGACGCTGGCGAAGGTCAGGACACGGTCAGTGGTGGCAATGGCAATGATTTGGTCCGTGCTGCTTCTGACGCATTTACCGACTCTTACAACGGCGATGCAGGAACTGACACCTTGAGTTATGAGGGTGTGACATCCGATTTGTCTTTGCTGAACTTCAACGCCAACACAGCTAGCAGCTTTACCGTCAACGGATTTGCTGACAGTTACAACGGCTTTGAGGCCTTGGTGGGTGGTGAGGGCAACGACACCATGACCACCATCCTCACTTCTGCAGCAGTGTTACTTGATGGCGGTGCTGGTAACGACTCGATGACAGGCTCTAACAATGCTGACACCCTTCGCGGTGGCAGTGGTGACGACGTCATTTCTGGTGGTGCAGGTAACGACTCTTTGGACGGTGGCGTTGGTATCGATGCGCTTGATCTTTTGGGCGCAACTGCAGCCATCAACGTCGATTTGTCGACGGCTTGGCAGACAACTTTGAACTACGCTACTTTGGGCTTGGGAACTGACACAGTCACTGGGTTTGAAGGTGTGATTGGCGGCAACTCCAATGATTCAATTCTGGGAACCTCCGGCAACGACATCATCGGTGGTGGTCTTGGCAACGACACCCTAACTGGTGGTGCAGGCATCGACACCCTCAGCATGGGACGCTCCACAACATCAGTGAACATCAACCTCGCAACCAGCACCATGACCGGCGAAGGAACTGATGTCATCAGTGGCTTTGAAAATGTCAGTGCTGGCGGTGGCGCCGACACCATTACCGGATCTGCAGGTAACAACGTCTTGCGCGGCAATGCAGGCAATGACAGTATTGTGGGTAGCGCTGGCAACGACACCTTGGAAGGTGGTGCTGATATAGATCGACTGGTCTATACCGGGTACGCAAGTGCCTTGAACATCAACTTGACCACAGGCGTTGTGACTGGTGCAGACGGTAAGGCCGACGCCATCAGTGGTTTTGAAACAGTGTTGGGCGGTGAAGCCAATGACACGATTCAAGGCTCTGCCGTAAATGATGGTTTGTGGGGTGGAAATGGCGACGACACCATCTTTGGTGATGCTGGCAATGACAGCATCACAGGAGATGCCGGCAACGACACCATCGATGCAGGTTTGGGTCAGGACACTGTAACTGCAGGCGCTGGCAACGACTTGATTCTCGCGTTGGCTGACAGCTTTGCAGACACCTATGCAGGCGATGCAGGCACCGACATTTTGAGCTTCCAGAATGTCACAAGCGATCTCAACATTTCTGGCTTCTATGTCAACACCAGTACAAACTTTAATATGAACGGCTTCACCGATTCATACAGTGGCTTAGAAGGTTTGATCGGTGGCAGTGGCAATGACGTCTTGAGTATTCATGGCTCTTCTGCAGCAGCCTATTTGGAAGGTGGTGCTGGTAACGATTCATTGACCGGAGCTTCTGGTGCCGATACCTTGGTGGGTGGCGTCGGTGACGACACCATTTCTGGTGGTGCCGGCATTGACAGCATTGACGGTGGCGAAGGCAACGATCGAATCAGCTTCCAAACCACTTCAACCATCAATGGTGGAGCAGGTATTGACACACTGTGGTTTGCTTCAACTGCTACAGTCAATTTGAATACTTTGAGCACCTTTGCGGGTAGCAACATAGAAGCCTTGGACTTGCTGGCCAGTGGCGTCAATGTGAACTTGACTCTGAGTGATGCAACCGTCATTGCGCTTGCAAGTGCCAACAATGCTGGTATTGATGATGCAACCTATGCCAATAAAAAGCTGTTGGTGATCAACGGCAATGCAGGCGATGCGCTCAATCTGACAGGCGGACAGTGGGTTGACACGGGTGTTGACGTCACCTTCAACTCAACCGGATCTTTCTCTGTCTATCGATTGGGCACTTCAGATGTCTATGTGGCAACGAATCTAGAACCGGTTCCACCACCACCCTAAGGTTCGTTGATATATGCTTGAAAGCTCTCAAACCATGGACCCGCGTGAGTCCTCCTTGTCTCGTTTTCAAGGGGGATTGGCGCGGGTGCGTGAAAGTCTGGCAACGCCTTGGCTGCAAGAAATTCTTGGCCCGCTCAAGGGTGCCTACAAGCAAGTGCTATGGATTGCCTTGGCAATCAACTTCATTGCTTTGTTTGCTTCTTTGTTTTCACTGCAAGTGTATGACCGAGTGATTCAAAAGGGGGGTCTAGTGACCTTGGTTGCCTTGGTCATTGGAATGGTCTTCGCCCTGGCATTGGATCAAATTTTTCGCCAAGGCAGGGGTGTGTTGCTCAGGCGAATTGGCGTTCGAATTGAGGTCATGATTGCCAAACTGGTGTACCAGCGCCTGACCAGCTTGCCGGCACTTGGTTTGGAGGCGCGCCCGCCCGCATTTTGGCAAACGATGTTCAGAGACATTGAGTTGATTAGAGCCACCACGGCAGGGGGGATCGCGCTTTTGTTGGTGGACATTCCCTTCATGTTCGTCACCTTGCTCTTGTTGGCCTTCATCGCCTGGCCCTTGGTGCCAGTGATGATTGTTATATTGCTCGCGTTCTTGTTGTTATCTTTGCGCTCAGAGGCCACTTTGAGTGGTGGTAGCGAGGAAGAAAAACGCAAGTTAATGGCGCGTGACGCTGTGCTGGCAGACATGTCTGCGGGGCGCATGCATTTGAAATACATGGGGCCAGCAGCAGCAGACAGAACGCAGTGGCAGTCGCACTATGGAATGTGGCTTGAGGAGTCGCTTGAGCGCAGCGCTGAGAGTGACAAATACCGCGACTACGGCCAGGGCTTGAGCGCTTTGACAACGGTCGTTGTGACCTCCGTGGGCGCCTTGGCAATTTTGAACCAAAGTATGTCAATGGGCGCGTTGATTGCAGCCAACATTTTGGTGGGCAAACTCGTAGCGCCTCTCACACAACTGGTCTCGCAGTGGCGCACCATTGGTCAATTTGTCTCTTCAGTCAAGCGCATTGATCAGTTGTTTGCGATGCCTTTAGACAGAATTGAGTCGCCCATCTCATTGAGTGCCCCTCAGGGAGCGTTGCAAATGGAGGGCTTGCACTTTACATACCCAGGCAGTGAAGCAGATCAGCTGAGCTCAATTTCGGGTCACATTGGGCCCAAAGGAATTTATGCGGTGGTGGGCAACAACGGCAGCGGCAAGTCAACCTTGCTCAAAATTCTGCGCGGCTTGTATCCACCCTCACAAGGAAGAATTCTGATCGATGGCGTTGACATGGCTCAGCTAGGCCAAAAGACACTGAGTTATTGGATTGGCTACTTGCCCCAGCAACCCAGGTTGTTGGGCGGCACCATCAAGCAAAACATTGCCATGGGAGCAAGCGAGGCTTCAGATGAGAGGATTTTGCAGGCGGCCAAGCTGGCTGGTGCTTATGACTTTATCGTAGATTTGCCGCAGGGTTTTGATACCGATGTGGGTGAGGGCGGAAGCCGCTTCTCAGGGGGGCAGCGCAAGAGAATCGCCATTGCCCAAACGTTCATCAACGATGCACCCATCTTGCTCCTTGATGAGCCCACGTCCGATTTGGATACGCTGGCCGAGAGATCTTTGGTGGAGTCACTCAAATCAATGAGCGAGCACAAAACCATTGTGGTGGTCACACACAGCCCTGCCGTTTTGCAAGCTGCCAAGGGCATTGTGGTCATGGACCGTGGCCGCGTTGTCACGGCTGGGGCGGCAAAAGACATCTTGCCTAAACTGGGCATATCGTCTCCGGGATCAGCTGGTTTGCCTCAGCAAGGAGCAAATCATGGTTGAGCAAGTTCAGAGTCAAAGTTTTGAAGCCGTCATTGAGCGGGTGGGGCAGCCCAAATGGCGACTATGGGATAAAAGAGCGCTCATTGTTTTGTGCTTGATTCTTGCGTGGACCATGGTGGCGAGAATTGACCGGGTGGTGACCGCACCTGCCAAAGTCATCCCCATTGACAAGGTCAAGGTCATCCAGCACTTGGAGGGCGGCATTGTCAAAGATTTGGTTGTCAAAGAGGGTCAGCGCGTGAAGGCTGGTGATCCTTTGGTCGTGCTAGATCTGGCTACCGTGGGCGTCAACGGTATGGAGTTGTCAACTCGAATGGCGGCGATGAATTTAAGCAAAGCACGCCTCAAAGCAGAGTCTAGCGGTGCAGAGTTTGTGCTGCCAAGCAAGATTGACAGAAAATTAGTGGCCTCTGGCAATGCCGAGCTCAACACATTCTTTGCAAGACGCTCAGAGCACAAGAGCACCTTGGCCGCATTGGACGGTCAGCTCACGCAGGCTAAACAAAGGGTGGGCGAGTTGCGCGCCAGATTGACCTCCTCGCAGCAGTCGCTCAAGTTGGCGCAGCAAGAGTTGGCTATTTCTGAAAAACTGATTGCTGACAAATTGGTCTCTGAAATAGAGCACAGCCAGCGCAAAGGAAATGTGGAGAAACTCAAAGGCGATGTGGCCGCTGCAGAGCAGTCCATCCCAGGCGCCCTGGCTCAGGTGGAGGAGATGACCGCGCGCAAAGCCGAAGAGGTGGGCAAGTTTAAGCGCCGTGCATCTGATGAGTTAGCAGAATTAGAAAGAAATGTGGCCACTTTGGGTGAGCAAGTTACCCGAGCAGATGATCAGGAAGGGCGAGCGATCATTCGCGCGCCCATTGATGGTTTTGTGAAGAACTTGAAGTACGTGGCAAAAGGCAACATCGTGAAGGCGGGTGAGCCAATCATGGAGATTGTGCCCACCAAAGATCAACTGGTGCTGGAAGTCAAACTGATGCCTGCAGACCGTGGGTATGTGAAATTAGGTCAAGAAGCGTTGGTCAAAATTTCTGCGTATGATTTTTACAGATACGGTGCCTTGGAAGGCACGGTTCAAGCCATCGCAGCCGACACCGATGAGGGGCGAAACCAAGAGCAGTACTTTAGGGTGATCGTGGAAACAAAACAGTCATTTTTTGGTGAGCTGTCGCAAGGTATGTCCATCACGCCAGGCATGAACGGAGAGGTGGACATCAAGGTTGAAACGCAGTCCTTGCTTTGGGCATTGCTGCGTCCCATTTTTAGATTGAAAGCAGAAGCTTTCAAAGAAGTTTGATTTAATTTTTCAGGAGCTATTATGAAATCGAAAATTTTTACCATGACAACAATTGGTGTGGCAGCTTTGATGTGCGCCTCGGCGCAAGCCAACCCAATTCTTCCAGAACTGATCTTTGCTTTGGAAAACAACCCGCAATTGCTCTCTAGTCGCTATGCATTGAGCTCGGCCGAGTCGCGAGCACAAGCTGCCGACGCTAGCCGCTTGCCCACTGTGAACATCAGCTACGACAACGGCAAAGAGAAAATCAATTCCTTGCCGTTTGCAACCACCCAAACAATTGCTGGAACGCCTGGTACACAATTTATGTCTGGCCAAGGCGCCAACTGGATGTCGAGCAATGAAAACAGGTATGGTTTATCTGTCAGCTCTCAATTGCCGGTGTACAACGGCGGCCGAACTAGCGCGCAAGTTGAGATGGCGCACCTTGACTCGGTGATTGCCAAACACAACTCACAAGGCACCGTTCAAGACACGTTGTTGGAAGCCATTACGGCTTATCTTGGCGTTGCAAGAGCCAAGACGCTCATTGAGTTGTCAAAGCAAAATGAGGAGACAACGACCAAGCAGTTGGATTTGGAGATGAAGCGATTGGAGGCCGGTGGTGGCGTCAAAGTGGACGCTATGCAAGCGCAAACTCGATTGCAAATTGTTCGTGAGCGCGCAGTGTATTACAACCAAATGTTGCGCGAGGCGCTTGCGCGTTACGAGCAAACCTTTGGCCGCGCACCAGACTTGGCTGCGGTGCAAGACTTGGATATTTATGAGGCCGCTATTCCTGCCACTGTTGCAACGGCCCTTGTGATAGCGAGTGAATCCAACCCGCGTTTAAAAGCGTCTATGCTGCAGGTCGAGCGTGCTGAGCATCAGGTCACGATTGCGCAATCGGCCAGGCGCCCAGCGGTCGATTTGATTGGCTCCGTTAGCCGCAACAACAACACCGCTCAAACCTACCAAAAAGAAGAAAGCGCCCTGTATCTGCGAGCAACATGGGCCATCAACATGGGTGGAGAGTTTCAAAAACGCGAGTTGGCAGCAGTCACAGACAGCTTAGAAGCCCGCTCTAAAGCGGAGGGCGCATTGAGCAGAGTGAAAGAGTCGGTGCGCATTGCGTGGAATCAAGTGGTGAATGGCAAGGAGCGCTTGCAGTTGCTGGCCAATGCGGCCAATATCTCACGCAACGTGATGAATGATCGCAAGATTTTGCGGGATGCAGGCAAAGAGACGGCGTTGGCTGCATTGGATGCCGAAGTGGAGTACTTTGGTGTTTTGTCCAACAAAGTTAACTCTTTGTATGACACAAGAATTGGCGCATACCGCCTGATGGCGGCCATGGGCAAATTGTCGGTCGAAGACATTGGTGTGGGAGCAGACTTTAAGTTGCCAGTCAAGCCTTTGGTGATTAACATTGATGCTTTGGCCCAAATGGGTAACAGCATTAAATGAGTTTGTCCGATAGGTTTGCCGCAACCGTCTATTTTTCTGGTGACGGGTATTCAACTGCTGGCCCCCGATTGATGGGCCGTCAGGCAGCAGGCCAGGGTTTTTTAAGAGCATACGTTCAAGCCGCGCAGGGCAGCAATCAAATTGCGTCTGCTTGGCTGCCCACGAATTCTAAGCAAGCAGAGCAAGAGGCTCGCCTAGGTTTCAAGGGCGCTGGGTTGACTTCACAGTTAGATGTGTGGAGTTCTCAAAATATGGCAGCACTTCAACAAAGTGGTTGCTTGTATGTGCCGCAGCCCAATTTGGCGGATTTGGCCTCTCAGCGCATCCGCGTAGGGGAGCGGCAGTTTAGTCTTTGCGGCATTACACACACCACAGCATCGCATGCGGTGATGAGCACCTTGGCGCAACTGCCATTGGCACCCTTGCGACCTTGGGATGCGGTCATTTGTACTTCCCAGGCTGTGCTCAAGAGCGTGCAACAGTTATTGGATCAGCAGTTTGAATACCTCAAATGGAAGCTGGGTGCCACTCGCTTTGAGTTGCCGCAACTGCCGGTCATTCCACTGGGTGTGCATGTCAAAGATTATGAATTTTCTGATGCGCAAAAAAAAGAGGCTCGTGAAAAATTAGGTTTGTCAGAAAATGACGTGGCAGTTCTGTTTGTGGGACGCTTATCTTTTCACGCCAAGGCACATCCGCATCCCATGTTGGTCGCTTTGCAAAATGTGGCGCAAACCAGTTCAAAAAAGATCCACCTCATTCAAGCTGGCTGGTTTGCCAATGAGCCCATTGAGCAAGCGTTCAAGCAAGCGGCAAAAGAATTGGCCCCAGATGTGACGCACCATTATTTGGACGGTCGCGACAGTCTTCAAAGAACAACGGCTTGGGCGGGCGCAGATATTTTTTGCTCCTTGGCAGACAACATTCAAGAAACTTTTGGTTTAACGCCCATTGAAGCCATGGCGGCATCTTTGCCTCTTGTTGTTTCTGATTGGGATGGTTACAAAGACACAGTGCGTCACGAGGTAGATGGTTTTAGAGTACCGACCTTCATCCCGCAAACTGGCGATGGTGTTGAGTTGGCTTCTTTGTATGAAAGAGGCCTGATGAACTACGACATGTATTGCGGCTATTCTTGTGAATTTGTATCCGTAGAAATTGCCAAGGCCACAGATTATTTCTCGGCACTGGTAGAGAACCCCGCACTCAGATTGCAGATGGGCAAGGCTGCACATGAAAGAGCCGTTCAGTGCTACGACTGGTCTGTCGTCATGACAACATACCAATCTCTTTGGCATTCTTTGAGCGACATAAGACTAGCCCCAGAAGATTCAAGTCACGGCCCAATTCCTGTCAGGGGTGCGGTGGACCGTCCCGATCCTTTTGATCTTTTTTCTGGTTATGCAACGCACATCTTGAACGATGAATCGTGCCTGCG
>CAIMUZ010000145.1 GCA_903844775.1 uncultured Burkholderiales bacterium | reverse complement strand
TCGGGCGTGAGCGATGCATAGGGATGCAAAGCGTCCCACTCGATAGGCCCTTGCGGAAGGTCAGTCGTCATTCAGTGTTCCTAATAATTCAAATGGCACGTCTTGCTTCACCAAGATCACTGTACAAGGTGCATCCACGGCCACCTTGATGGGCACGGTGCTCACAAAGCGTTGCATTTGCAAACCATGCGTGGCAGCACCCATGATGATCATGCTCACTTCATTGCCTGCAGCGTACGTTACCAGCGCGTGAGCTACATCGCTGGCTTCCAGCACGTGAAAGGAAACTTGATGGTCGTGCAAATCCAAGCCCTGCGACCATTGCTGCATGCGTGCCAAGTGAACGCGGTGCACTGTGCTTTCGCTCTTGTGCAATTCGGTGCTGTTGGTGTCGTTGGGCGATATGACTGTGACACAGGCCAAGCGGGCGCCTGGCCGAATGCCCAAAGAGCGGTCTACTGCTTCGCGCAGTGAATACCAAGTGGCATCACTCACATCGGCATGTGGCAAGGCCACCATCAGAATGGGAACTTCTTTGATTTGCCTGGAAGCCAAGGGGCTGGGCTGGTAATGCATGCCGGCGGCTTTGATCCAACGCTTGAAATGCTCTTTGAAACCTGTGCCCTTGAGCTGCCTGCCGCGCTCCGTGATTCGAATTTGTTCTGGGTTGCTCAAGTCCATGGCCAAGTGTGCCGCCGATGGATAGCGCTTGGCGGCCTCGGGATGCAAGCATTTCAAAATAACTTCTTGCAACCACTCGGGCACACCGGGGTTGCGCTTACGCGGTGGCACGGGGTCCATCCACAAACGCTGGCGCATGCCACCTGGTGTAGCAGGCTCACCAAATGGCAACTCGCCCGTGGCCAGTTCGTAAAGTATCACGCCGATAGAAAAAATATCCGAACGCGGGTCGCCGCGCACTCCGACCACTTGCTCAGGTGCGATCCAAGCGGGTGACCCCACAGCTTTGCGCATTTCTTCCGCCAGCAAATCTGGATAGTGCGCATGGCAAGACAAGCCAAAATCAAGGAGCACCACTTTGCCGTTGGGCCGAATCAAGACATTGGCAGGCTTCAGGTCTAGGTGGCATACATTTTGTTTGTGCAAACTGTGCACGGCATGTGCCAGCTCGGCACCCATCTTGGCAATGACCCTGTCGTGCAAACCCGTTTGAAAAGATTCTTTGTGGAAATTTTCTGCCCAAGCATCGAGCGTGGTGGCTTTGACATACTCCATCACCAAATACGGCATGCGCGACAAATCGCCGGCCGCCACAAAACGCGGCACATGGGGGCCTGTGATTGCGGGCAGAATTTGCTGCTCCACCTCAAAGCTCACGATATTTTCTGCGCCATCGCCCGCAGTCATGCGGGGAATTTTCATGGCCATGGGAAACTCTGAATCATGGCGTGTACCGTCTTCGCTCAAAGCGTGCTTCACGGTATAGATGTGTGCCATGCCACCTGCATGCAAGCACGCTTCAATTTCAAAGCCATCCATCACATCGCCAGGATTTAACAGTTTCATCGCCCCAGTGCCAATCGTTCTGCAAAGAATTCTGGCAAACCGGCTTCGCGAATAGCGGCTGCGGCAGCCTGATGGTCATAACTCACTCGGTGAAATGTCATGCATCCTGCCGCTTCGTCGTAGATCGCATACATGGCTTCAGGTTTGTGATCACGCGGCTGTCCCACCGAACCCACCGTGGCCACCCAGCGGCGGTAAGAGGGCATAGGCACATGCACGCCCGCAGTCGGCTCAAACCGCATCATGCTGTGACCTGTGCCTCGGTAATACACCGTTTGCTGATGCACATGCCCCACCACGACATGACGCGCGTCAAACGTTTGCAGAGCGTGGTCTGCACACAAGTCTGCTGCGCGTTCGCTGTCAACATAGTGCCACCGTTCTGGCGCATGCGCGCTGGCATGCACCATCAACAAAGGGCCCGACAATACCGTCAAGGGCAAGGATTTCAAAAAACCTCGCTGCGATGCACCCAATTGTTCGTGCGTCCATTGGCTTGTGCTGTTGCCCAAACTTTGATCATCGATGGTGGGCTGAACCGCCATGGCATCGTGATTGCCTTGAACAATCCATGCGCCTTCTTCGGCCAATCGCATGGCGATGTCGACCACCTCTTGCGGATTGCCGCCATAGCCCACCAGATCTCCTAGCAAAGCCCAGCGGTCAATGCCCTGCGCCTTGGCATGTGCCATGCAAGCCTGAAGCGCCTGCAAATTGGCATGGATGTCAGACAGCAGCGCAATTTTCACAAGGCTACTTTCCGGTGAAGCGGGCTGTGCGTTTTTCGATGAAGGACTGCACGCCCTCTTTGGCGTCGTCGCTGTTGGACAAAGTTTTTTGAACCGAAATGAAATCATGCATGGCCACCAAGGGCCCTTGCTCAACCGCTTTCAAAACGCTCTGACGTGTGGCCATGATGCCGATCAGCAGCACACCCTCTAGCACTTCCGAGTCGAGACTGCCTTCAGGGTGAATTGACGTCATAGAGAACCTTACACGGAGATTCAAGGAAAGTGCACCCAGTGCGCTTGCGCTAGATCAATATTGATAAACACCATGGCCCGTTTTGCGGCCCAATCTGCCCGCAGCCACCAATTCTTTCAACAGCGGGCATGGCCGGTATTTGCTGTCGCCAAATTCTTTGAGGTAAACCTCCATCACAGCCAAGCACACATCCAGGCCAATCATGTCGGCCAAGGCCAAGGGGCCAATCGGTTGGTTGCAACCCAGCTTCATGCCAGCGTCGATGTCATCGGGCGAGGCCAAGCCTTCCGACAACACAAACAACGCTTCGTTGATCATGGGCACCAGAATGCGGTTAACCACAAAGCCAGGCGCATTCTTCACGGTGATGGGTGTTTTGCCCAAAGCCGTGGCCAAGGCATGAACGGCGTCGTGCGTGGCATCGTTGGTTTGCAAACCACGAATGATTTCCACCAAGGCCATCATGGGTACGGGGTTGAAAAAGTGCATGCCAATGAAGCGATCAGCCCGCGTGGTCACTGCTGCCAATTGAGTGATGGAAATAGACGATGTATTGGAGGCAATGATCACATCGGGGGCCAGTAAGCCATCGAGCTGCTTCAAGATTTTGACTTTGAGATCTTGGTTTTCTGTGGCTGCTTCAATCACCAGGTCGGCGCTTTTTAAATCGTCGTAATGGGTGCTGCCTTGAATTTTGGCCAGCGCCGTCGCCTTATCGGCTTCAGTGATTTTTTCTTTTTTGACCAGCCGGTCTAGGCTGCTTGACACGGTGGCAATGCCCTTGGCCACAGCCGCTTCAGAAATGTCCACCATCACCACCGGAATGCCAGACACGGCACAAGCCTGTGCGATGCCGTTGCCCATGGTGCCCGCGCCGATGATGCCTACTTTTTGAATGATCATGATTTGAAAAATGAAAAGTTAAATTGAAAAAGGAACCGCTGTGTGATGAAGACGTCACGTTCTGAATCGCTTGCGCGTCAAGGCCAATGCCAACCAAAAAGCGACCGCCGCCACCCCCAACAACAAGCTCAAATTGCCTGCCACGTTGCTGGGCCATTGATCTAGAAACAAGGGGCGCACCAATTCAATGGCTGCCGTCAGTGGCAAATAATCTGTGATCTGCCGCAACCAGTCTGGAAATTGCGTGCGCGGAAAATAGATGCCTGACAAAAACATCATGGGCGTTAAAAACAATGTGAAGTAGTACGTGAAAAAGTCATAGCCCTTGGCCAAGGCATTGAAGATCAGGGCAATGCAACTGAACGTGACCCCCACAATCCATAACAAGGGCCACGCCAACAACAGTTTCCAACTTTGACTGATGCCCAATGCCAGCATCACGCCCAAAATGGCAGTGACTGCGAACAAGGCTTTGTAGGCCGCCCACAGCATTTCGGCCATGACGACATCGTCCAAACGAACAGGCGCGTTCATGATGCCGTCCCACGTTTTTTGCATGTGCATGCGCGAGAAGGCGGAATACAAAGCTTCAAAAGAAGCCGCATTCATGGCACTCATGCAAATGCTTCCGCTGGCCAAGAACAAAATGTAGGGCACTTTCTGCCCGCCCATGTTGACCTCCCCGACCAACTCACCCAAGCCATAGCCAAATGCCACCAGCCACATGAGCGGTTCGGCAATGCCGCCCACCAAACTGGGGATGGCCAACTTGCGCCAGACCAAGAGGTTGCGCAAGAACACAGGCCACCAACGCATTGACAATTGCGGCACGGCCCATACCGATGGGTTGACATGTTCGCGACTCATCATGCGTTCTCCCTGATTTGTCGACCGGTGAGTTTCAAAAATAAATCCTCTAAATTGGCAGGCCGATGCAAGCTTCGAATCTGCGGCGTAGCCTGCAAAGCCAGCAGCAAAGGTTGCGCATTTGCCGTGTATAAAAAAACCGTTTCACCACTCACTTCAAGGCGCGCTGCGTGCTGCCTTAATGGGGAGTCTTCAGCCGCCAATGCCACCGCGCCTTGGCCATACAACTCCACCACATCGGGCTCTAAATGCTGCGCAATTAAATCGCGTGGTTTGCCCTCAGCAATTTTTTTGCCATGGTCGATGACCAAAAGGCGGTCACACAAGCGTTCGGCTTCGTCCATGAAGTGAGTCGTGAGCAAAATCGATTTGCCTTCTTGCATGAGCATTTGCAAACGCTCCCACATCAAATGCCGGGCTTGGGGGTCAAGGCCTGTGGTGGGCTCATCGAGCATGAGCATTTCCGGTTGGTTGATGAGTGCGCGCGCCAAACTCAAGCGACGCTTCATGCCACCTGATAATTCACCAGGCTTGGCTTTGGCTTTGTGGGTCAGTGCACCAAACTCTAGCAGAGGGGCAATGCGCGCCTTGATATCGGCATCTTTCATGCCAAAGTAACGGCCATACACCAACAAATTTTCTTCAGCTGTGAAATCAGGGTCGAGGGTGTCCATTTGTGCCACCACACCCAAGCGAGCCTTGATGGCCAAGGCTTCATCTGGCATGGACAGCTTGTCAAAGAAAGTGATGCTGCCCGCATCGGGGGCCGTCAGACCCAAGCACATGCGAAGGGTGGTGGTTTTGCCAGCGCCATTGGGGCCAATCACGCCCAAACATTCTCCGGGTGAAATGTGAAACGACAAATCGTTCACCACCGTGTTTTCGCCAAAGCGTTTGACGAGATTTTCTACATTCAATAAATACGACATGGCTTGATTGTGCCTTGGACATCCCTGCACTTGACTGACCCCAAGGCGGTTTTGCGCTTGAAAAGTTTGCAAGCCCGAGGTTAATATGTATACTTATTAAATTAAAGGTCACCAACTGGAGGCAGCCCTTGAACCCGTCCCATCACGCCGACTCTCTGGGCCGCTTAGACGACCTGCCTGCGGATTACATTGCCGACATGACGGCATTGTCGATTGCGCCTTTGTGGCCGCAATTGCGCGGACTCTTGCCACGCAACAAACCTGCACGTGCCACCCAGCCCTTTGTTTGGCATTACAAAGACGTTCGACCGCAACTCATGCGCGCTGGCGAACTCACGCCGATTGAAAAAGCAGAGCGCCGCGTTTTGGTTCTTTGCAATCCAGGGCACGGCATTGAAAAACTAGTGGCGACGCCCACCATTTATGTCGGTATGCAACTGATCTTGCCTGGCGAAGTTGCGCCTAACCATCGTCACACACCCAGCGCCGTGCGCGTTGTGGTGGAAGGTGAAGGCGGTTTCACCACCGTACAAGGTGAAAAGTGCCCGATGCACAAAGGCGACTTGATTCTCACACCCGCGGGCCTGTGGCACGAGCATGGCCATGATGGCAAAGGCCCCGTGGTCTGGCTCGATGCACTGGACCTGCCGATGGTTTACAGCATGGAGGCGTCCTACGCCATTGAGGGCCCGTCCCAAAATGCAAGCATTGACTTAGACGCATCTCAAACAAAATATCAACGCGCAGGCCTCGTTCCCTTTGGCTCCTTGAGCCAGCCCATGCGAGCAGCTTATCCCCAAGTTCGTTATCCGTGGATTGACGTTCGCAAAGCCTTGTTGGCCCTTGAGAAGGGTACGCCTCGCGACGCGGCAGTTCAATTGGCCTATGTGAACCCTGAAACGGGCGCGCCTTGTTTGCCGACCCTTGGCTTCTCCGCGCAGCTTCTCAGAGACGGCTTGGAATTCTGTCCTCGCCCGCGCTCCGCCAGCTCGGTGATGCACGTGATTGAAGGCCGCGGCGAATCAGAGGTTGATGGTGTGACTTTGAAATGGTCTGAGGGCGACACGGTGGCCATTCCCACCCATGCTCAAATCAAACACCACGCGCAAAACGGCAACGCCTACTTATTCCATGTGGACGATGCACCCACCCAACGTGCATTGGGCTTTTACCAAGAGTTCTGATATTCAGACCAGTGGTCGGGCCAACGCTTCTCAAGCTGGGGCGATTTTGGAGACCTTGAAGACTTCTACAATAGCGCTCAATGTGAAACTAGGAGCCAGCGTGTCCGATCAATTGGCGGTGTTGCCGCAGTACCTGATGCCCAAGCTGGCCATGACCCGCTTGGCAGGCCGATTGGCCAGCGCCGAGTTGGGCGAGTTGACCACCTGGGTGATCAAGCGCTTTGTGAAACGCTACAACGTGAACATGGCAGAAGCTGTTCACAACGATCCCGCCCATTACAAAAGCTTCAATGAATTTTTCACACGCCCTTTGAAAGAAGGTGTCAGACCCATGGCCTCAAGCACTTGGGTCTGCCCTGTTGACGGTGCGATCAGCCAGTGTGGCGCCATTGAACTCGATCAAATTTTTCAGGCCAAAGGGCACCAATACTCAACGCGTGCATTGGTCGGTGGTGACGCGGCATTGGCCGCTCAATTTCAAAATGGCCAATTCGCTACTTTGTATTTAAGCCCACGCGACTATCACCGTATTCACATGCCGATTGCGGGCAGGTTGCTGCGCATGATTCACGTGCCAGGCGATTTGTTTTCTGTGAACCCCACCACAGCGCGTGGTGTGCCCGGTTTATTTGCACGCAACGAGAGAGTGGTGTGCGAATTTGAAACCGATAAAGGCCCTATGGTGTTGGTCTTGGTGGGCGCCACCATTGTGGGCAGCATGGCCACGGTGTGGCATGGTCAGGTCAACCCGCCCCGGCCGGGTACTGTGCGTGAATGGCGCTACGACACGCAAGATGTGCGTCTGCAAAAAGGCGAAGAGATGGGCCGGTTTTTGTTGGGCTCTACGGTGGTCATGCTGTTTCCAGAAAACAGCATCCAGTATCCAACGGATTGGACACCCACTCGCCCCCTTAAAATGGGCGAGGTGATGAGCAGCGCCTGAGCAGGCGCGGCGCTACAAGGTCCCAGCGGCACCATTAATTTGAAGGCTTGCGCCTTCAAATTTCAATTTTCGAGCCCAACTCCACCACCGAGTTGTTCGGCAGTTTCAAGAACTCAGCAGCAGCACTGGCGTTTAAATGCATTTGGGCAAATAACTTCTCACGCCAAGTGGCCATACCGCCCCCAATGGTGGGAATCACGATATCACGGGACAAGAAATAACTGGTGGTCATGGGGTCAAGATCAGCCCCGTGGACTTTCAGCTGCTCCAAGGCCTTGGGCAAATCGGGATCATTTTTAAAGCCATAGTGGACGATCACTTGCCAGCAGTCGTGGTGCAAAGACTCAATTTCTATTCGCTTGTTTAAACCGATCCAGGGTACTTCGTGGTTTTGAACCGTGACAAATAAGTTTTGTCGGTGCAAGACTTTGTTGTGCTTGAGGTTGTGCAACAGGGCATTGGGCACGCTGCCAATCTCGGCTGTCAAAAACACCGCCGTACCTTCCACACGGGCCGGCGGGGCGACAAAAATAGCGTCTAAGAAGTCAACCAAGCCAAATGAATCGGACTTCCTAGAGTCGTTCAACAAGCGGCGCCCATCGCTCCAAGGGATCATAAGCAAGAAAATGCCGCCACCAATGACCAAGGGGAACCAACCACCCTCCAACAATTTCATCATGTTGGATGCCCAGAAAGCAAAGTCGACGACAAAGAAAAATCCTGTCGCGCCAATACAAAGGGCAAGCGGCATTTTCCAGTGATAGCGAATGACGAAGAAAGTCAGGATGGTTGTGATCAACATGTCGGTACACACCGCAATGCCGTAGGCCGCCGCCAAGTTGCTAGATGACTTGAACAATGCCACGG
>CAIMUZ010000144.1 GCA_903844775.1 uncultured Burkholderiales bacterium | reverse complement strand
GATTGGTTTGAAACCTTGGCCAAGGCCGAGCGTTCACACGCCAACCGCTATCAAAAAGCTTTAACCGAATTGGTCGATTAATTTCTGCTGAAACGATTTGCTGCACCTCTTTGGGGTGCAGCGATTTCGCAAACAGTTTCTTAAGACTGTTTGCGAAATCGCATCAACATTAGGAGAACCACATGGCCACAGAAGGCAATTTGGAAGCCCCCACAAGACACCCCTTAGATTGGCAAGGAAAAGACTTCTACAACGAAGAGTCTTGCTTCAACGAACTCGAACGCATCTTCGACATTTGTCATGGATGCCGCCGCTGCGTGAGCCTTTGCGGTTCTTTCCCCACTTTGTTTGACTTGGTCGACGAGAGCAGCACCATGGAAGTGGACGGCGTGGACAAAAAAGACTATTGGAAAGTGGTGGACCAGTGTTTCATGTGCGACCTTTGCTACATGACCAAGTGCCCCTATACACCGCCTCACGAATGGAACTTGGATTTTCCGCACACCATGTTGCGCGCCAAAGCCATTAAATTCAAAAAAGGTGAAGTGAGTGCCGCTGAAAATTTCTTAGCCTCTACCGACACGCATGGTTCATTGGCTGGCATTCCCATCGTGGTTCAGGCGGTGAATGCCATTAAAAAAACAAAAGTGGCCCGCAGCTTGATGGAGTCCACTTTGGGCGTCGATCAAAACGCTTGGCTGCCTTCTTTGGCCACCCGTAAATTCCGTTCGAGTGCAGAGGAAGCTGAAGCCGTCAAAGTGGTCGATGGCGAAAAGACACCAGGCAAAGTGGCCATTTACTCAACCTGCTACGTCAACTACAACGAACCTGGCATTGGCCACGACTTGCTCAAAATTTTGAATCACAACGACATCCCTTATGTGCTTGTAGAAAAAGAGAGCTGCTGTGGCATGCCCAAACTGGAATTGGGCGATCTCGATTCGGTCAAGGCCTCCAAGGACTCCAACATTCCGGTGTTGGCCAAATACGCCAAAGATGGCTTTGCCATCATGGCTGCCGTGCCCAGTTGTGCACTGATGTTCAAACAAGAAATACCATTGATGTTTCCTGACTGCGCCGACACTCAGTTGGTCAAGGAACACATGTGGGATCCCTTTGAATATTTCATGGCACGCAAACGCGATGGACTTTTGAAAACTGAGTTCCCAGAACAATTAGGCAACGTTAGCTACCAAATTCCTTGCCACGGTCGTGTGCAAAACATCGGGCGCAAAACCGAAGAGATGCTGAAAATGATTCCTGGTACTGAGATCAATACCATCGAGCGCTGCTCAGGCCACGCCGGCACTTACGGCGTGAAAAAAGGCTCACACGAAGTGGCCATGAAAATTGGAAAGCCCGTGTTCAAAGCCATGGCCACCATGAAAGATGGCAGTAAGCCTGACTTTATTAGCTCTGATTGCCCATTGGGTGGTCACCACATCGCACAAGGTTTTGAGGTCAATGGTTTGGGTGCGCCCGAGTTGAATCACCCTCTGACCTTGGTTCGCAAAGCATACGGTTTGAAATAATTGACGGAGTTGCACATGCAATTGACAGGACACATTACCCCCGAGAGCTTAATGTCGCTGGAGGCCTATACCAAATGGCGCAAAATTCACAAGCCTGAAATCATTGCGCATCGCAAACTTCGCAGCGTTCAGCTTGGAGACCACGTGAATTTGCAGTTTGAAAGCGAAACCACCATTCGTTATCAAATTCAAGAGATGTTGCGCATTGAAAAAATCTTCGAGGAAGAAGGCATTCAGGATGAGATTGAAGCCTATGCACCTCTGATGCCCGAAGGCAAAAACTGGAAAGCCACCATGATGTTGGAGTACACCGACATCAATGAGCGCAAGCGTGAATTGGCACGACTCATCGGCATTGAAGACAGAACGTTTGTTGAAGTTGAAGGTCACCAACGCGTTTATGCGATTGCGGACGAAGACTTAGACCGCGAGAACGATGAGAAAACTTCTGCGGTTCATTTTGTACGTTTTGAATTTAGCGCGGCAATGTGTGCGGCCATCAAGGCAGGGGCCAGTGTGAAGTTGGGGTGTGACCACACCAACTATCCTTCGCACATTGAGATTGCAGCCAACACACTTGCCAGTTTGGCTGGGGATATTCGTTGATCTTTCTCAGCCAGCGAGCTCAGCCAAAGAACTAGAAGCCCGACAGCACCGCATCCATTGCCGATACCAAAGCACTTCCTTGCGCTGCAACATTGGCAACGGGTCGTTTTAGTAGCTTTGCAGGCAAAGGCGCAGCGAAATGCGCAAGAGCATGCAAACGTTGACCCTTAACCAAGACAACTGGGCACAGCGAAGTTGGCGTTTTCATCGATGCATCTGAAATAGCCAGTGGCATGGTCAACCTTGTGGCTAACGCGTCAAGCAGATTGCTCTGTATCACCACCACAAAGGGGATACCGTCAGCGGCGCTTTTACTGGGATTGACATAGACATCGTATTGGGCCATCAAAGATTTACCAAGGACGCAGATCTGAGCCAGGTATGCCTTGCGTTTCGCAATGCGTATTTTGGGCTTTGATCCACTGACCAAACTCTTTTTCAAATTTTTTCTTGCGCACAGACAGGCTATTTTTTTCGTGATTGGCTTTCAGCGCTTGATAATGTTCTGCTGACAAAATAACGGTATCGAGTTGCCCTGCTTTTTCAACGAAGACAGGCTCGCGCTTGGCCTGAGCAGATAGACTCCCGAATCGATTCTTGGCTTCTGTCGCAGTAACGCGCATGATGGGCTTCCATAGTGATTAGCCATTTTAGCCATTATGGTTCTAGCTTGGCAATGGATTCTGATTGCATTTTGTTGCAGTAACGCGTTGAGTAGCAAGGATAAGGGCCGGCTTCTTAAGGCTTGAACGTTGAGCAGCAAGGCTAAGGGCAACTTCCTCATACTGGGGTACCAGAAATCGTCAGCTGCCCTTAGCCTTGCTACTCAACTTCTGGTGCGCGTAAAACTTTGGGCGACCATCACTTCTCTTCGCAGTCTGGGTGAGGGAGTATTGGGCGGGCAACGATTTCTGGTAGCCAGTATGAGGCGCCCGCCCAATACACCCTCGCCCAGCGAGCTCAGCAAAAAAAACCCCGCACAAGCAGGGCCTTATTTGACTTTTGGTGGCCAGGGCCTGAACACCCCGCCAACCCAAAGATCTTTTATTTTTTCACCGGGGCAAAAAAAGTACCCTCTACTTCTACGATGTCATCTTGATTTAAACGATCAACCTCAATAATGGTTCGGGGAGGATAAGGACCTGCGCCCCACAATTGCTCTTGGACTTTGTTGACAAGCGGTCTAAATCGATACATGTCCGTTACGTAGACAACCAGCCGCACAGAGTCTTTAAGACTGGCCCCTTCAGATTCGGCTATGAACTTCATATTCATAAATGCCTGCATGATCCTCGCTTCATCACCAGCAACTAAAGCATTGGTTTTTGGATCGATGCCTCTCATACCGGCCACAAAAACAAAGTCTCCCGCTCTTGTACCCAAGTTCCATGTTCCAGTGCTTTTGATCGCACCAGGAGGCGCTAAAGTTTTAACGCCATTTGGCGATATTGGCAAGGGCTGAGCTACAGCGTTTAAGCAAAAGAATGCCAGGCCAACTGCAGCAGAAATTAAAATTTTCATGACCGTCTCCATGTGTGGGGTTCGGTAATTTTACGTTAATCTGTGCAAAAGCGGGCTATTTAATAGCTAAGCCGATATATGGCGGGGCAGAACATACCTCATCACAAACCGGCTAAGTTTCCCAAGGACAAGCCGATTAAGCACTTGGGGTCTAAGTCAGCATTCTAAATGTTGAGACATCTTCTTGTAATGAGCGTTTTCACTGTGTCATTTCGAATGCGCATTAG
>CAIMUZ010000143.1 GCA_903844775.1 uncultured Burkholderiales bacterium | reverse complement strand
CGCTGAGCGTGCACGATGGCCTTGAGGTCAAACAAGGCGCGATCGAAAACTTCGTTGATTATAACGAAGTCAAACTCTTTGACCTGGGCCAGCTCAATGGCCGCATTTTGGAGGCGTAATTCAATGGTTTCGGTGCTGTCCTCGCCTCGGCGCTCCAAACGGCTGCGCAATTCTTCCCAGCTGGGGGGCAGAATGAAGATCAGGATGGCATTCGCGTACATCCGTTGCATTTGGATGGCGCCCTGATAGTCAATTTCCAAAATCACGTCAGAGCCTTGCGCCATGCGCTCTTCCAGCATTTTTTTGGAAGTGCCATAGCGGTGGCTGTGCACGTTGGCCCACTCTACAAAAGCGCCTGCGGCCACCATGGCATCAAATTCTTGTTCGGGAACAAAGAAATACTCGCGGCCGTGCTTTTCTTGGCCGCGGGGCGCTCGTGTGGTGTGGGAGACCGAGGGTAAAACGCGGTTGTCAAGTTCCATCAGGGCCTTGACCAGGCTGGATTTGCCCGCGCCACTGGGGGCGGCTACAACGTAGAGGTTTCCAGGATATTCCATGGCAAGGAGTGTAATGGTGTCTGGGCCTTGATGTGAAGACTGGGCCTTAACTTATTCGATGTTTTGCACTTGCTCGCGCATTTGCTCGATGAGAACCTTCATGTCAACAGAAATTTTGGTCAGTTCAAGCGCGGCCGACTTTGAGCCCAGCGTATTGGCCTCACGGTGCAACTCCTGTATGAGGAAGTCCAGGCGCTTCCCAATGTCACCGCCTTTTTTGATCAAGCGGCTGATTTCATCCAAGTGTGAGGCCAGCCGGGTGAGCTCTTCGGCCACATCAATTCGAATGGCGAAGGCGGTGGCTTCTGTGAGCGCACGGTCTTTGGCCACGTCAGACGACACATTACCCTCTGACAAAGCCATGGCTTCGTTCCATCGATCGATAAATCGCTGGCGTTGTTGCTCGACCAATTGCGGTAGCAATGGGGCAGCTTGGTCGGCCAATTTGCGCAACTGGCCAATCCGGTCTTGCAGCATCTCCGCCAATCGGGCGCCTTCGCGTGCGCGCGCATCTTTCAAAGACTTGACGGCCTGGGTGGCCAAGGGCATCAGGTCAGCTTCGTTCAAGCCCGAACCTGATTTTTCGTGCGAAGAGAGTTTGATGACGTCAGAAACACTCAGGTCGCGGGCACCGGGCAGCCAGCTTTGAATTTTGTTTTGCAAGCTCAAAAGTTTTTGCAGAGACCCTATGGAAGGGTCGGTCAGTTCGTTGTCTTGGCTGCTGTGATAAACCGCACGGACCTCCACTTTGCCGCGCTTGATGTGCTGGGTAATGTGTTCTCGCAGCGCCGGCTCGGCGTGCCTTAACTCGTCTGGAAGGCGAAAACTCAAGTCAAGAAAACGGCTGTTGACGGATCTGATTTCCAGGCCAAAACGAACCGAGGGGGGCGACGAAGACTCGGCATTGCCTTCTGTGGCAGGCGTGCTGGATTGCACGCTGGCATAACCGGTCATACTGTAAACTGGCATGTATTCTTTCTAGGGTGCAGCAGTTTAAAACAGCTGATCAATGGGGGCCAGATCTCAAAGCCCGAAGCACATCCCCAATTATCTCAAACTTAATCAGTACCTCAACATGACCAACGCCAACATTGTTAAAGAATCTGCTCGTGCACACGGCCGTGCCCAAGATCAACTTCGCCAGGTGCGCATCACACGCGGCTACACGGTTCATGCAGAAGGGTCTGTTCTGATTGAGTTTGGTGACACACGTGTCTTGTGCACAGCCTCGGTTGAAGAAAAGGTGCCTTCGCACAAAAAGGGCAGTGGCGAAGGTTGGGTGACTGCCGAATATGGCATGTTGCCGCGTGCGACGCATACGCGAGGTGACAGAGAAGCCGCACGCGGCAAACAAAGCGGCCGAACTCAAGAAATTCAGCGACTGATTGGGCGCTCCATGCGCGCTGTTTTTGATTTGAAGAAATTAGGTGAACGAACCATTCACCTCGATTGCGATGTGCTTCAGGCAGATGGCGGTACACGCACTGCCAGCATTACGGGTGCCTTTGTTGCGGCCCAAGATGCGGTAGATTGGTTGATCCATCAAGGCAAGCTAAAAGAGTCTCCTATTTTAGATTCAGTGGCCGCTATTTCTGTGGGGCTCAAAGAGGGCACTGCACTCCTTGATTTGGATTACGCAGAAGATTCTTCTTGCGATACCGACATGAATGTGGTCATGACAGGTGCAGGCAATTTTGTTGAAGTGCAGGGCACTGCTGAAGGTGTGGCCTTCACGCGCAAAGAAATGGACAGCTTGCTGGCTTTGGCAGAAAAAGGCATTGCAGAGTTGGTGCAGCGACAAAAGAAATCACGTCAAACACACGTTCAAGCTGGAGTCTGAAACCATGAAAATGGTTTTAGCCTCGAACAATTCAGGTAAGTTGGCCGAGCTGCAAATCATGTTTGGCGAACTCAATGTGCAGTTGGTACGCCAGTCAGAGTTGAACATTTCAGAAGCCGAAGAGCCTTTCAAAACTTTTGTAGAAAATGCATTGGCCAAAGCACGTCATGCCGCCTTGCACAGTGGCTTGCCTGCAGTGGCCGATGATGCGGGTTTGTGCATTGATGCCTTTGGCGGACTGCCTGGGGTTGATACAGCCTACTATTGCACGCAGTTTGGTTATGAAAAATCAGATGCCAACAATGTACGTGCTGTACTTGAACAAATGGCCAACATTCAGAATCGACGTGCGGCCATGGTGAGCACCTTGGTTGCCGTGAGAAGTGCTTGGGACCCCGAGCCCCTGATTGCAGTGGGCCGTGTGGTGGTCGACATTGCGCGTGAACCCATGGGCAGTCATGGCTTTGGATTTGACCCCGTGTTGTTTTTGGTCGAGTTTGGGAAAACTTTTGCGGAGTTGCCTGTGGCAGTCAAGAACGCCAACAGCCATCGCGGCCGATCTTCACAAGCCATGGTGGCGCTGATGCGTGAGCGCTGGGGCCTCTGAATGCAACAAGCCTTTGACGTGGTGCATGCCATGCGACCTGGCCTGCTGCAATTGCAGTCTTTGCCGCCCTTGTCGCTGTATGTTCACTTGCCCTGGTGCATCAAAAAATGCCCGTATTGCGATTTCAATTCGCACGAGTGGCGATACAACGCACAAGGCATGCCTGAAGTTAGATACATCGATGCATTGCTCGCAGATTTAGAAACCAGCCTGCCCTTAATTTGGGGACGACCGGTTCACAGTATTTTTTTGGGGGGTGGTACACCGAGCTTGTTTGAGCCCGCCAGCATTGATCGCTTGATCAGCGGCATTCGTGCTCGTTTGCCTTTAGAGGCCGAGGCTGAGATTACCTTGGAAGCCAACCCTGGCACTTTTGAAAAGGATCGCTTCAAAGCCTTTCGCGCAGCGGGTGTAACGCGTTTGTCCATCGGCGTGCAGAGTTTCAACGATGCGCATTTGAAAGCCCTGGGTCGAGTCCACAACCGCGATCAAGCCATGGCGGCGGTTGAGGAAGCGCAGACTGCTTTTGAAACCTTCAACTTAGATTTGATGTATGCCTTGCCGGGTCAAACCCGGGCCGATTTAATGCAAGACATTGAGACCGCCCTGAGTTTCAAGCCCCCTCACATTTCCATTTATCACCTCACCATTGAGCCCAACACATTGTTTGCCAAACATCCGCCTGTATTGCCGGCGGAGGATGACGCTTATGAAATGATGGACTTGATCACGGAAATGACGGGTGCACAGGGCTTGCAAAGGTATGAGGTATCGGCCTACGCCAAGCCTGGCCACAGGTGTTGGCACAACCTGAACTATTGGCAGTTTGGAGATTACTTGGGCATTGGTGCTGGCGCGCACAGCAAGCTGAGTTTTGCGCATCGCATTGTGCGGCAGGTGCGCTTTAGGGAGCCTCAGCTTTACATGGCGCAAGCGCTAAAGGGAGAGCCCGCCACGCAGCACGATGAAGTACAGCGCGAAGAGTTGCCCTTCGAATACGTGTTGAACGCACTGCGCTTGAAAGAGGGCTTTAGTTTGACCGATTACATGGCCCGTACGGGGCTTGCCATGACGGCCATTCAAAAAGGTTTAGCAGAGGCTGAATCGAAGGGATTGATTGGCCGAGATTTGGCCAGAGTGTGGCCCACAGAGAGAGGCTTTGATTTTCTGAGCGACTTGCAGGCGCTGTTTTTGGCTGATCGCTGATACGAGCGATGGCAACAGCCAGTCTCAAACAGGCGATGTGAGTGCCGAGTTCATTTTCTTACCGAAATCGCCAAACAAAGCAAGCGTTTTTTGAGTTGGAATTAAAAACTTGGCGCGCTTGTCGTCTTCCTGGTTGAATGCCATTAGAAAATCTCTTTGGCGCAAACGCGTGATGCGTTTGTGCAAAGTAGCAGGGGAGCCAAGCGCTGACAAGTTGATGGCTTCCCGAACTGTCATGGGATTTTTCTCAAACCAATTCAACACAATCTCCTCTAACAATGCCTTTTCATTGGCATCTAATAAGGGTGCATCAGGCAGTTTTTGAATGGTTTTTGCCAATTGCAAAAAACGCAAATAAGCATTGGCTGATGAGGATCCCGATTTGATAAACATAGATTAAATCGACTAGAGGGTAAATACTCGGTAGATTATGACAAATTTTTTAAAATACATTTTCATTTAACAAAAATTCTTATCAGGCCGCCTGTAGAAATTCCCAAAGCCTGAACGGCGTTAGCGGCATTTGCAGAATAGAACATTTTTGTGCATGACCGTTTCTGGCCAAGGCATCCGCCACAGCATTGACCACGCAGGGCGTGGCACCAATGGTGCCCAATTCACCCACGCCCTTGACGCCAAGCACATTATTGGTGCTTGGCACGCTTTGGTTGGTAAAGGTATGGAACATTTGCGGCATGATGTCTGCCCTCGGCGCGGCATAGTCCATCAAACTGCCTGTCACCAACTGTCCGCTATCGGGGTCGTAGACCATGGCCTCTAAAAGGGCTTGCCCCATGCCCTGCACAGCGCCGCCATCTAGCTGGCCTTCCACAATCATGGGGTTCACAATGCGGCCCACGTCGTTCACAGAGGTGTAAGAGACGACCTGTGTTTCCCCAGTGACTGGGTTGACTTCGACTTCACAGATGTGACAGCCATTGGGCCAAGTGGGGCCGCTGGCGGTGGTGCTCGACTGCACCTCTATGCATGAATTTGGCTGTCGCTTGGCCAATTCGGCCAAAGAGATTTTCACATCGGTGCCCTTCACGCTGAACGAGCCGGCTTGGTAGGCCAAATCTGCGGGGGCTGCTTCGAGGGCTTGGCCTGCAAGGTCGCGGGCTTTGTCCAGTGTTTTTTCTGCGCCCACTCGCATGGCCGAGCCGCCTGTGAAAAGCGACCGTGATCCCGCGCTGCCAAAGCCATTGGCGCGGTCGGTGTCGCCCATGATGACGCGCACTTGGCTGATGTCCACGCCAAATACATCCACCACCAATTGGGCCAAGGAGGTGGCGATGCCTTGCCCCATGCCATTGACTGCCGAGGTCACTTCGATCGTGCCATCGGCCTGAATTTGTACATTCACATTTTCTTCAAGGGCGTTGCCGCCGGTCCATTCCAAGAAAGTGGCGATGCCCAGGCCGCGCCACAATCCCTTGGCTTTGGATGCTGCTTCGCGTTTGGCAAAACCGGTCCAATCGGCTTTGCTCAGGGCCTCGTCCATGATCATCTCAAAAGCGCCCACGTCATAAACCTGGCCCATCGGATTCTTGTAAGGCATCTGGGCGGGTTTGATCAAGTTTTTGCGTCGCAACTCAATCCGATCGATGCCGCTGACCCGCGAGGCCTCGTCCATCAGGCGTTCCATGTTGTAGATGGCCTCTGGTCTGCCAGCACCTCGGTAGGCACCTGTGGCGGCGGTATTTGTCATGACGCCTGTGAAATGGTAGTCAATGGTTTGAATGTCATACACACTGTTTTGAACCCAAGGACCAATCAGCATTTGAATGGCAAGGCCTGTCATGGTGGGGTAGGCCCCAACATTGGCCAAGGTTTCAATGCGCAGGCCCAGAATTTTGCCGTCCTTGGCAAGGGCGAGGGAGGCCTTGGTTTTGATATCACGGCCGTGGGAGCTGCTTAAAAACTCTTCGCTCCGATCGGCAATCCATTTGACGGGCCGGCCTAAGGCGTGGGCGCAATAGGCGGTGACGATGTCTTCCGCATAGGCGCCCGTTTTCATGCCAAACCCGCCGCCAACGTCGCCCACCAAAACGCGAACATTTTCTTTGTCTAGCCCGAGGATGTCGCAAACGGCAGTGCGAACGCCCGTAGGCATTTGACTGCTCAAGCGAATGTTCAGGCGCCCTTTTTCTGGGTAGGCCAGAACACTTCGAGGTTCGATGGACAAGGCAGCCAGGCGCTGATTGACAATGTCTAAATGCACCACATGGCTTGCTTGTTCAAATGCGGCTTGTGTCGCGGCGGCATCGCCATAGCGTGTTTCCGCCACACGATTGTCTGGGGCATCGGTGAAAAGTGGCGCGCTGGGAGCCAGGGCCTCGGATAAATGGGTGGCGCTTGGCAGGGGGTCGAAGTCCAGTTCAATGGCCTCTGCGGCATTTTTGGCTTGTTCCTCGCTGTCTGCCACCACCGCAGCAATGGGCTCACCCACAAACCGAACGGTGCCGGTGGCCAGAATATGGCGGGTGGTGCATGACAAGGCGCTGCCGTCTGCACGCTTGAAATTCAGAGGGCGGGCCATGGGTTTGAGGCCGGCTGCCAATAAATCCTGCCCGGTGAAAACACCGATGACGCCAGGCATTGCTTTAGCGGCTTGGGTGTTGATGGACTTGATGTTGGCGTGAGGGTAGGGGGAACGCAAAAAGACCAGATGGGTTTGCCCAAGAACGGTGACGTCGTTGGTGTATTGCCCGGCACCGATCAGAAGTTGTTTATCTTCTAGCCTTTTGACAGCATTGCCGCTACCGAAGCGGGCGTTTTCTTGGGGGCTTGTATGTGGGGGTGTGGCAGAGGGTAAGTTCACAGACGGTTTCTCCTATTAGCGCAGTGTAACTTTGATGCTGATTCTTCACCAAAAAGATGCCTAGGGGATGCCCTTTTGTTGCCGCGCATGTGACAGTTGGGTACGATGAGACCACATCATGAAAAAGAGAGGTTCTCGGTGGACAATTTTTTACTCTTGGTCATCGGTATTTTGTTCATACTTTTAGCTGCTTTTTTGATTTTTTATTTTCAGACCCAGCAAAGCTTTCAAGAAATTTCTAAAAAGTTAGAAGAAATTCAAAATCCGCAAAGTGGCGCTAATTCCAGTGAATTTCTCAAGCGAGAGCTTGCACTGCACTTTGATAAATTGGTTGTCATGGAAGCAGGCATCACCAAAAACCAGCGAGAGTCCTTGCTCGAAGATGAGCTCAAAACCTTTGATGTCTGTCGACGTCAAATCAAGGCCAGCATTGCTGGGCTCAAGGCCAATGGCGATTGGGTTGGCATCCCTTTTGAATATGAATGGGTCGAAATGCTAGACCGATTGCCCAACGTATTGGCTTTGTATCGCAAGGCTGAAACAGAAAAACAAACACTCGAATTGGCCCAAGAAAAGGGACTTTCCAATGATTCTGGGTCACAAAATAGTACTTTTAATCGGCACTGAAATTGTGATTGCGTGACCTTCAGGGTTTTGAAGCCCTGAAGGTTTGCATCCTCTGAAAAAGTTAGAATGGGTGCGCGATGCCCCTTTTGCCCCTTTTTTATTGACCTGAATCAATTCTGAATGGGTATGTTCTGCGAAGATACAGTGCCATGTTCAGTGTTTCCAATCTTTCTTGTACCCGCGGTGACAAGCATCTCTTTGCAGGTGTGTCTTTCACTTTGGCACCCGGGCAGTGGTTGCATTTGGAAGGTGATAACGGCGTTGGTAAAACCAGCTTGATTCGCATTCTGTGCGGTTTGAGTGCCTTAGAACAGGGTGAGATCACCTGGAAAAACCAGTCTGTCGCTCAAAACCCCGATGAGTTCCGTCAAGAATTGGTTTACTTGGGTCACCAGTTGGCCCTCAAAGAAGATTTAACCCCCTTGGAAAATCTGAGTGTGAATGCCGCCATGGTGGGTCAGCTCCTGAATCTGTCTGTGGCCATGGCAGTGCTTGCGAAATTGGGATTAAGGGGCAGGGAGCATTTGCCCGTTAGAGTTTTGTCGCAAGGCCAAAAAAGGCGTGCAGCACTGGCCCGCCTTATGAGTTCAACAGCCAAATTATGGATTTTGGACGAGCCTTTTGTAGCCCTCGACCTTGCTGCGCAACAAGTACTTACCGGCGTTTTAAATGCCCATCTCCACAACCAAGGCATGGTGCTGCTGACCAGCCATCAGGCTGTCGCGCTTGAGGGCGTTGGCCTTTCTTACAGGTTAACTTCATGAGCGCATTTGTGGCCATCGTGAAGCGCGATCTGACCTTGGCATTGAGGCGTAAAAATGAGGTCATTACGTCGGTGTTTTTCTTTGTGGTGGTGGCTGCGCTGTTTCCCTTGGGCATTGGGCCCGAAATGAACACACTGCGATTGGTTGCGCCTGGCATTTTGTGGGTCGGTGCTTTGTTGGCCAGCATGCTGTCTTTGGGCCGCATGTTTGCCTCAGACTATGCTGACGGCTCTCTAGAGCAAATGGCCTTATCGCCGAACAGTTTATCTTTGCTGGTTGCCGCCAAAATTTTGGCGCACTGGTTACTCTCTGGGCTGCCCTTGGTCTTGCTGGCCCCTATTTTGGGATTGCAATTTGACCTTTCCACTGACGCACTTTGGATTTTGACTTTGAGTTTACTTTTGGGTACCCCGGTGCTTTCCTTGATTGGCGCAGTGGGTGCCGCCCTCACCTTGGGCGTGCGCGGTGGCGATGTGCTCTTGTCTTTGTTGGTTTTGCCCTTGTATGTGCCGGCGCTTGTGTTTGGCGCGGGTGCAGTTCAAGCTGAAATCAGTGGCCTGGGTGCTTCGGCGCATTTATCGGTTTTGGCGGCGCTCGTTTTGGTGGCGGCCGTTTTCAGTCCTTGGGCGAGTGCGGCATCGCTTCGCATTGCACTTGAATCCTAAGCAGTTGTTCAAACCATGATTCAAAAACTATTATTTTACGCCTCTCCCCAAAACTTTTACCCTTTGGCAGGAAGGCTTTGGCCCGTGTTTGCTTGTCTGGCAACAGCGCTTTCTGTTTGGGGCTTGTGGCTGGGCATGTTTGTGGCGCCCACTGATTTCCAGCAGGGCGAGGGTTATCGCATTATTTTTGTGCATGTGCCTGTTTCATGGATGTCCATGGTGATTTATTTGGCCATGGCTTTTTGGGCATTGCTGGGCCTGACTTTCAACACGCGTCTGTCGGGCATGATGACCAAAGCCTTGGCGCCTACGGGTGCCATTTGTGCGTTCTTGTCGCTTTGGACGGGCGCACTTTGGGGCAAGCCCATGTGGGGTGCTTGGTGGGTCTGGGATGCACGTCTCACCTCAGAGCTTATTTTGTTCTTTTTGTATTTGGGCCATATTGCCCTGACCAACGCCATTGACGATCCTCGACGCGCCGACAAAGCGGGTGGCATCTTGGCCTTGGTGGGCGCACTCAATGTGCCTGTCATTTACTTTTCTGTAAAGTGGTGGAACACCTTGCACCAAGGTGCCTCGGTGTCACTGACCAAGGGGTCTAGCATGGCTCAGGTTATGCTTGAAGCCATGCTGATCATGGGCGTTGCGTTTTGGATGTATGCAGT
>CAIMUZ010000142.1 GCA_903844775.1 uncultured Burkholderiales bacterium | reverse complement strand
CCTATGCGGGTGTGCAAGATGCCATGGTGCAGTGGTGGTACGGCCACAATGCGGTGGGCTTCTTCTTGACCGCCGGCTTCTTGGGCATGATGTATTACTTTATTCCCAAGCAAGCTGAAAGACCGGTCTACAGCTACCGCTTGTCGATTGTGCACTTTTGGGCACTGATCTTCACTTACATGTGGGCGGGCCCGCACCACTTGCACTACACCGCATTGCCCGACTGGACTCAGTCACTTGGCATGGTGTTCTCACTTATTTTGTTGGCACCCAGTTGGGGTGGCATGATCAACGGGGTGATGACCTTGTCTGGCGCATGGCACAAACTGCGCGATGACCCAGTGCTTCGCTTCCTCATTGTGTCGCTGTCCTTTTATGGCATGTCCACATTTGAAGGCCCCATGATGTCCATCAAAACAGTGAACGCTTTGTCTCACTACACCGACTGGACTGTGGGCCACGTGCACTCTGGCGCTTTGGGCTGGGTCGGCTTGGTCACCATGGGCACCATGTACTACCTCATTCCCCGTTTGTTTGGCCAGAAAAAGATGTACAGCGTGAAAGCCATTGAAGCGCACTTCTGGATTGCCACCGTTGGCATTGTGATTTACATCGCAGCCATGTGGATTGCTGGCGTCATGCAAGGTTTGATGTGGCGCGCTGTCAATGCAGACGGTACCTTGACCTACACCTTTGTGGAGTCCGTGAAGGCCACATACCCCTTCTATGTTCTGCGCTTTGTGGGGGGCCTGCTTTATTTGGGCGGCATGTTAATCATGTTGTGGAATACCTTCAAAACAGCCACCCATGGTCATGCTGAGGATGTGCAAATTCCAGCGCCTGCGCTTGCACACGCCTAACCCCAATTGGAGAAACATTCAATGTCAAACAATTTAAAAACGGGCGGTGGTTTTTCCCACGAGAAAATTGAAACCAATAACTTCCTCATGATCGTGTTGATCTTGCTGGTGTTGTTGGCTGGAGGCATGGTTGAAATCGTGCCCCTGTTTTTCCAGAAATCAACCACTGAAGCTGTGCCTGGCCTCAAACCTTACACGGCGCTTCAAGTGGCTGGCCGCGATATTTATGTGCGTGAAGGTTGCTACAACTGTCACTCTCAAATGATTCGCCCTTTCCGCGCTGAAACCATGCGCTATGGCCCTTACTCTGTCGCCGGTGAGTTTGTGTACGACCACCCCTTCCAATGGGGCAGCAAGCGCACAGGCCCTGACTTGGCGCGTGTGGGTGGCAAATACTCTGATGAATGGCATCGTATTCATTTAAGTAATCCGCGTGATGTTGTGCCCGAGTCCAACATGCCCGCCTATGCGTGGTTAGAAAAATCTGCCGTCGATGACGTCAGCCTGCCAACGCACATGAGGGGTCTGCGCACTTTAGGAGCCCCTTACAGCGACGAAGAAATTGCCAATGCCACTGAAGCAGTTAAAGGCAAAACAGAATTAGATGCCGTGATTGCTTATCTGCAAGTCATGGGCATTCATCGTAAATAAAGGGAGAACACAACATGGACGTCAATACCCTTCGATCTGCAGTCACGGTGGTCACCTTCATTCTGTTCATTGGCATCGTCGTGTGGACTTTGTCTAAGCGTCGTACCGCTGAGTTTGAAGAGGCGGCCCAGCTGCCCTTCGGCCAAGACGACTGAAGACCCCAGATCAACGAATAGAAAGAGAAACTGATATGAGTGACTTCACAAGTAATTTCTGGTCTTTGTATGTGGCCGGCATTTCCTTGGTCGGCATTGTGGCCTGCTTGCTCCTGCTGTACTTCAGCGGCAAAGCCAAAGCCATGACCGACAGCGACAACACCACAGGCCATGTGTGGGATGGTGATTTACGTGAAATGAACAACCCCTTGCCACGCTGGTGGGTGGGCTTGTTTTTAATCACCATCGTCTTCTCCCTAGGCTATTTGGCCCTGTACCCTGGTTTAGGCACCAACGCAGGTCAACTGGCTTGGACGTCAACCGGGCAATATGATGCAGAAGTGGCCAAGGCCAATCAAGAGCTAGAACCCATGTACGCCAAATTTGCTGGGATGCCGCCCGAAGAGGTGGCCAAAGACCCACAGGCCATGGCCATTGGAGATCGTTTGTTCATGAACAATTGCGCTCAGTGCCACGGATCAGATGCACGCGGCACCAAGGGCTTTCCCAATCTGACGGATGCCGATTGGCTGCATGGCGGGTCACACGCCAAGATCAAAGAAACTTTGGTCAATGGCCGTAACGGCTTGATGCCCCCCATGGCAGCTGCTGTGGGCACGCCTGAAGATGTCCGCAATGTGGCGCAGTACGTGCTGAGCTTGTCCAACAGCCCGCACGACTCCTTGAAGGCCGCTTTGGGTAAATCTAAATTTGGCACCTGTGCTGCGTGTCATGGACCTGATGGCAAAGGCAATCAAGCTTTGGGTGCGCCTAATTTGACCGATGACATTTGGCTGCATGGTTGGGGCGAGAATGCCATTGTGGCGATGGTGACAAATGGCAAAGTCAACCCCATGCCTGCACAAGCAGACAAGCTCACCGATGCGCAATTGCATGTGTTGGCTTCTTATGTCTGGGGCTTGTCAAACACAAGTGCCAAAGTAGCGGCAAAATAAATTGAGTGAGTGATTTTGGACTCTCCAGATAAGCCGAACAAGCCAAACAAGGCGCCGCGAAAGTTCATCCCAATCGTCCCCTTGCAAGAGGTCATGCGAGAACCGTCCACTCCAGGCGCTTCGGAGGAGGGTGCGTGGGGTGAGCTGTATCAGGCGCACGAAAAAATTTACCCCCGCAGCGTGCAAGGTATTTTTGCCAAGTGGCGTTGGGGTTTTGTTTTCCTCACTCAAATTATTTTTTACGGCTTGCCTTGGCTAGAGTGGGGTCAGCGCCAAGCCATGCTGTTTGATTTAGGCGCTCGGCGCTTTTATATTTTTGGCATTGTGCTTTACCCGCAAGACTTTATATACCTAACCGGTTTGTTGGTGATTTCTGCTTTTTCATTGTTTTTGTTCACCGCCATTGCAGGTCGATTGTGGTGCGGCTTTGCATGCCCTCAAACGGTTTACAGCGAAATTTTCATGTGGATAGAGCGCAAGGTGGAGGGCAATCGAACGGCCCGCATGCGACTTGATTCACAAAATATGTCCTTGGAAAAACTGGTGAAGAAATGGTACAAACATTTCCTCTGGATTGGTTTTTCCATTTGGACGGGCTTTACCTTTGTGGGCTACTTCACCCCCATTCGCGATTTGGGCATGGCGTTCTTTGTGGGCAATATGTCGTCTTGGGAAGTGTTTTGGGTGTTCTTCTATGGCTTTGCAACCTATGGTAATGCAGGCTTTATGCGCGAACAAGTTTGTAAGTACATGTGCCCCTATGCGCGCTTTCAAAGCGCCATGTTTGACAAAGACACCCTGATCGTGACCTACGACACCGAGCGTGGTGAGCCCAGAGGTTCCCGGTCCAGAAAATCTGATCCGGCGACTCTGAATTTAGGCGCCTGCGTCGACTGCAGTTTGTGCGTTCAAGTCTGCCCCACCGGCATTGATATTCGAAAAGGCTTGCAGTACGAATGCATTGGCTGTGGTGCTTGCGCCGATGTCTGCGATACCGTGATGGACAAAGTGGGCTATGCGCGGGGCTTGGTGAAATATTCCACGCAGCACGCCATGCAAAATAAATGGACTTCAGCCCAAACCATTCGGCATATCTTCCGGCCACGGGTTTTAATTTATACGGGCATTTTGTTGTTGGTGGTCGCAATACTGTTTGGCAGTTTGTTTGCCCGAAAATCTTTCAAGGTGGATGTTGTGCGTGACCGAGCATCCCTTGCGCGCATTGTGAGTGGTGGCAAGATCGAAAACGTTTACCGTCTGCAGATCATGAATGCAGCAGAAAAACGCCAGCATTTCAAAGTCACGGCGGAAGGCATGAACGAACTCAAGGTCATGGCCGATTCAGAAGACTGGGTGGTCGAGTCGACCCAGTCACGTTGGATTTTGATTCGCCTGCAAGTTCCTTACGACTCAGCATTGCCAGGCTCCTACCCCGTTCGTTTTCAAATTCAGGCTTCAGACGATGATGAAACTGTCCAAGAAAAACTTGAAGAAAAATCAGTCTTTTTAATTCCACGCTAAGCATTCAGAAAGTAAATCATGAACACAAGCCCATTGACAAATGCAAGCGCATCTGCGGACAAGCCTTGGTGGTCCTTTGGCATGGTCTGGATGATCATCGCAGGCCCTGCAGTGGTGGTGGTCGCTGCCTTTGGAACCCTCTATTTGGCCATCACCATTCCCGATCCGGTGCTGCCCACTGAGGCCATGGCCCCCGCGATTCAGGCCCGCAACCATGCGGCCACAGGCGTTGTGATGCAGAAGCAATATAAGAAATAAATTTTCTGCATCTATCAAAAGTACAAAAAGGAGACAAACATGCTGGCGCAAAGACTCATGTGGATCGTATGGCCCGCTTTTTTGGTGGCTGGCCTGTTGGAGGTGGTGGTGTTTGCCATGTTTGACCCGGAAGACATGCACTGGTTTGGCCAGCAACTCTCACTGTCTAGACAGGGTGTTTACACCGTGTCCTTTTTTGTCTTCTGGGGATTGACCATGGTCTCGAGCAGCCTGACCACGCTGCTATCGATGTCGCCTTTTGAAGTGAATCGTTGCCCTGTACCTGTAGACAAGCGACCCGCCAATTGCACTCAAGGCATTGACAGCTGCCGTTGAAGCTTTACAGCCGACTTTGCGTGACGTGCATCAATGGCACTGAGGCTGCGTGTTGACCAGGCGCTGGAGTGCCTCGGGGTCTAAGATTTTCACGTGACGTTGCTTCACTTCCACAATGCCATCGTCCACAAACTTAGAAAATGTGCGACTGACGGTTTCAAGCTTGAGACCGAGGTAGCTGCCAATTTCTTCGCGTGTCATTCTCAAGACCAGTTCGGTTTGAGAAAAGCCGCGTGAGTGCAAGCGCTGAACCAAATTCAATAAGAATGCAGCCAATCGCTCCTCGGCACGCATGCTGCCCAATAGGAGCATGACACCATGCTCTCGCACAATTTCGCGACTCATGATTTTGTGAACGTGATGCTGAAGGGCTGTGACCTCACGCGATATTTCTTCAATGCGGTCAAAGGGCATGACACAAACTTCTGCATCTTCCAAAGCCACGGCATCACAGCTGTGTTGGTCATTCACGATGCCATCAAGACCAATGATTTCTCCCGCCATTTGAAAGCCTGTGACTTGATCGCGGCCATCTTCTGAGGCCAGGCAAGTTTTGAAAAAGCCTGTGCGAATGGCGTAAAGCGAAGTGAATTTCTCACCATTGCTGAACAAGGTGCTGCCGCGCTTGACCTTGCGTCGTATGGCAACCACTTCGTCCAGTCGTTTTAGATCGTGATCAGACAGGCCCATGGGCATGCAGAGTTCGCGTAAGTTGCAGTTGGAACATGCGACTTTGATGGCTTCGGGTTTCATGGCGTCCTTGGTTCAGGAAAATTGACATTGCGACAAGTCAAGTCATGAGCTTATACCGACTTGAAGCTTTTGATTCACCTCAAGCTTTGATAAAACTCTTTTTTCCAATCAGATTGGCCCCTTTTTGATCTATGTCAAGTTGAAGGCGGAAGGTCAAAGGCACAGTCAATCCATCCTAGAAACATGCCAGCCTTTCAAAATTCCGTATGTCTTTTTTAACCCCCGAATTGTTAACCCGGTTCGATGTGTCAGGCCCACGCTACACCTCATACCCTACCGCTGACCGATTTGTAGAGGCGTTTTCGCAAAAAGATGTCTTGCAAACCCTAGGACAACGTCAGCATGGTATTGGGCAAAAAAGCTGGCCATTGTCAATCTACGTTCACATTCCTTTTTGTGAATCGCTTTGCTACTACTGTGCTTGTAACAAAATCATTACCAAGCACCATGAACGCGCTGAGCCCTATTTGCGATATCTGGCCAAAGAAGTTGAGCTTTACACCAACGCCATGGGCATGGGTCAGTCCGTCAGCCAATTGCATTTGGGCGGGGGCACGCCCACATTTTTAAGTGACAGCGAGTTACGTGAGCTCATGGCTGTCCTCAAACGAAGTTTTAGTTTTGTTGCAGGTGGTGAATATTCGGTCGAAGTCGATCCGCGCACAGTCAATGACGAACGTTTGGCCATGTTGTTTGAGTTGGGCTTTAACCGATTGAGTTTTGGCGTACAAGACTTTGACCCCGAGGTACAAAAAGCGGTTCATCGAATCCAACCGGCAGAGCAAGTCTTTGCTTTGGTGGCCTCAGCTCGCCAATTGGGTTTTGAGTCCATCAACATTGACCTGATTTACGGCCTGCCCAAACAAACGCCCGAATCATTTGATCGCACCTTGAAACAAGTCAACGAGCTGCGCCCAGAACGAATTGCGCTTTATGCCTATGCGCATTTGCCTGAGCGCTTCAAGCCGCAGCGCCGTATTTTGGCAGCTGAGTTGCCCGCAGCGTCTAGCAAAATTACCATGTTGTCCAGGTCGATGGACGCCCTCATGAATGCGGGGTATGTGTATGTGGGCATGGACCACTTTGCCTTGCCTGATGATGCACTGGCTGTGGCCAAGCGGCAGGGCAGGTTGCATCGTAATTTTCAGGGCTACAGCACGCAACCCGATTGCGATCTCATTGGTTTAGGGATCTCTGCCATTGGCCGGATGGGCACTAGCTACAGTCAAAATGCCAAGACCATGGAAGAGTATGTCGACATGCTCGACCATAACCAATTGCCCATTGTGAAGGGCTTGGCCTTGTCACGCGATGATCTGATTCGTCGCGCCTGGATCATGGCCATCATGTGCCAAGGCCATGTTCATTACGACGTCTTCAATGAAGCTTGGCTGATTGATTCGAAAAAATATTTCGCTACCGAGTTAAGCCAATTGGACAGTTTGCAATCACAAGGTTTGGTAGAGCTCATGGACAGTGGTTTGCAAGTCACACCCATGGGATGGTTTTTTGTTCGGGGTGTGGCCATGGTCTTTGATAAGTATTTACAAGCTGATCGCAACCGAACTCGATTTTCAAAAATCATCTAAATCCTTGTCGATCGCTGAATGCAGACTTCCTTAGCCCTGACGGCCTTGATCATGGGCTTGGCCGGTGGGCCGCATTGTGTGGCCATGTGTGGTGCTGCGTGTGCGGGCATGGGGCAGGTGGCGGGGGCTCAGCAAAACAAGGCCTTGTTTTCTTTTCAAGTGGGTCGCTGCTTAGGTTACAGCCTGATGGGCGGCTTGGCCGCCTTGAGTGTTCAGGCGCTGGGCTGGCTCACCGTTGAGTCGGCAGCGCTCCGGCCTGTTTGGAGCATGCTGCATGTGGCAGCAGTTGTTTTGGGTTTGCTTTTGGTGTGGCAAGCCAAGCAACCGGTATGGCTTGACCAAAGCGCCCAACACCTCTGGTCCAAAATTCGCGGTCTGAATGCCCACTCGGGCAAATTGGCGCCGCTTATTGTGGGCATCTTGTGGGCTTTCATGCCCTGTGGCTTGCTTTATTCCGCATTGATGGTGGCAGCGCTCACAGGCAATGCCTTGGATGGTGCGCTCACCATGGCCTGCTTTGCTTTGGGCAGCGGCCTGAGTCTGGGTCTTGCGCCTTGGCTCTTGTTAAAACTGAAAAGCTGGGGTGATGGCGCTTGGGGAATTCGCCTTGCGGGCCTGACCTTGGCCCTGACGTCAGGTTGGGGTTTGTGGTTGGGTTTGGCGCACAACCAAGCGCCTTGGTGTGTGGTTTAGCAGACGTTTCAAAAAGCTGGTATTCGAGCGGTCAAGTTGCATTCATGCCTTTGTTGAACATATAAGCCGCTAGAAAAATCAATAAGAAAGAAAACACCCGTTTCAATTTCTTCACAGGAAGGCGATGTGCAGCGCGCGCACCAAAGGGCGCGGTGACCACACTGAAGCAGGCAATGACCAACATGCCCGGCAACCAGATGTAGCCGATGGCGCCTGGCGGTAGGTTTTCTAAGTTCAGGCCGCTGATAACAAAGCCGGTGATATTAGCAAGTGCAATTGGAAATCCTAAAGCGGCGCTCGTGCCAATGGCGTTGTGAATCGCCACGTTGCACCAGGTCATTAAAGGCACAGCCACAAATGCACCGCCCGCACCCACCAGGCCAGACAGCATGCCAATGAACCCGCCCATGCCCAGCTGACCCGCAGAACCTGGCATTTGCCGCGAAGGCTTTGGCTTTTTGTCCATGAACATTTGAAAGGCAGAGTAAGACACAAACACGCCAAACAAAATAGCCAAAGTGGCGCCCTTGACGGCAACAAAAATCCAGAGGCTGGCCACGGCGCTTCCAATGACGATTCCAGGTGTCAAACCTTTCACCAAGTCCCACCTCACAGCACCCAGTTTGTGGTGCGTTCTAACACTTGATATGGAGGTAAACAAAATGGTCGACATGGAAGTGACGATGGCCATTTTGATAGACAATTCTTCAGCAACTCCCATGTTACCCAGCAGAAAACTTAAGATGGGAACCATGAGCAAGCCGCCGCCTAAACCCAACAAGCCCGCCATGAAACCAACTACTGTGCCTGTGAGGCCCAGTTCTAAAAAGATTTGAAGTTCCATGGACGTTAAGCCAGTCCGAGCTTTTGCGCCATGCCAATGCGTTGTAATTTACCGGTTGCACCTTTTGGAATTTCGTCCAAGAGTAAAACTTTTCGTGGCACTTTGAAATCAGCCAAGCGCGTTGCTATGTAATCGCGAAGTTCTTTCTCAGTCGCAGTCATACCCTCGCGCAGGACCACGGCAGCGCCAACTTCTTCACCCAATTTGTCATGCGGAATGCCAAAGCAAACCACTTGGGCCACAGCAGGGTGGTCCATCAAAATTTCGTCAACTTCACGGGGGCTGATTTTTTCACCACCGCGGTTGATGATTTCTTTGAGTCTGCCAGTGATGCTGACATAGCCTT
>CAIMUZ010000141.1 GCA_903844775.1 uncultured Burkholderiales bacterium | reverse complement strand
GCTTTGGTGGCGCCCGTGAAGGCGCCTTTTTCATAGCCAAAAAGGGTGGACTCGAGCAGGTTGTCGGGAATGGCGGCGCAGTTGATGGCCACATAAGGCTTGCTGTTGCGACCCGAAAGTTGGTGAATTTGCTTGGCAAAAACATCTTTGCCCACGCCCGATTCGCCCGTTAAAAGCACGGTGGCAACGGTGCCGGCCACGCGTTCACAACGGTTTTTAACGGCAAGAATTGCCGGATCGGAGGCAATTATTTCCCCGTCGGCGCCGGTTTTTGCCGTGGGAGGACTGGGGTGATGGCGGGCTATGACCTCCAGCAATTGCTGGGGCATGAAGGGCTTGATAAGGAAGTCGCGGGCACCCCCTTTCAATGCTTGAACAGCCAGCTGGGTGTCGGCATAGGCGGTCATCACCACCACAGGAAGCTGGGGGTGCTTTTCACGAGCCTGCGCTAACAGTTGCAATCCATTCATACCGGGTAAGCGGAAGTCGGTGACCAGCATTTGCTCAGCCTCGGGGTCAATGGCGGGCAGCGCGTCTTCGGCACACTCAAAGGCCACATGGTCTACACCCCCCAGACGCAAGGTGACGCTGATGGCTTCCCGCAGGTCGGTGTCGTCTTCAACGAGGAGAATTTGAAACTGATTCATGGGTTAGTAGTTCTTGACGTTGTAGAAGAATGCAAGGTTTAAAAGTTGGCCATACTGGGCAAAGCCACCACAAAAAGTGCCCCACCCTCGGGCTTGTTTTGGGCGGTAATTTCACCACGGTGGCTGCGAATGGCATTCTGTGCAATTGCAAGTCCTAGGCCAGTGCCAGTGACGCGGTTGGTGGCAAAGGGTTCAAACAAGCGGGGCAGCATGTCTTCGGCAATGCCAGGGCCATTGTCTTCGATGCTGAGTTGGCCGCGCAAATGGTCAGCTTGGGTTTGCACATGGATGGTTTGGCCCGGGCTGGAGCATTGAATGGCATTTTCCAAAATTGCAATGAAGGCGGACACCACGGAGGGGCGCTCTACGCTCACCATGCAGTTATCTGCTTGCAAATTGACAGACAGCTCAATGTGTTTTTCTTGCGACAGGCCTTCCAGCGTTAGCAAGGCCTCATTGACCAAGTCGTCTAGGGCAATGATTTGCGTTTTATGGGGACGAGCCCTCACAAACTGAAGCATTTCACCAGCCATTTTTTCCAAATGAATGAGCTGGTTTTGCAACTTTTTTGCAAAATTCACCCTGTCTTCCAGTTCGAGCGCTTCGGTGCAAAGGTGCGAGGCATACAGCAACGCCGTGGACAAAGGGGTTCTGAGTTGGTGCGCAATGCCCGCCGACATTTTGCCCATGGCGGCCAAGCGGTCGACCCGCTCGCTGTCCTCCAAGGTCCGCAAGTTGGCGGTAATGTCTTGAATTTGAATCACGCTGCGCAAACCCTTTTGCACCCGCTGGGCTTGCAGGGTACGCATGCCATCAGGCGAGTTAACGTGAAATTCATCAGGGCCGTGGCCAGGTTTCCAGGTTGCAGGCGTAGCCCATGGTTCACCGGTTTGCAGACCTGGTACGAGCTGCTCAGCCGCTTGGTTGAAATGGCTGATCTTGTCGTTTTCTATGAGCACCACGGCGGCGGGCAAGGCGTTGAGCAGCACATTGAGACGCTCATTGGCTTGAAAAAGGTCGGCACTGAGGTCTTCTACTTTGCGGCTTAGCGTGGCGTACTGCTGCTCTAGCGCCTGCGAGGCTTCAACAAAAAGCTCAAACGCACCTGCCAAATCGCTGGCTTGAGCGGGTGGCGTTGCTTTTTCTGGTTTTGCCATCTTTGAATCTTTTGTTAATTTATATGTTTGAAATTGATAATAAATTAAGATTGAGCTCAAGGTGACTGGCTTTGTTGAAATTTCACCGCGTCTGTAAACCAATATACCGCAATTTACGAGAAGGCTAGGCCGCCGTTGAGGGGCTGTCCTGATAAGCAATGAATATTCTTCTGATTGAAGATGACGAACAAATCGCAGACTTGGTTGTTTCGGCTTTCGAAGTGGCCGGGGTCAAAACGCAAGTTGAAAGAGATGGTTTTAGGGGCCTGCGAACAGCACTCCAACTTAACTTCGATGCCATTTTGTTGGATGTAGCGCTGCCCCTGATGGATGGGTTTCAGGTGTTGGAGGAAATCCGCCGCAACAGTTTGAACACGCCCGTGATCATGCTGACAGCCTCAATTGATTTACCTGACCGCTTAAAGAGTTTTGAAAAAGGCGCTGACGATTATTTGCCCAAGCCCTTTTACATGGAAGAGCTGATTGTTCGCGTGAAGTCTTTGATCAATAACAAAAGAGGCAAAGTAGAAATGACCTTGGTGCAGGGTGATTTAGCACTAGACCGTTTTACGCGCGTGGCCAATTGGCGCGGCGAGAAAGCCACCTTGACGCAAAGAGAATATGTTCTGCTGGAGTGCTTGATGATGTCGCCCGGCCAGATTTTTTCACGCGAGCAAATATTGAAACAAGTTTGGAATGTAGATTTCGACCCGGGCACCAATGTGGTCGATGTGTCGGTGCAAAGACTGCGCAAGAAACTTTCCAATCCCAAGCCAGGCTTCGTGATGGCATTTCCCATTGAAACCATTCGCGGTGTGGGTTATCGGTTCAAGGCGCAGTCCTGATGCCAATTCCAGACATAAGGCGCTCTTTCAGGCTGAAGTTTTTCCTTATCACCACCTTGCTGATTGTTCTGTTTGCAATCATCACCCGGATCAATGTCAGGACCTCTTCCAGCCAACCCATTCACGATTTGTTACATGCCAATTTTGCAAGCTATTTGCAGCTCACCATCAAAGAAGAGGCCGTCAAAGTCGAAAAGGACAAGATCACTTTGACGGATGTTGGTAGCTCTGAGCATGCGGCAAGAATCCAGCGAGATGTTGAAAAATATTTTTCAGATTTAAGTTCATCTAAAGCCGAGGTCTGGTTCAGCGGCGCGGCCAATTCGCAGCAAATCGACATGCTGCAAGACCTGAAATGGCAAAAACTGAAAGTAGCGTCTGAACATGAAAATGTAGAGCTGGCAAAGGCCCGTGCAAATGGCTTTGAATGGGTGTTGTTTAAAGTTTCTTTCCAAGATCAATATGTGATCACGGCCCTCAACGCCGAGTCATTCCAAATGAGATTCAATGCCATCATGGACAGCAGAGACAGCATCCTGAATTCTATGTGGCCTATTTTGATTTTGTACATTGCTTTTTGCACATGGATTTTGACTGAGTGGGTGTTGCAAAATTTAAGAAACTTGCACCTTAAGTTCAATGACATTCAACTGAAGAGCAACGATGCTGTGCTCTCTGAAAAAGACTTTGACAGAGAGTTTGAAAGCTTTGTGGGCTATTTCAACAATTTAATCAAACGACTTCGATTTAATTTTGAGCAAGCCTCCCGTTTTTCTAGCGACGCCGCGCATGAGCTTCGAACGCCCTTGACAGTCATTCGAGGCAATTTAAAACGCTTGCTCAACAGGGCCCCCGACAACAGCCCAGAACAAATGCAATTGTCGATGCTGTCCGATGAGGTGGAGCGGCTGATCTCTATCACCAACAAGTTGGTACTGCTTTCTCAGGCGGATGGCCGCAACTTCAAATTAGACATGCAAGAGATAAGGCTGCTTGATATGATCGATGTCATCGGCGAAGACATCCAAAGTCTGGCGCCAGACATTCAATTTGAATGCCGCGTCTCTGATCAAATTAGAATTTTGGCGGATTCCAATCTGCTTGAGCAGCTATTGAATAACTTGATGAGCAATGCCGTCAAATACACGCCACCCGATGGCACCGTCGTTTTTGAAGCCCAAGACTTTGGCAATCGGGTTGAATTCTCTTTGGCCAATACCACCTACCTGTCTTTGGAAGGTTTAGACGATCGTGTTTTCCAGCGCTTTTACAGGCACCTGAATGAAGCCAACTCAAGCCGCCAGCTGCCCAGAGGTGATGGGCTAGGCTTGAGTTTGTGCCAAGAAATTACCAAAGCCCATGGCGGCACCTTGACTCTGGAAAAAGGGCCCGGCAATTGGGTCAAGTTCAAACTTGACTGGAAAGCGCCTGATTAAAAAATTGTATTTGTACATTACAGCTGTGTAATGTCTGGTTTAGGTCAATGAAAATTTGAAACAATGTGACTACATATGGAGGCACAGATTTAATTGGATGCTCCCAAAGTTCTTTCTCCAGATCGCGACGCTGTCGTTCTGTCTATGGGTGGTTCGGGCGCTGCAAAATTAGACACACCATCCGGTGTGATTGATTCCCTGCGCGAACGATTCCAAGCTCTTTCCACCAACCAACGCTTGTTCATGGGCCTGGGCTTTGCCGGCCTGGTTTTGGCATTAGGTGTTGTATTTTCAGCGGGTCGCAGCACCCAAGACTACCGCGTATTGTTTGCCAACGTCAACGAAGGCGATGGCGCCGCCATCATCACAGCCTTGCAGCAAATGAACGTGCCCTACCAGTTCACAGAGGGCAGCGGTGCTATCACAGTGCCGCAAGCCTTGGTTTATGAAACACGTTTGAAACTGGCGGGTCAGGGCTTGCCCAAAGCTGGTAATGTGGGTTTTGAACTTCTTGAAAACCAAAAGTTTGGCACCAGCCAATTTGTAGAGCGTGTCAATTATTTGCGTGGCCTTGAAGGCGAGTTAGCCCGCAGTGTGAGTTCACTGGGTCAGGTGAAATCGGCACGCGTGCATTTGGCGGTACCCAAGCCCTCCGCATTTGTGCGTGAGCAAGAACGCCCCTCCGCTTCTGTCATTCTGACCTTACATCCTGGACGTGTCCTGGATGGCGCCCAAATTGCCGCCATTGCCAGACTTGTTAGCTCTGCCGTGCCGGGTATGCGCGCTCAAGAGGTATCCATCATGGACACTGAAGGCGGCATCATGGGCTCAAGCGCCAGCCGCCAGGAAGGGCTGGACGCATCCCAACTGAAGTACACCGCAGAACTTGAAGCGGCTTTAAACCGCAGGGTTGCAGCCATTTTGGAACCCTTGGCCGGCAAAGATGGTTTCCGTGCGCAGGTGTCCGTCGATTTAGATTTTGATGAGCGCGAGCGCACCTCTGAAACCTTTGGGAAAAACGCCCCACCCGATCAAACCATTCGCAGCCAACTTTCCATTGAGTCGAATGGCGGTAAATCAAGCTCTGGCGGTGTGCCTGGATCGCTCACCAACCAGCCTCAAGAATCGGCTAGGGCACCCATCACAACCGAGGCCAAGGGAGAAAATCTTCGCGCACCGGGCAGTGTGGAAACAGGCGCTTCTGGTCCAGATGAGGCAAGCGCCAGAAATGAAAAAACGGTGAACTATGAGGTCGACCGCGCCATCGAAAGAATTAAATCAAGCAAGGGCCAGTTGCGCCGTGTTTCTGCCGCTGTGGTGCTTGACTACAAATATGAAAAAGGCGCCAAAGCCAATGCCACTCGCAGCATGCCCTATACACCGCAAGAAATTCAACAAATCAATGGACTCGTCAGAGACGCCATTGGCTTCGTTCAAAGACGTGGCGATACAGTGAGCGTGGCCAATTTGCCCTTCTCTGAAGAGCCTTCTGCGGTGGCGGAAGATACCAGCCTTTTGACACCCGATTTGGTGTCGCAACTCGTACGCTATGGCGCCATTGCCTTGGGCTTGCTGTTTGCTTATTTCGCCATTGCAAGACCCTTGATGCGCCCCGTGCCGCTGCCGCCCATCGACCCTGATTTGCCGGATTCATCGCAAGGCAGAGCTGCGCAGCGAATGCGGGAAGAAATCAAAGATCTGGACCTGTCTTGGGCCATTGAACAAGAAGCCAAACGCGCGCAAGAGCTGCGGGTTGAAAGAGAAATTGAAATGCAAATGGAACGCATGCGCGAGCGTGAAGTGGCCAGCAAAATCAAGTTTGAAGATGGAGTGGCCTATGCCACGCAATATGCCACAGAACAGCCTGACGAAACCGCTTTGTTGTTGCGCGCTTGGGTGGCTGAAACTGGCGCGGCCAATGCATCGGCTCAGGTCAAATCATGAACACGGCAGTTTCTAATTTCAAACCTGGCGTTTTGGGTGGCGCGCTTCGCAAAGGTCTGCAATCGCCAGACCTAGAAAGAGCGAATGCTGCCAACTTAGATGGCCCCTCGCGCGCAGCCATTGTTCTCATGTCCTTGGGCCCTGAGGTCGCGGGCAGCTTGCTTAAAAACTTCACGCCAGCCGAAGCCCAAAAAGTCTCTTCGCTCATGGCCAACTTCAGAAGCATCGATCGCGAAGTCATGATTCAGGTGCTGGAGGAGTTTAGAAATGTCACCGTACACCGAAAGCAAGTACCGTTTGACCCTCAAAACTTCGTCACGACATTGATGGACAAGTTTGCAGGCGACGCTGGTGGCTCTGTGGCCAGCCAGGTAGCAAGCAGTGTGCCCGCACTGGATTTACTCACCAGCATGAGCAACGAGCAATTGCAGCGCCACTTGCAAGCCGAGCATCCGCAAGTGGCGGCCACCTTGTTGTCCCTCATTCCCGCCGAAAGATCTGCTGCTGTATTGGAGTTGTTTGAAGCCGAAGTGCGCGATGAGTTGGTGTTGCGCGTCGCTCTGCTTGATCAAATCAATCCTTCGGCCTTGGTGGAATTGAATGACATGCTAGAGCGAACCCTTGGTGACGACTCCAGCGCTGAAATCAGCGGCGTTGGCGGCGCACGACCTGCTGCTGAAATTCTCCGCCTCTTCACCGGTGGTCTCGAAAAAACCACCTTGGCCAGCATTCGCCTTCATTCTGAAAAATTAGCAGAGCAAATTTTTGAACGCATGTTCACGTTTGAAGACTTGATGAAAATTGCGCCCCAAGCTGTGCAAACTTTGCTCACTGAAGTGCCAGACGATGTCATGTTGATTGTGCTCAAAGGCGCTAGCCCTAACTTACAAAAATTCTTCTTCTCCAACATCACAAAAAGCAAAGCCGACCGTTTTCGCGTGGAGATGGAAAGCTTGCCACCCGTGCGCGTGCAAGAGGTTCAGGCAAAGCAGTCGGAAATTGTGCAAACCGCGCGTCAGATGCAAGAAGATGGGCTCATTTCTCTGACCATCGTAGGTGCGGGGCCGGGTGCCAATTGACCATGAACCCCTGGAGCCCTCCCTCCTTTGATGGCGAGCCGGCCACCTCCGAAATCAACCCAAGCCAGGGCCCTGCGCGCACACTTGATGAGGCGCTCAGGGTGTTGCCCAGCGTCAATGAAGTGGATGCCATTCGCGGCAAAGCCTACCAAGATGCCTATGCTCGCGGACTGCAAGAAGGTTTGCTAGAAGGCCAAGCGCAAGGCACTGGCAAGGGCCGCGAAGAAGGCATCGAACAAGGTCGCACCGAAGGCTTTCAGTTGGGTTACCAACAAGGCTATCAAAGCGGCATCAAAGACCTTGAGAGTATGTCTCAGGAAATGCAGCGGGTGATGGCACAACTGCAATCATTGCCGCAAGCATTTCAATCAGCCTTACCCGAGTGGGTGTATGAAACCGCATTGCGCTTGGCAGGCAAAGAGCAAATGGACCGGTCTGTTTTTGTGGCGGCGGTGCAAGAAGCACTCATGCGCTTGCCACGACCCGGCGAGAATTTAATTGTGGGCGTTCCGCCCGATGAGCTTGAAGCTTGGCAAACTTTATTGGCCCACCCTGAGATGCCATTTCAGTCCTTGGTCAGATCCGATGCTGACCTGAGCAAAGGCTTCGCCTACGTCTTGGTTGACGGCACCAGGCTTGATGTTGGCTTCAGTGCGCGCGATGCCTTGGTGCGAAGTGCCTTGGGTTTATTGCCGCAACACGCTTCAGATTCAGTTTGATGGCATCCGCCATGAGCCAAACCGATATTCAACAGTACGTCCATTCGCAACGAGCCAAGCTGGCGAAGCTGCCCCTTTCTGTGCGAGAAGGTCGCGTTAAAAGAGTGTCGGGTCTCTTGGTCGAGGTCGAAGGCTTGCCTTTGTCCATTGGCGCGCAAGCCTGCGTCGAAAATTCTCGCCAAGGCAATTGGGTGGATGCGGAGTGCATTGGCTTTGAACGCGACACCACCTACCTCATGGCCTTTGATCAAATGGTCGGCCTCTCGCCAGGTGCCGTGGTTTACCCCTTGCTCACACCCCAACGACGCGCGCAGGGTTATCAAATGCGTCAAGGCATTGCTTCGGTGCCCATTGGCCCTGCGCTGTTAGGGCGAGTGGTGGATGGTTTAGGAAGACCGCTGGATGGTTTAGGGGGCGCTAGTTGGAGCGACAACTTGACGCGCTTTGCGTCCCCCAACCCTTTGAAGCGAAAACCCATTCATGAGCCTCTTGACACGGGTGTGCGCGCCATCAATGCCATGCTGTCGGTCGGGCGAGGTCAGCGCATGGGTTTGTTTGCGGGTTCTGGCGTGGGCAAGAGCGTGTTGCTTTCCATGCTCACGCGCAATTGCGTGGCCGATGTCATTGTGATTGCGCTGGTGGGTGAACGCAGTCGCGAGGTGCGCGAATTTTGCGATGACCAATTGGACGAGACGTCTCGATCCCGCGCCGTGGTGGTGGCCTCCCCTGCCGACACCTCGCCCCTTGCGCGCGCCAAGGGTGCTGAATACGCCACCGACGTGGCCACGTGGTTCAGAGACCAAGGTAAGCATGTGGTTTTGATTGTGGACTCCCTCACCCGCTATGCCATGGCGCAACGTGAAATTGGCTTGAGCTTGGGCGAAGCGCCAGTGGCCCGAGGCTACCCTGCCAGTGTGTTTGGCAAACTGCCCGCCCTGGTCGAAAAAGTAGGCAACGGCGAACATCCTGAAGGCTCTTTAACGGCTTTTTACACGGTGCTTTTAGAAAGCGACGACGTGCACGACCCTGTGGCAGATGCAGCGCGAGGTGTGCTGGATGGGCATATTTTCTTGTCTCGCGAATTAGCAGATGCAGGCCACTATCCTGCCATTGACATTGAAAAATCAATTTCAAGGGTGATGCCCAAGGTGGCCTCTCCAGATCACGTCATGGCGGCCAGGCGCATCAAACAATTGATCAGCCGGCATGAGCGAAGCAGGGACATGGTGTCCATGGGCGCCTACATGCAAGGCAGCGATCCAGATCTAGATGCTGCGCTCAGGTTGTGGCCTCACATCCAGACTTTTCTGCAACAAGAGTCACACCAAGTCGCCGACCTGGCAGGCAGCGTGACGGCCTTGAGCAGCATTGCGAGGGCCTCCAAAATATGAGCAATCGTGTGTTTGAAGTGCTTCAGCAAATGCTGAAATTACGCAAAGATCGATCGGTGGCACAGTCAAAAAGGGTGCAGGCGGAATACGAACGGGTGCGCAATTTCAATTTGCAGGTTGAGTCGTATGCCAAGGAATACGAGACTCAGTGGGTCAAGACGGCGCAACAAGGCGATACCGTTTTGAATTTGCAAACCCAAGCCAACTTTGGTCTGAATTTGCGGGCCACGGCCAAATCACAAGAGCCCGAGGTGCAGGCTTTGAAGTCACAAAGCCGAGAAGCACTGGACAAAGCTTTGCACGATGCGCAGCGACTCAAAACCCTCCAATCTTTCTTGGCCAAGCGCAAACAAGAGCGCCAACTGCAATCTGAAAGGCATGAGGACAAGGCGCTGGAAGACGTTTTACAGGCTCGCCAACAAAGCAAATAGCAAGGTGGCACCGAAGTTGCATGAGATGGTTTAAATATGGGAAATTAAATCATGGCCATCTTTGTATCGAATCCAACTTCTGCGGCAGTTCCAACGCCCCCTTCTGACACGCTAGACCCTTCGGTCATTGCGCCAGAAGAAGGCTTTACAGAGGAGCTGGCAGCTGCCATGCAACCCGCTGCAGTGCCATCCGACGCAACTGAAAAAACCTCTTCAGACCTGCATGAAGAGTTGGGTCATAAAGTATCAGGCCTGCAAATTTTGCCGGCAGAAGTTCTCTTGAATGCGGTGGGGGATGCAAATTTTGCCTTCTCTGGTCAGGCAGATGCAGATCTTTCAGTGACTGGGGATACGGCTCCCGGCTCGGCATTGGCAGAAGCGATCCTGGCCGAAGAGCAAGAAGCCGTGGTCCTTGATTTGGCCAATCAATTGCAAGGCGCTGAGCTGGCAGCGGCCAACTTGGCCGCGCAAATGTCTGCTTCTGTGGCCAATGTACCTGCGCCCCTTGCTTCCAACTCAGCCGAAGTGTCGGCCGCACTTTCTATCAGCGCCACTTCAGAGCAGGGCCAAGAAGTCGGTCATGCCTCACAGGCGCCAACCACGGGCTCAGACATGCTGGAAGGGGCGCCCGTTTCCTCTGTTTCAACTTTGGCATCGCCTCAGAATAAACCTTCATTGAGCACTGAGAGTCACAACGCTGCCAACGCATCGGCAGAAAGTCAGGCAGCGCGCATGGCGACGCTTACAACAGCACAGGCTGAGCCGGCCACGTCTGATCCATCGAATGCCACTCGCAATCTGTCGCAACTCAATGCACCGGTTATCGCCAATCAGTTGGCAACTCAAGGAGAAACGCAAGTTGCCGTTAACCCATCTTTGACTTTGAAGGCCACGGCCGCCAATGAGGCCGGTCCATACAGCACGCCCTTAGCGGCTTTGACTGTTGCCAATTTGAGTGGCACCAGCGTTGTCAAAGCAGATGCAAAAACAGAGGCATTGCAAACAGGGTTCATTCATTCTTCAACCCCAGCTGAGTCGCTGGTGCTTACCAACTTGGCCACTGAAAAGTCAAACGCCTCACCCAACCCAAAAGCAGATACTCAAGCCATTCAAGCTACCCAGGCAACTCAAACTACTCAAGCTACTCAGGCCCAAGAAAGCGCATTCAATTTCGATGCAAAGTTGACCAAAGCGGAGTCTCTAAAGAGTCCCAAAGCCCCAGAAACCGCATTGAGCCTTGCTGCAGCGGCCAAGTCGAACGCACAAGTTCAAAGCACAAGCCTTTTATTGAACGACGCGCTAGCTGCTGCTCAAGCTACTGCAGATTCAAGCACCTCCGTCACGGCAGTGCTTGGGCAAGAGGCACCCCGGCCAGAAACTACGCAAAGTTTGGAAGATGTCTCTCCTAGTTTTGTGAGCAGCTTGGTGGGTGGTCCACAACGCCCCGTTAACACCGTCATGGATTGGATTTCGATGCGATCGCAAGAACGTGCAGCACCCCTGGTTCCCCATGAAGTGCGTTTAGATGCGGGCGCTGTGCAGCTAGAAATTCAGAAGATGGTCAGACAAGGTGGTGGTCATGTGGTGATGGAACTCACACCACCCGACCAAAGCAAATTCACCATTGAATTAAAGCTCGACGAACGCGGCGGTGCCTTGCTGATTGTTGAAGGGGTGAGCGACTCCACCAAAACCCGATTGGAACAAAGTGCCCCGCAATTGCGTGAGCAATTTCAGCAAATGGGCTTGGAGCTACAGCTCGATATGCGTCAACAAGGTCAGTCTGCATCTTCAAATGCCGCAGATTTTGCATTTTCGCAAGAGCGCGGCTTTGGCGACAACAATGCAGCCAACAACGGCGCAGGCGACACGCCCAAGGTTTTGACGCCGCGTGAAGCAGGCGCAAACCGCGCCCGCGAAGCAGGTTCTAACCAGGTTTATCTCTACGCGTAAAGCTTTGAGCTAGAAGAAACTTATGAACACCAATCCAGACAACATGCAATTTCCATTTGCCAAAGAAGCCCTTGAGGGCCTAGACACCCAAGTCTCGCAAGACTGGAATCGCGAGCAAATAGATGCCATGCACATGCAGTTTGTCGCGCAGTGGCGTCAGTCTTTGTCCACTTTGGTTCCCGCTGAAGTCAAGATTTTGGCTGGCGACATGGCACTGAAAACTTACGAAGCCTTTGTGCTTGAAGCGCCTTCTTTTGCAGACATTCAAGTCTTTGAAATCGATGCACTTCAAACACTTTGCGCCTGGAGTTTTGACACACGCTGGGTGGCTGCGGCCGTCGATTGTTTGTTTGGAGGTGCCGGCATCATTCCCATCAGAGAACGCAGCGGCAAACTCACGCACATTGAATTGGGCATCCGGCAGCGTTTGCTTGAAACGATGGCCACTGCCTATGAAGCAGCATGGCAAACAGCTTATCCCATTCGCCTGCAAACCTTAAGGCAAGAGCAGCAACTGTCTTCCCTTCGGTTGACCTCTCACAAAGACATGGTGCTGCATGCCCAATTTGCCATTCATTTCAACTTGCTCGAATTAAGGGTTGACCTGTGTCTGCCAAAGCGCGCATTAGATTGGCAAACGCCCAGCACCTCACGCAATGCCTCCGAAACGTCAGGGCAACCCGCTGGCTGGAGCCGCAGCCTGCAGCATCAGTTGTATGCCAAGCCTGTGGAGTCTGTGGCTGTGCTGTGTGAAAAAGAGCTTTCGGTGGCGCAATTGCTCTCCTTGTCTTTGGGGCAGGTTCTGCCCATTGATTTGTCAACGCCGGTTCGCCTGATGGTCGATGGCGTCAATTTACTGAGCGGGCGATACGGCGTTCGAAATGGCCGCTATGCACTGAAGGTAGAGCACATGAATCAGCCACCGTTGCCCGCCCCCACTGAAGACTTTGAAGGGGCCACCTCAGGTCAATACCTAGGGAGTCTTGACATGCCCGTCCAGGCGCAAACCGATTTGGCCAATGCCGCCAAGGCCCTGAGCCAGCTAGACCAACAAATTCAGAAAAGTGAAAGTGAAGGTGACGTGTGACTGAGCAGATTGAAAAAGGGCCCTCTGATGACTTAACCCAATGGGGCAAGGAGCCGGCCCTTGAAGCAGACACAGCCAAGCCCGTCATTCATGACATGGACATGATCATGGCCCTGCCCGTGCGGGTCATGATTGAGCTGGGCCGGACCAAAATGCCTTTGGGTGATTTAATGTCCGTTCAAAATGGTGGCGTTATAGAGCTAGACGTCGAGGCTGGAGAGCCATTGAACTTGGTGGTTAACGGGTGTTTAATTGCACAAGGCGAAGTTGTCATCGTGGACGATCGCTATGGCATCCGCTTGACTGATATCATTTCACCATCGGAGCGTTTACGGAAATCTAAAAATTGATCCACCTGTCATCCTTGTTGCGTCTTTCAGCATTTGTCTTTTTAGGCATTTTCTCTATCGCCGCTCAAGCGCAAGCCCTGTCAGCGCCAGTTTCTAGCGGCTCGTCCGCTTCATCCTCGTCTGTATGGGGCGGAGCTTGGCTAGGCTTGGTCACCCTCAGCTTGCTGGTGGTTCTTGCAGCCGTGGTGGTCTGGCTTTTCCGTCGTGGCGCACAAAGCACCACCGTGGGTGGACAAATTCAATTGTTAGCCGCTTTTCCAGTGGGTCCGCGCGAACGCTTGTTGGTGGTTCGCATGCAAGATCGAATTTTGGCCTTGGGCCATACGCCCACGCACATCAGCTTGTTGGCCGAGTTAGATGATTTTGAACCCATGGCCAACTCGGGTTCATTGCCATCGGGTTTTGCCGGGCAACTCATGACCCTGCTTTCTGGAAAGAACAGCGCATGAGGTTCTTTAGCCTCAAATGGCTTGTCGCCATTGCCCTCCTGCTGTGTTGCGGTTGGGCAGCGGCCCAGAACTTACCGCTGGTCACTTCAAGTACTTCCAAAGCCGGCACTGTGTATGCCGTGCCTGTGCAAACATTGCTGGCCTTAACGGCCCTTTCTTTTTTACCGGCTGCGCTCATGCTCATGACCAGCTTCATTCGAATACTCATTGTGTTTTCTATGTTGCGGCAAGCCTTGGGACTGCAAAGCATGCCGCCCAATTTGGTCTTGATTGGCCTGTCGGTGTTCCTCACTTTTTTTGTCATGAACCCCGTGCTTGAATCCATGTACCGAGATGCGTATTTGCCGTTGGCCAGCGGCAAAATTGGGTTTGAAGAGGCCGTGGCCATTGGCACCGAGCCTTTGAAGCAGTTCATGCTCAGCCAAACCAACAAGGATGACCTCAGTCTTTTTGCCACGCTTTGGGGCAAGCCCATTGAAACCCGGGCCGATGTGCCCATGACGGTGCTCATTCCCGCCTTTGCCGTGTCTGAGATCAAAACAGGTTTCTTGTTTGGCTTTTTGATTTATCTGCCTTTCTTGGCCATTGACTTTGCGGTGGCCAGCATTTTGACGTCACTGGGCATGGTCATGGTCTCGCCCATGATGTTCTCGCTGCCACTCAAGTTGGTGGTGTTTGCGCTGGCAGACGGCTGGTCGCTGTTGGCCGCGTCTTTGGTTAACAGTTTCAAGGTCACCTAAGATGGATTCAGGCTTCGTCATTGAAGTAGCTTTCAAGGCGCTTTGGATGGCCTTTGTCTTGAGCGGACCGATTTTGATTTCCTTGCTCATTGTGGGCCTGGTCATTGGCATTATTCAAGCAGCAACTTCAGTCAATGAGAGCTCCGTGGCATTCATTCCTAAATTGGTCGTGATTGCCGTGGTGATGCTCATTGCGGGGCCCGTTAGTTTGGCAATATTTGTGGATTACCTGCGCGAGGTCATTCAAGAGTTGCCAGAGATTCTGCGCTAAGTCCATGCTCCCTATCAGCCCCGATTGGATGACGCAGACCGTCACGGTCTGGATGCTTATTTCAGTGCGACTCTTGGGTTGCTTCATGACCATGCCCTTGTTTGCATTTCGGTCGGCCCCCATGCGTTTGCGCGTCTTGCTGGCATTGGTCATTGCATTTGCACTGGTGCCCTTGGTTCAAAACAATCTTCCACCACTGGCCAGCATGCCGCCAGGCTATGCCCTGGTGTTTGTTGAGTTGGGTGTGGGGCTCACATCGGGCTGGATGGTCAGAATTGGTTTGACGGCGGTGGACATGCTGGCCGATGTACTGTCGCAGCAATCCGGTTTGAGTTTTGCGGCCACACTGCAACAGGATGCCAATTTGGCTTCTGGTTTGGTGGGCGAGTTTTTAGGCTTGTTGGCCATTGCGCTGGCCTTCACATTGAACATACATTTGGTCATGCTCGAGCTGTTGGTGCAAAGCTTCAAGGTATTGCCCTTGGGAACTTGGCCCGCTGCGTGGGACTGGAGCTCTGTGCTGGGCTTGGTGCAAGATGCCTTCTCTTTAGGCTTGGTCTTGGCCCTTCCTGCCATCGTCATTTACTTCTTGTTCAACATGACACAGGCCATCTTGGCGCGGGTCAGCCCGCAGATGAATCTTTTTTCAGTGGGCTTTGCCATCATGATTCCTGTGGCCTTCGTGGTGGTGGTTTTGTTGTTGCCCTCTTTCACCGACTTGGTTCAAACCGCCCTTGAGTCACCCTTCGAATTAATTCGCGCTGGCTTTAGTCCCAAGCTCTAGGTCTGGCAAAGCGCCAATTTCAGGCAGTGGCAATTCGTCTGCCGCCGTGGCTTGCTTCAATTCATAGGCCCAGGCCAGCACCTTGGCCACCACCTCAAACAAGGGCGCGGGGATGGGCTCTCCCACTTTCAAATGCTTGTGCAACAACCTGGCCAAAGGTGGAATGCGTGCCACCGGTACTTGGTTTTCATTGGCCAAGCGTTGAATTAACAAGGCCATTTCGTCCATGCCTTTGGCCACCACAATAGGGGCACGCATTTTTTCGGCGTCGTACCTGAGGGCAACTGAGTAGTGATCGGGGTTGGCCAGCACCACGTCCGCTTTTTCCATGGCGGACATCATGCGCGACGTGGCAATTTGACGCTGACGCTGCCTGAGGCGATTTTTCAGCTCGGGCGAGCCTTCACTCTCTTTCATCTCCTGCTTCATCTCTTCTTGGCTCATTTTCATTTTCTTCGAGAAGCTGAACCATTGAATGACCACATCCACCGCCGCCACCACCACAATGGGCAACAGCAACAGCAACAAGCCGGTTTCGATCAGCCCCAAACTGTTGGCAAGCGCTTGGTTCAAATCCTGCCTGGAAAGCACGCTGAGGTTGCCCATGAGGCTGGTGACGTAGGCCACGCCCACACCAAAGACCACAATGACTTTCAAAATGTTCTTGGCCACTTCAGTCAGGGTGTCGGTTGAAAAAATTCGGCCCAAGCCCGCAAAGGGGTCGAGCCGGCCAGGATTGAGTTTGAAAGCCCAAACTGGCTGAAACTTCACCATCGCCAAAGGGGCCAAGGCCGAAACAAACCACAAGGGCAGGACGATGGCCAAAACCCACAGCATGGCACTCACCAGGGGGCCACTGGCCCAATCGTTCAAATGGGTTTGCCAATCTTCACTGGAACCAAAGCTGAGGCCTTGTTTGACCAACTCCACCAAGCCCGCCATCAGTGAGCCGCCAACGCCCACAAAAAAAGCTGCAAACAGCAAGAGCACCAAGAAGGTGGTGAGGTCCCGTGACTGCGCAAACTGCCCATCCTCCCGCGCGCGTTCAAGCCGCCGCTCGGTCGGGTCTAGTTGCTTTTCTTCACTGGTGTCTGAGGACTCAGCCAATTCAGCTTTCTGTTCTTGCGTTTTCGCGGCATAAATTGCCAAGGGCCAACAAGGCGGGCCTGCAATTTTTGCCGTGAAAACCAGTTGAGGATCGGTTTTGGGCTATTTGTACCACTTAAACCACCTAAGTTTGGTGTTTTAAGTGTTTTTTGTGGGTTGGCTCGCTGTTTGCGTAGTATCTGAGAAATTTGATTCATTTATTGGACCCAACGTGAACACCGTACCTCAATTTGATCCGCTGAAATTTGGAGAAGCTGCACT
>CAIMUZ010000140.1 GCA_903844775.1 uncultured Burkholderiales bacterium | reverse complement strand
GCCACTGAATGAGTTTCAGCCCCAGAGCCTCTGAAACTTCCTCTGCCAACATGGTTTTGCCGGTGCCAGGCTCTCCCTTGACCAGTAGAGGACGCTTCAATGTGATGGCGGCATTGACAGCAAGTTTCAAATCTTGCGTGGCAACGTAGTTTTCGGTCCCTTGGAATTTCATAATTGACTGAAAAAGTAGATTAAAAGTTGTTTGATGTGAGAAAAGTCAGGATTGAGTAGGCTCACTAGATATAATCCCGCATTGATTTTCATCAATCCATGTTTGATTGTGCTCGCAAAATGAACGCTTTGTTATCCTCTTTGATCGCTTTAACTGTCACTTCAGCGACCGTTTTTTCCGCCCATGCACAAGATGTGCAGGGTAACGCCAAATCTGGCGAAGCCAAGATTGCCATGTGCATTGGTTGCCACGGCATCAAAGGCTACCAAGCCAGCTTCCCTGAGGTGTACCGTGTGCCAATGATCTCAGGTCAAGGTGCCAAGTACATTGCGGCCTCTTTGAATGCCTACAAAAAAGGTGATCGCAAGCACCCCACCATGCGCGGTATTGCAACCAGCCTGACCGACCAAGACATTGCTGATATTTCAGCCTACTACGCTCAACACGGCGTGGTTGAAGGCGCTGCGCCTGTGGTGGCCAAAGCCCCTGACGCTAAAGTTGCCGAGTTGCTGAAAAAAGGCGCTTGCGTCTCTTGCCACGGCGAGAGGTTCTCCAAGCCGCTGGACCCCAGCTACCCCAAAATTGCAGGTCAGCACAAAGACTTCTTGTATGTGGCTTTGAAGTCCTACAAGACTGAAAACCAAGCCACATGGGGTCGTAACAACGGTGTGATGGGCGGTATTGCCAAACAATTCACTAACAATGAATTGAAAGCGATGTCTGCTTACATCGGTTCTTTGGATGGCGAGCTAAAGACGGTGCCCCAGTCTAAATTCCGCTGATCGACTTCAGTCCTTCGTAGCGTGCCTTTGCACGCAGTCAATGTAGACCTGGCCATCGGGCATTTTGCCAGCGCGTTGGCTTTCAAAAATCATGCGTCCCAAGCATTCCATCGTGGCGTGATGAGCGTCGTGCAAAGATTGTTTTTTGTGGCTGAGCAATTCAACTGCCTGACGAATGCCGCGCGGCTGATCAATGCTGCACTGTTCACTGATCGACAAGTGCATCGACAAATGCAAGAAGGGGTTGTCCCTGGCCGGATCAACGTTCTGCATGGCTGCCAAAGCGGCATCCACATCCGCCAATTCGGCGTGGTATTCCGGATGTTCATTGATCCACTGGCTGGCCAAAATTTCAATGGGCTCCAAGGTCGCGCCTGACCTGAATTTGGCATAAGCGCCGCAAAAAAAGCGCCTGACATCGGCTTGAGAGGGTTGTATCAGCATGGTTGAATTGTCGCTTAGGTGGCCTCCGGCTTGAATTATGTCAAGGCATGCACTATATTGCATGACTCTTTCAACACTGAACCCTCCTAAAGCCAAACCATGAGCAGCAACTTCACTCAAGCCTTCATTTGCGATGCCATCCGTACCCCTTTCGGTCGATATGGCGGCGCTTTGTCCAGTATCCGAACCGATGACTTGGGCGCCATCCCTTTGCGCGCACTGATGCAACGCAACCCACAAGTCGACTGGGCTGCCGTGACCGATGTGTTCTATGGCAATGCCAATCAAGCGGGAGAAGACAATCGCAACGTGGCGCACATGAGCAGTTTGTTGGCTGGTTTGCCAATCGATGTGCCCGGTGCCACCTTGAACCGTTTGTGCGGATCTGGTTTGGACGCGGTGGGCTCTGCAGCGCGCGCTATCAAATCGGGGGAGGCTGGCTTGATGATTGCCGGCGGTGTTGAGAGCATGAGCCGCGCGCCCTTTGTCATGCCCAAAGCTGAAACAGCATTTAGCCGTACCAACGCGGTCTATGACACCACCATTGGCTGGCGCTTCATCAACAAATTAATGAAAGAAAAATATGGTGTGGACTCCATGCCAGAGACCGCAGAAAACGTGGCCACCGATTACAAAATTGAACGCGAGGCCCAAGACAAAATGGCTTTGAACAGCCAAATGAAAGCCGTGGCAGCGCAGAAGGCGGGCCACTTGGCGCGTGAAATTACCCCTGTCACGATTGCCCAGAAAAAGGGCGATGCCATTGTGGTCGACAAAGACGAACATCCTCGCGAAACCAGCATGGAATCCTTGGCCAAATTAAAAGGGGTGGTGCGCCCTGATGGCACCGTGACCGCAGGCAATGCCAGTGGCGTCAACGATGGCTCGTGTGCATTGCTGTTGGCCAACGAAACCTTGGCTGGCAAGTACAGTCTCACACCCAAAGCTCGCGTGGTGGGCATGGCGACTGCGGGTGTGGCGCCGCGCGTGATGGGCATTGGCCCTGCACCGGCCACCTTGAAAGTATTGGCCCAAACCGGATTAACACTTGATCAAATTGACGTGATTGAATTGAACGAAGCCTTTGCCGCGCAGGGCTTGGCGGTGCTTCGTATGTTGGGCTTGAAAGACGACGACGAGCGCGTCAATGCTTGGGGTGGCGCGATTGCACTGGGGCACCCATTGGGCGCCTCGGGTGCTCGTTTGGCCACGACTGCAGTGAATCGTTTGCATGCCACGGGTGGCCGCTATGCACTGTGCACCATGTGCATTGGCGTGGGTCAGGGCATTGCCTTGATTTTGGAACGCGTTTAAGGATATCAAAATGACGACAGCTCTCACCACACGCGCAGCTTGGTATGAAAAAAACGGCGAGGCCCGTGATGTCATTGTGCTGGGGTCCTTGCCACTCAATGCGCCCGGTGCGGGTGAGGTGTGTGTACGATTGGCCACCTCCGGCGTGAATCCTTCCGATGTGAAGTCACGCCGCGCAAAGCCTTTAACCGACCCTTGGGTGGTGCCCCACAGCGATGGCGCTGGCGTCATTGAAGCGGTGGGTGAAGGTGTTTCACAACAGCGAGTGGGCGAGCGGGTTTGGATTTGGAATGCGCAGTGGCAACGCTCTCACGGCACTGCATCTGAAGCCATTGTGGTGCCAGAAGCACAAGCCGTGAAACTGCCGGACAACACCGATTTTGCGGCGGGTGCTTGCATGGGCATTCCGGGCTTAACGGCCATTCAAGCCGTGCATTTGGCGGGCAACGACAATTTACGCGGTAAAAAAGTGTTGGTCACTGGCGCTTCTTCTGCTGTGGGTCATTACGTCACCCAACTCGTGACGCAATATGGTGGTCATGTGATTGGCACAGTGGGCTCTGAAGAAAAAGCGGCGCATGCCAAGGCAGCTGGCGCTTTAGAAACTATTTTTTACAAAACAGAGCCTGTGCTGGAAAGATTGAAAGCGTTTAGCCAAGGCCGGGGTGTCGACGTGATCATTGACATGGACTTTGCGACTGCTTCTCAGTGGGTGACCAAAGGTGGCTTGGCACCACACGGCCAATTGGTCGGCTTTGGTTCTAATGTGGTGGGTGATATTCCCTTGACCTTCCGACCTTTGTTGTTTAATTCGATTGGTTTGAAATTTTTCTTGGTCTACGACTTGTTGCCTTCAGACAGGGCTTGGTGTGTCAATCGCCTTAACGAATTGCTCGCAGCCGGTCAACTTCAACACACCATTGGTGCGCGCTTTAGTTTGGATCAAATTGTGCAAGCCCATGAAGCCGTTGAAGCCGGACAATTAGGCAATGTGGTGATTGATCTCTGATCCAAAGCTGGTTAGAGTGCGTTTTATGAAAACATTTCAAACACTTCAAGATCTTGCCGCTTGCGTGGGTCAAACCGTGGCAGTCTCACCTTGGACGCAAATTACGCAAGACCAAGTGAACCAGTTTGCCGACGCCACAGGAGATCATCAGTGGATTCACATTGATGTGGAGAAAGCCAAAGCGGGACCGTTTGGTGGAACCATTGCGCATGGATTTTTAACGCTCTCACTGATCCCGAAGCTTTCCGAAAGTGCCATCAAAATCAATGATGTGCGAATGGGTGTCAATTACGGACTCAATAAAGTGCGTTTTACTTCGCCGGTGCCCGTCGGAAGTCATTTGCGAGGCCACATGAAGCTTCTGAGTGCAACGCCCATTGAGAACAATGGCATGCAGTTTGCCTGGGAGATGACCATCGAACGCGAAGGCTCTGACAAGCCTGCGTGCATCGCAGAAAGCTTGGCGCGTTATTACGCTTGAGTGGGCATGGCAAAAGCATTTTGCCGCCAAGCTTCATACACCGTGACCGCCACACTGTTGGACAAATTCAAGCTGCGTTGGCCAGCCAGCATGGGCAGCTTTAATCGATTGGCGGGTTCAAAGCTTTCTCGCAACTCGGGTGCAAGCCCTCGAGTCTCGGCACCAAACACAAACCAATCTTCCTTTTGAAAAGACGTATCTTGTACGTAGCGTGTGCCTCGGGTGGTGAGCGCAAACATGCGTGACAAATTGGGTTGCTCTGCCGCTAAAAATGCAGCCCAGTTGGCGTGCCGTTTCACTTTGGCGTATTCGTGATAGTCCAGACCAGCACGTCGCATGTGCTTGTCTTCCATTGAAAAACCCAGAGGCTCAATCAGATGCAAAGCGCATCCCGTGTTGGCAGCGAGGCGAATCACGTTGCCCGTATTGGGTGGGATTTCAGGTTCGACCAAAACAATTTGAAACATGCCCCTATTGTCCTTGCTTTAGGGCGGTGTTCTGGCAAACACCAAGGCCGAAACATGCGACACCCCGGCTTGCTTTAAAACCAAGGCTGCGGCATTGAGCGTAGCGCCACTGGTCATAACATCGTCAATCAGCATGATGCGTTGCCCCCTGAGTTTGGCAAACTCTAGCGGTGCCAACGCAAAGACATCTTTCAGATTGGTCAGCCTTTCATGCCTTGGCAGACTGCTTTGGGCAGGCGTGTGTCGCATTTTGAGCAGGGTCTGAAGGTGGGTTTTTTGCGGGCTTAATTTTTGGGACAACACCAGCGATTGATTAAAGCCTCTTTCCGCCAAACGCTTCGACGACAGCGGAATTGGAATCAGCCCATCGGCTTGATCGATGGCATCGGCTACAAAGGGGGCACTTTTCATCAGGTTGGCAAAGTGTTGTGCCCATGCGGGTTGATTTTGAAACTTAAATTTAGCAAGCAGCCCCGACCAAGGCCATGCATAAGGCATGGCAGCCCAACAGGCGTTCAAAGTGGGTGGATGTTGAAGGCAATGGCTGCAGTGGACTGACTTCGATTGGCACGCACACAGTTGGCATCGGTCTTCAGGTCTGCCAAACGCCGCAACACAGGCATCGCAAATGACATGGGACGGCCAAGCTTTGCAAATGGCGCATTGGCTGGGGAAGTACATTGCAAATCAATATACTGCGCATAGCCAATCAATCGCTTTCAATCGCATGCCTCATGAACGCCCTCCTAGCTTAGACCCCATTGCTGCTCGCAGATGGGGTGCTTTGCCCTTGGTCCAAGCGTCCCATCAGACTGCAAGCGCCGCATCACCTTGGCTGCATGAAGAAGTGGCGCGCAGAATGGAAGAGCGGCTGGCGTTTATTCGTTTACAGCCCAAGTCTTGGGTTTGTTGGAACCCGCTTCGCGCGGGACTCAATATTTTGGCTTTGTTGAGGCGGCGCTACCCGCAAGCCATTGGGCATTTGTTGGCCGATCGAGAGGCTGAAATGGCTTGGGTGCAAGCCAATGTCCAAGCGCCCTGGTGGAAGCCATCGACTTGGTTTCAATCAAAATTAAAAACTGCGCCTTTGAAGCCTCACAGCATGGACCTGGTGTGGGCCAATATGTTGCTGCATCAAGCAGCAGACCCGCAAGCTTTGTTGGCCGAATGGCATCGTGTTTTGGCGGTTGATGGGTTCTTGATGTTTTCTTGTTTGGGCCCCGATACCTTGAAAGAATTGAGAACGGTTTATGCGAAAGAGGGTTGGCCGATGCCCTCGCATGAATTCACGGACATGCACGACTGGGGTGACATGTTGGTACACGCGGGTTTTGCAGAACCCGTGATGGACATGGAAAAAATCACCTTGACTTACATCAATCCAGACAAACTTGTTGAAGATTTGCGTAACTTAGGGCGTAATTTTCATGTCAGCAGGTTCAAAGGCTTGCGTGGCAAAAATTGGTACAAAAATTTCCAAAATGCCCTTTTGTCATTGGCGCAAAAAGACTCGCAAGGCCGATTGGCGCTCACTTTCGAGGTGGTTTATGGTCATGCATTGAAGCCTCAGCCGCGCATCAAGGTGGCATCACAAAGTGAAATTAACTTGGATGACATGCGTCAAATGCTTCAAAATCCCCTAAAGAAACACGATCAAGTTTGATAAAGCGCAAAGATGCCCTTCAACTCGGTTAAAATTCCTAGCGTTAACCCGAATCACTGATGCTTTTTTGAGCCGTCAACGGTGCGACACTGAGAGTCCCCTTTATTAACTGTAGTGGTTTCATTTGAAACTTGGAAGTTTGTGAAAACTATGAAGAGCATTTCCAAAACATTGTCCTCTTTGCTAAGCCAAGCGGGTATTTGGGCTGGTGCATGGGTGGCAACAGCCGCCTACGCCGTTAACGATTTGCCAGGTGGCCCTGCTGTGAACCAGCTGGACTTTCACCCAGCAGCCTCCAAAATTGCCGAAGAGCAACACTCCCTTCATGTGTTCATGATGGTCTTGTGCACTGTGATTTTTGTGGCAGTTTTCGCGGTCATGTTTTATTCCATTTGGAAGCACCGCAAATCGGTCGGCCACAAGCCCGCCACGTTTCATGAGTCCATGACGGTTGAAATCATTTGGACCATCGTCCCCTTCATCATTGTGATCTTGATGGCTTTGCCCGCCACCAAAGTGTTGGTGGCCTCCAAAGACACCACCAATGCAGATTTGACGGTCAAGGCCACTGGCTATCAGTGGAAATGGGGCTATGACTACATCAAGGGTGAAGGAGAAGGCATTGGCTTCATTTCTACCTTGGACAATGCACACCGCGAAATGTCCAATGCAGGCAAGCCTGCTGGCGACGATTACCTTTTGAAGGTCGACAACGCATTGGTGGTGCCTGTTGGCAAAAAAGTTCGTGTGATCACCACGGCCAATGACGTGATTCACGCTTTCGCTGTGCCATCACTGGGCATCAAACAAGACGCCATTCCTGGCTTCGTTCGTGATACGTGGTTTCGCGCCGAACGCGTGGGCGATTTTCACGGTCAGTGCCAAGAGTTGTGCGGAAAAGAGCACGCCTACATGCCTATTCATGTGAAAGTTGTCTCGGCTGAAGACTACACAAAATGGGTCGATGCTGAGAAAAAGAAAATGGCTGCCAAAGCCGATGATCCCAGCAAAGTCTGGGCCTTGGAATACTCGCTCAAGCGCGGTGAAAAAGT
>CAIMUZ010000139.1 GCA_903844775.1 uncultured Burkholderiales bacterium | reverse complement strand
CCTTCAACATAGTTGAAACTCATGTTGATGTTGTGGGGCACGCGCTTTGTGGGATGACCGTTTAAGAACACTTGCTCGACATCTTTCAAACCATTGAAGAGGCGCTCCTGCAAAGCTTTGACTTTGGCAATGTCTTGGTCCATTTCGAGGCGAGCAATGCGGAAGGCTTCGCCCATGCCCACAATTTGGTGCGTGGGCAAAGAGCCAGAACGCATGCCACGCTCGTGGCCGCCACCGTGCATTTGCGCTTCCAGGCGAACGCGAGGTTTGCGGCTCACATACAAAGCACCAATGCCTTTAGGGCCATAAGTTTTGTGTGCTGTCAAGCTCATCAAATCGACAGGCAAGGTACTCAGGTCGATGTGAAATTTGCCAGTGGCCTGCGCTGCATCGACGTGAAAGATGATGCCCTTTTCACGGCAAATGGCGCCAATGGCCGGAATGTCTTGAATGACACCAATTTCGTTGTTGACAAACATGACGCTGACCAAAATGGTGTCGGGGCGCAAAGCAGCCTTGAACACTTCGATGTTGAGCAAACCGTCTTCTTGCACGACAAGGTAGGTAACTTCAAAGCCTTGGCGCTCGAGTTCACGCATGGTGTCGAGGACCGCTTTGTGTTCTGTCTTAACGGTAATCAGGTGCTTGCCGCGGCTTTTGTAAAACTGCGCAGCGCCTTTCAAGGCCAAGTTGTTGGACTCGGTGGCGCCACTGGTCCACACAATTTCACGAGGATCGGCACCAATAAGCTCGGCCACATCGACGCGGGCTTTTTCGACAGCCGCTTCGGCTTCCCAGCCCCACGCATGGCTGCGTGATGCAGGGTTGCCAAAGTGCTCACGCAACCAAGGAATCATGGCATCGACCACTCGCGGATCGCAGGGATTGGTGGCGCTGTAGTCGAGATAAATGGGGAAGTGCGGTGTGGAATTCATGCTTGAAAACTTCTCAAGATTTAACAAATGTGTTGCCCAAGGCAAACACAGAATTGGGTGCGTTAACACGAATGGTCTGTGTCACTGGCATGGCAGAAATGGCGCGCTTGATGGCGGGCTTGTTTTCAATGGTGTGGCCCGCTGCCAATTGATCGTCAACCAATTTTTGCAAATTAACGGAATCTAAAAACTCGACCATGCGTGAGTTCAAAGCCGACCACAAATCATGGGTCATGCAGCGGCCGCTGCTGCCGTGGCAGTTTTCTTTGCCGCCGCAGTGGGTGGCATCGATGGGCTCGTCCACCGACAAAATAATATCGGCCACGGTAATTTCTGAAGCCTTTTTGGCCAAGGTGTAACCACCGCCAGGGCCCCTGGTGGACTCTACCAATTGGTGACGGCGAAGCTTGCCAAACAGTTGCTCTAAGTAAGAAAGGGAGATTTCTTGCCTTTGGCTGATGGCTGCCAGCGTCACAGGACCGGAATGGTGTCGCAGGGCCAAATCGATCATGGCGGTGACCGCAAATCGACCTTTGGTGGTAAGGCGCATGGCTATTTCCTAGGATGTTGACTAATTTGCTCGACTATAGCAGAACT
>CAIMUZ010000138.1 GCA_903844775.1 uncultured Burkholderiales bacterium | reverse complement strand
GCCATGTTGGACAGCCAAGCGGCCATGGTGCGGTTTTTGAACCTCATTGCTTCTGAGCCCGACATTGCCCGCGTACCCATCATGATCGACTCCTCCAAGTGGAGCGTGATTGAAGCGGGTTTGCGCTGCATTCAAGGCAAGGGCATTGTCAATTCCATCAGCATGAAAGAGGGCGTCGAAGGCTTCAAGCAACAAGCGCAACTCATCAAGCGCTATGGCGCTGCCGCGGTGATCATGGCGTTTGATGAAAAAGGCCAAGCCGATACCTACCAACGCAAGATTGAAATTTGCGAACGTGCCTACCGCGTGTTGGTGGACGAGGTGGATTTTCCGCCCGAAGACATTATTTTTGACCCCAACATTTTTGCCATTGCCACCGGCATTGAAGAGCACAACAACTACGCCGTCGATTTCATTGAAGCCACGCGCTGGATCAAACAGAATTTGCCAGGTGCCAAAGTGTCGGGCGGTGTTTCCAATGTGTCTTTTAGTTTTCGCGGCAACGACCCTGTGCGCGAAGCCATTCACACCGTGTTTTTGTACCACGCCATTCAAGCGGGCATGGACATGGGCATTGTCAATGCGGGCATGTTAGGTGTGTACGACCAGCTCGAACCTGACTTGCGCGAACGCGTAGAAGATGTGGTTTTGAATCGCCGCCCTGATGCGGGCGAACGTTTGGTGGAAGTGGCCGACAACGCCAAAGGCGCTGCCAAAGACGATTCGCAAAAGCTGGCGTGGCGCGGCACGCTGGAGGCGCCAGTCTCGGTGTCTGCCCGTTTGTCACACGCTTTGGTGCATGGCATTACTGACTTTATTACCGAAGACACCGAAGAGGTATACCAAGAAATTTTGGCCAAGAACGGCCGGCCTTTGCATGTGATCGAAGGCCCGCTCATGGACGGCATGAACGTGGTGGGCGATTTGTTTGGCCAAGGTAAGATGTTCTTGCCGCAAGTGGTCAAATCGGCGCGAGTCATGAAGCAAGCGGTGGCGCACTTGGTGCCCTACATTGAAGAAGAAAAGCGCCAACAAGAAGCCGCGGGCCAAGACGTTAAATCCAAGGGCAAGATTGTGATCGCCACCGTCAAGGGCGATGTGCACGACATCGGCAAAAACATTGTGACGGTGGTGCTTCAGTGCAATAACTTTGACGTGGTTAACATGGGCGTCATGGTGCCTTGCCATGAAATTTTGGCCAAGGCCAAAGAAGAAAATGCCGACATCATTGGCTTGTCGGGACTGATTACGCCCAGCCTGGAAGAGATGCAGTACGTGGCCAGCGAAATGCAAAAAGACGCGCATTTTCGTTTGCGCAAAATGCCTTTGTTGATTGGCGGCGCCACCACCAGCCGCGTCCACACAGCCGTCAAAATTGCCCCGCACTACGAAGGCCCGGTGGTCTATGTACCCGATGCTTCTCGCAGCGTGAGTGTGGCGCAAGGCTTGTTGTCTGACCATGCCGCCACCTACATTGATGAACTTAACGCAGACTACGCCAAAGTGCGTGAGATGCACGCCAACAAAAAACAAACGCCGATGTGGCCTTTGGCCAAAGCGCGCGGCAACAAAACGAATGTTGATTGGCGTGCCTTCAAATCACGAACCCCAAAATTCATTGGCCGTCGTGTGTTCAAGAACTTTGACCTGGCCGAGTTGGCGCGCTACATTGACTGGGGACCCTTCTTCCAGACTTGGGATTTGGCCGGCCCTTACCCTGCCATTTTGAAAGACGAAGTGGTGGGCGTTGAAGCGCAAAAAGTTTTCAACGATGCGCAAAAAATGTTGCAAAAAATCATTGAAGGCCGATGGATTACGGCGCACGGGGTGATGGGCTTGTACCCCGCCAACAGCGTTAATCACGATGACATTGTTTTGTATGCCGACGAGTCGCGTGAATCGCCGGTGCTCACATGGCATGGGCTGCGCCAACAAACTGAAAAGCAAGCTGGAAAACCCAGCCGATGCTTGGCCGATTTTGTGGCGCCACGTTCAGATCCGCAAGGCAAACCCACTCAGCTTCAAGATTATGTGGGCATGTTTGCCGTCACAGCAGGCATTGGCGTAGAAAAACGCGAGCAAGCATTTGAGGCGGCACTGGACGACTACAGCGCCATCATGTTCAAAGCCTTGGCCGATCGTTTTGCAGAAGCCTTTGCTGAATGCATGCACGAACGTGTGCGCAAGGACTTGTGGGGTTATGCGGCACAAGAAAACACCCAACTCGACGACTTGATTGCAGAGAAATACCAAGGCATCAGGCCGGCACCAGGTTACCCTGCATGCCCGGACCATTCTGTGAAAAAACAAATGTTCGAACTTTTGCAGTGCGAAGAAATTGGCATGAGTCTGACGAGCAGTTTGGCCATGACACCCGCTGCCAGCGTGTCAGGTTTTTATCTCAGCCACCCAGAAAGCCAGTACTTCAGCGTAGGCAAAGTGGGAGAAGACCAAGTGCAAGATTTGGCCAAGCGTCAAAACTTGAAAGTGGCCGATGTTCAGCGATTGCTGGCACCTAATTTGTGAGCGCTGATTTGCGCCCACCACAAACAAGCCACACCCACTAAGCCGACCACCAACAGCCAGCGCAGGCCGTGGGTGTAACCCGCTTCTGGCGTCCACATCAATCCCAAAGCCCAGGGTGCAAATGCACGGCCAATGGCCAATGGCACGCCCAGCACCCCATTCAGTTGGCCCACATGGTCGCGGCTAACGTACTGCGCCATGGCCGTCCCTTTGACGATCGTGTTCAAACCGTTTCCAAGGCCATAAAAAGTCACAAACAACAAAGCGGCCCAGGGCCCTATTCCGCCAGCCACTAAAAATACCAAACCTAGAGGTACCAAACACGGAATCCACCTGTTGGCGGTATGCACATCCAAATGTTTTTCAAAAAGAAACAGCAAGAGCCTCCCCAAGACTTGGATGACGCCAATGGATGCCGGAATGGCGATCACCCATGCGGGTGACAGATGGGCCTCTTCGAGCAAACTCACCATGTGTGCCGGTAATGCCGAACTCACGATAGCAGTCATCAGCATAAAACCAGCAAGCAGCCAGAAGGGCGCACGCTTTAGATGTAAGGCAATGGAGATCTCGGGTGATGGAACCAGGGGCTCTGGCGATGCATTATTTGACAGGGGCGTGTTGGCGGTTTTCTGGTGCGCACCTCGCAACAGCCAAGCATGCAAAGGCAGACAGATCAACCATTGAAACATTGCCAGTACCCATACCGCATGTCGCCAACCCATCGAATGGATCAGCCAAGATGAAAGTGGAATGAACACCGTACTGGCCAGCCCACCTAAAAACGTCATGATGATAATGGCGCGCCTGAAGTCGTCGGGAAATCTGCGCGTCACCACTGCAAATACGGGCGCATACAACGTGGCGGACATGCCCAAGCCAAGCCCCAACCAAACCGCATAGAAGCCTGCCAAGGAGTCGATAAAACTGTGCATGAACAAGCAGAAACCAACCCATGCAGATCCGCAAACCAAGACACGACGTTCATGGCCACGATCGATCCAGCGACCAATGGGATAGGCCATCAACCCATCGGCCAACAATGCCAGGCTGAAGCCTAAAGAGGCGTCTGCTCTACTGATGCCCAACTCTCTCTCGACCGGGCCCATCAACAATGAGAAGGTATAGAACACACTGCCCCATGTAATGAGTTGCGCCCAAGAAAGCCAAATTGAAAATGCGGTCAATGAAGGCGTTGTGTTGGCATGGGATAGTGAGTCCCAATAGGGGCGTAAGCGACGCATGAAGATCAGTTGATGTTGTCTTGAACCGTGAAGGGCTCAACCCATTCCACCGCAGGGTTGAGTTGAAGTTGTTTGACCAAGTTCACTATTGCAGGCGGCGTACTGACCGTCAAGATATAGACATCCGGTGGCGCCAGCAATCGAATGTCGACGCCCAAGCCACTGAGCGCGCTCGCTTGAAATCCTGTGCGCAGTTTGGCACTCACCTCACCCGTGAGAAAAACAGGGCCACGCCGAGCATAGCTGTAGGCCACGCCTAATTTGTCACGAGAAAGACCATCGGTGGCATCGGCAGTGATGAGGGTGTAGGTGCCCGCCACATTTCGAACGCCACGCTGAGTCGCCAAGACTTCCATTCGCTGACCATTGAATTGAATCAGCATCTCTGGATTAACCACTGCCCTTAACGGGGCGGGTGCATTGGGCAACAAAATTTGCGCATGACCCATGAGTGCAAGCAGGCACACGCACAAGCTAATGAAGATTTTTTTCATATGGAAACTCAATGGCCTGTCAAGATGAGAGATTGCGTGTCGGTTGACAAGAAACTTGTTCGTGAGCCAATCGACGTTGGGCAAAAGTCATAAAACTTCAGTCGCCATGTGCCCGCCGTACTCTCGCCATAAAACGCATTGCTCAGAATACGTGAGTTGGTAATGGATTGTTGCGGCACCCCGTTGTTGGAATAACCGTTCAGGGCGTGCATCAAAATAGATTTGGTGCCGCTGGGCGAGGTCAACTCAATCTGATTACAGAGGAGGCCAGGACTGTCGTTCAAGTTCAAAATCACCATGGCATGTTCGACCTTTGTAAATGATGGGGCCATCGTGAAATTCAAAGTGGAGCCCACAGTACTGTATTGCGGCACGTTTTCCGTGCTTGAAAAATTCATGTTCGCACTTGCAGTTTGCATGGTTGGCAAATAGTTGACATAGGTTTTAGCCTCACTCACCGCCGCCGCCGCGTCAACGGTGCCAAACCCATACCAATTGGAGAACCAATAACCCGCAGCATTTCTGACCCACCCTTGGTCCAAGGTAACAGGCGTGCCTGAAATGAGCCCGCTCGTGGTGACGCCCACGCGACTGGCGTCTGTTTTTTTCGCAGTCTTTGCAAGAATGTATTTGACGTCCCTGTATCCCAGGTTGGGGTTGGCTTGAAGCATCAGTGCAATCACGCCGGAAAGATTGGGCGCAGCAGAGCTGGTGCCATTCATGACGGCGGTGTATTGACATTGGGCCGACTGAGCGTTTGCGCCTAATGCGTCTAATGCATTTCGGCGATTCGAATAATTGCCGCATCCAGTTCGACTCGCCGTAATGATGGCGGGTTCTAGAGAGTCGCCACTGGCACCCGGCACATAGTTTGAATCCATGCCATATTCACCGCCCGGTGCGGCAACCCACAGGGATGAGCCGGCATTGCTGTAGCTTGATTTGGTGCCATCGGCGGCAATGGCACCCACCACGATAGGCAGGGTACCGTCTCTTCGAGTGTCACTTGAAGAGCTGCCGCAACTCACACCGTAAGCCTTGGCTTGCGTGCACACGGAGGGATCACTGCCAAAGCTTGAAAAACTATTGCCGGCCGATTGAACCAAGATGGCCCCTTTCCCGCCTCTGAGCGTTAAGGCATTGGCATTGATGGCGTTGTAACTGTTGACTTGGGGCGGCAGTTGTGAGGAGGATGAGCCAAAACTTTCGTTGAAGATATCAACATCGGATGAGTAAGAAGCACCTCCCAGCGCATAACCAAAATTGGCCAAAGTGCCAGCGCCACTCGCCAACAGGTTGTACCCCCTTAGCGTCGCCTCATAGGCAACCCCTCGGCCACCTTTGCCATTGAATGCGGCAGAAGCAACAATGCCTGCAACCGCAGTGCCATGGTCAAAGCCCGAAACAGTAGGCGTTGGGTCATTGCTGCCATTGAGGAAGTTAAACGATTTGGCATCTACATTGGGCGCCAAATCTTCATGCGCTATCTCAAGACCACTGTCCACCACGGCCACTTTGATCCCTTTGCCGGTGTAGCCATCGCGCCAAGCAGCCGCAACATTCATGTCGTTGCCAGAGAGTGGAAGCACTGAGGCAAAAGAAGAGGCACCGAGATTCTGCAAATGCCACTGATTTGGAATCAGCGGGTCTGTTTTCAGCGTGATGGTGACGGTAACGTTGGCACTTAGACTGCCGTTGGAAATACCCACCAAAACCACGTCTTGTGTTCGCGTGGTGTGGCCTGGTAAGGTGTAAGTAAATGCACCTGAACTGGCATGAACCAAAGCGCTTCCGGCGGCACCGTCTTGAACGATGCTGTAGGTGATAGACAAGCCTTGAGGGTCGGCGGCAGAGATATTGCTCGACACAGTGGACGACGCGACCCCCATCACATTCAAACTCAGATCAAGATTGGGCCCGGTGGGTGGAAGCGCATTGATGGTCAAGTTCAAACTGTTGCTGGTGAGCCCTAAATAAGAGCCCAAGAAAGAGATCATTCCCGGGGAGGTGCCCGTCACGCTGGCACTATTCCGGACTTGATCAACTGCAATGGACGCCATGCCGTTATTGCTGACGGTGCTGACCACCCAGTTCACCAAAGACGAAACGACTTGCGTGGCTCTGTTTGACAGACTCAGAATGGCTTGTACCCATGTCGATGCATTTTGATAAATGCTTTGAAGACCATTGGTGACATAAGAAATGACAATGTTGTCGGGGGTGGGCGCCAAAATGGTTTCACTGAAAGTTCCAACAATGGCCGCGGTGGCACCAGGCGGCAAATAGGTAGCGGTGACATTGGCAACGCCCTGAACCAGTCCGGTCACCACCCCGCTGGCATTGACTGTGATAATACTTGTATTGGCAGAGGCCCAAGTCACCCATTGGGTCAGCTCGATTGTGGCGCCATCGCTGAAAATGCCGGTCGCCTTGAGTGCATCTGTAAAGCCGGCGGCTGGACTGGCGGTGTTGGTGATGCTGACCCTTTGTAGAACCGGATCTGTGATGTTTTGAAGCAAGTTGCCTTGGACGGCGGTTGATTTGCCTTGTGGCGTCAAAGAGGCCATCACCATCGCGGCACCTTTTTTTCTTCCAAGCGCCAGGCCCGAGGCGTCAACCATGATCAAAGACGTGTCAGCAGAAGACCAAGTGACCACGTTGCTCAGATCTCTTTCGCTGCCATCGCTGTAAAAACCGATGGCGGTCATTTGTGCGGTTAAACCGGCGGGCATGTTGTTGGCAGAAGACGTCACGCTGATGCTGTTCAGAACAGCGGGTGAGCCGGCCGTGATGACGCCGCAACTTAAGTCAACGACACCCGATGCAAGTTGGCGGTCTAAGTAACTTTTGGCTTGTACGGGCGTTACCATGGCTTTCCCTGCAAGAGACAAGCTACTTTCAAGCTCAGTTTGGGAAATGGCGCCACGGCTAGAGCTCAACTGGCTTGTAGGTGCGTTGGCCAAAGAGGAGCGGGTCGCAGAAGAGATCACAAGTTTGCCGGCCGATGTGCCTGCGTTCACACTTTGCAAAAACTGTGAGATGGCCAAGACAGTAGGAAGCCCCGTCGCAGATCTGACGACTTGCGCAATATCTTGCGGCACTATTTTTCCGTTGCACGGAATCGAGGTCGCATTGCCAAGAGTGATGTTGCCGACACTGAACAGACAAACTTGGCTAGCTCGGTAGGAAAACTCGCCAATGTCATTGGTCAGCCCAGACAGTGCGTTGGCGCCAGACCCACAGGAATAACTTAAGCCTGCGACGGGTTCGCCTACAAATTGACCTGTGCGTTGTGGGTCATTGTCGCCGCCTTTGCAGGCGGTCAGGACAAGGACCAAAAGAAGGGCACAGATGTATTTCATGAATGACATCAAGTTTAAGGCGGCGTGATTAGGGCTCGATCAAGGCATCCTAGACTTTAAAACGACAAAATTATCAAAAATAGTTGTATATTCCTTTAATATTCTAGCCATCGACTACAGGTTGAATATGAAATATCTCAAACGCAGTGCTGTTGGAACTTTGTTGGTTTCCATGGCTGTTTCACTAACTGCTTGCGTCAGCACCGATGGCGTTTCAGTACCCGTCAGCTTCCCCGCCGCCTCTCAATACAAACTTAAATCTGCCGCGCATGGGCAGTTGATTGCTGAAGATGTTGCGGGTCAAATGAAGCAGTCGCTGATGGAACAAGACCAATTGCAAGCCACTATTTACTTGGAAGAGCCTGCTCAGCCAACTGCCTTCGAGAGAAGCTTATTGCCCATGCTCAGGGCAGGATTGCTTTCGCAGGGGCTCAAGGTCAGCACAAGGCCTCAAGATGCGGCGGTTCTCAAAGTTCAGGTGAACAAGGTTTAACATTTTGCAAGCTATAGAGCGGGCACCTTGACCCTCTTGGGCGGTGGCTTACTGGTGTTGCGAGACATCGCTGATTACAACTCCATCATTTTGACCAACGCCGGTGGTGCGTTGGCTGCAATCACGGCTGATGTTGCAATGACCCGCTACAGGCCCCCGCCAGAACTTGAGCTGATCTTGTCTGTCAGTGTGCAAAAAGAGGGGCAATATTTGGCGAGCAGCAATCAAATTTATTACCGCCTCTCAGAGGACCTGAACATGTACCAAAACTTACCGCCCCCAGTCCCGCCTCCGCCAACAAGTCGTGATTTTTCAGTCAAGGGTGTGGGGGATGCTAAATGAGCGCGCTTTGGAAATTGATGTTGTTCATGACGGCAGTTTGCCTTGCAGGATGAGCCAACAAAGCTGACGTCTTGGCCGGAAGCGAAGCGCAAAATCCGTTGATCTCAAGCAGTTACGCAGCAGCAGACAGACTTCTAACGTCGGCGGCAAAACAAGAATTGCTAGGTAAAGACAAGCGTGTCTTGGTGGCTTCGTGGGTCGATGTTAATCAGATTTCACGATCGAGTATTTTCGGCAAGATGATGGCCGAGCAGTTGGCCAGTCGCTTGGTCCAACAAGGCGTTGCCGTGATGGAAGTTAAGTTACGAACAAGTCTTTTCATCACAGAAAAGGGCGGCGAGATGTTGCTCTCGCGGGAGATTAAAGAAATCAGTCAAAAACACAACGCTGAGGCTGTCATTGTGGGCACTTATGCAGATGCAGGCAGCTCTGGCGTTTATGTCACCGTCAAGCTGGTTCGCGCAGTGGATGGGCTGGTTTTGAGCGCCACAAACTTCATGGTGGACCGCAAGTTGGTGGGCAGCATCATCAACCAATAATGTTGAAAGCCCGATCCCTCGGGTTTGTAGCCGAGGTAATGGCACTCGCTGGGAAAGTGCCACCATCACGACGGGTCAATTAAGCTTGGACGATGTCGTGACGACAGAAGCTTATGGCGGTGACATCACGATATTGAACGCCAGCACAGGACAAACTTCAGGCCAGCAAGTTTTTCTGTAAACCGGTGTTCCCATCAATGCCTTCTTGGCAGCATTGGGCGTGAACTGCGATACTTTAAATTCACACTTATTTTCGATCATCAAAAGGCCGTCGGTATTGAACAGCCTCTGCAATGTGAGCGGTTTCAATCGCATTGGCGTTGGCCAGATCTGCAATGGTTCTGGCAACTTTCAAGACCCGATGGGTGCTGCGCCCACTCCAACCAAAATGTGACGCAACCTGGGTGAGGTAGGTCAACGCATGGGGGGCCAGTGAACAATGTTGGTCTAGCAGGGAGCCGCTGAGCGATTGGTTGTTTGAGCCTTGCCTGGCAATTGCCTTGGCATGCGCATGCAGACATCTGCTGCGAATGCTGGAAGTGCTCTCACCAGCTGCTGCATGAAGGAGTAGCGAGGAATTTTGGCTGGGTACCTCGATGTGCAAATCGATTCTGTCGAGCAAGGGCCCGCTTATTTTGCTGATGTACCGATGAATTTGATCTGGCGTGCATCTGCACACGGGGCCCTCTTGTCCAGCCACCCTGCTTTGACCCGCGTAACCACAGGGGCAAGGGTTCATGGCGGCAAGCAACTGAAACCGCGCGGGAAATTCTGAACGCATGGCGGCGCGAGAGATCGTGACAGTGCCCGACTCCAGCGGTTCACGCAGCGCCTCCAAAGCGGCTCTTGGAAACTCCGGCAGCTCATCTAAAAATAAAACGCCGTGATGCGCCAATGAAATTTCGCCGGGACGGGGCGGCGACCCGCCTCCCACCAGCGCAACGGCGCTGGCGGTGTGATGTGGATGCCGAGTCGGCCTTCGCCACCATTGTGAAAAATTAAACCGACCCGCCAGACTTGCAATGGCCGCCGCTTCAAGGGCCTCGTTGATATTCAGCGGGGCCAGCAATCCCGCGAACCGATGGGCCAGCATGGACTTGCCTGAGCCCGGCGGCCCCACCATCAACAAACTGTGACCGCCAGCGGCTGCAATTTCCAAGACTCGTTTGGCACCGACTTGCCCTTTCACATCGGCCAAATCGGTTTCTTGAGGGTCGGCCCGATGGGGCAATGCGCCGCTGGCCATTCGTGTCCAGCCCTGCCCATCCAGTAGGGGTGAGGCTTCTTTTTCAGGCTCCAGCTTTGCAAATTGGTTTGCAACGTCTTTTAAATGAACGGCTCTGTAAATACAGATGTTGGGCACCAGTGCGGCTTCTTCAGCGCTTTCAGGCGGAAGGACCAGAGACCTTGCCTTGGCTTGTTGGTAAAGCGCAAGTCCCATGACCAAAGCGCCCTTGACAGGCCTTATGGCGCCCGACAAAGAAAGCTCGCCAGCAAATTCAAACTCATGCAAGCGATGCCCTTCAATTTGCCCGCTGGCAGCCAAGATGCCCAGTGCAATGGGCAAGTCAAAACGACCAGAGTCTTTGGGCAGGTCGGCGGGCGCCAAGTTAACGGTAATGCGCTGGTTGCTTGGAAACTCAAAGCCAGAGTTTTGCAGGGCCGAGCGCACCCTCTCTCGGGCTTCTTTGACCTCGACATCGGCCAGCCCCACCAAGGTGAAGCTAGGCAGTCCATTGGACAAGTGCACCTCCACGGTGACCAGGGGGGATTGAAGGCCAAGCAAAGCTCTGCTTTGCACCAAAGACAAACGCACATTGACTCCTTGCACCAATTGGGTGCAGTATTCGTAAGGCTTTTTATAAGCCAGGCTCAGTGGGGTGCAAATGTCATTGGACCACCGATGTCTTCAAAATTAGTATTTCAGAGTGATGACAATGACTTGCACTGATGCAGTGCAGCATTGGCATGCTAAATGCTAAGAAGTACCCGTCTTTTCTCATTTAAACGGAGCTATCTATGAAAAAAATCATTTCCCCCTTGATGTTCGCCATGTCTTTGGCTGTTGCCGGCAGTGCTTTGGCCCAAACGGCGCCTGCTGCGCCTGCGTCAACTTTGTCTTTCAATGTGGGTGCTACCAGTGACTACCGTTACCGCGGTATTTCACAAAGCCGTTTGGAGCCAGCTTTGCAAGGCGGTGCAGATTACGCTGACAAGAGCGGTGCTTACATTGGCGTTTGGGGTTCTGGCATCAAATGGATTAAAGATAACCTCGGTAAATCAAATACAGAAGTTGATATTTACGGCGGGTACAAATTCGCAGTTGGCGACTTGGCATACGACGTAGGATTTCTGAGATATGAATACTCAGGAAACAAGCTGGAAGTAAACCCTGCATACGTCAATGCAAATACAAACGAACTGTATGGCGCTGTGACGGCTGGCCCAGCAACTTTGAAATATTCGCGCAGTACTGGAAATTTGTTTGGTACACCAAACAGCAAGGGCAGTTCATACCTAGACTTAACGGCCACATTTGACTTGGGTGAAGGCTACTCATTAGCGCCTCATTTGGGTTACCAAGCAGTCAAAGGCGCTGGCAACGGGATTTATTCATATACAGACTATGCGCTGACAGTGGGCAAAGACTTGGGCAACGGCCTCTCTGCATCAGCGGCGCTCATCGGAACAAATGCGGATAAGGGCTCCTACATCAGTTCATATGCACCAGGCAAACAACTCGGCAAAGCCGGTTTCGTCGTTGGCCTCAAGTACGCGTTCTAAACATTACCAATTCAAAGGAGCCATCATGAAACTGGTGACCGCCGTCATTAAACCCTTCAAGCTGGACGAGGTGCGTGAAGCCCTCTCAGCCATCGGTGTGCAAGGCATTACTGTGACCGAAGTCAAAGGCTTTGGTCGCCAAAAGGGACATACCGAACTTTATCGCGGTGCCGAATATGTGGTCGATTTCTTGCCCAAGGTCAAGATTGAAGCCGCTGTTGCGTCCGATCAGGTTGAACGCGTGATCGAAGCCATTGAAGCCGGTGCACGCACCGGCAAGATTGGCGACGGCAAAGTGTTTGTTTACGACTTGGAACAAGTCGTGCGCATTCGTACCGGTGAAACTGGGGCTGATGCCCTTTGATGTCCCAGAAAGAGAGATCAGAATGAAAAAACTATTTGCCTCCCTCGCGTTGGGCTTAAGCTTGTGTTTTGGCGGTGCCGCTTTTGCACAGACTGCACCCGCTGCGGAAGCCAAAGTGGAAGCCAAGGCCGAGGCCAAAGCTGAAGCTGCGACACCCGCTACTGCCCCAGCAGCACCCGCTGCTGCCGAAGCTGCGCCCGCTCTTGTTCCTAACAAGGGCGACACCGCCTGGATGATGGTGTCCACCATCTTGGTGATCATGATGGTGGTCCCTGGCTTGGCCTTGTTCTACGGCGGCTTGGTTCGCAGCAAGAACATGCTGTCTGTGCTCATGCAAGTGATGGTCACGTTCTCATTGGTCACAGTTTTGTGGTTCATCTATGGCTACAGCTTGGCATTCACCGAAGGCAACGCTTACATTGGTGGACTTGACCGCTTGTTCATGAAGGGCATCTGGGACAACGCTGCAGGCACTTTTGCCAATGCCGCAACTTTCAGTAAAGGTGTGGTTATTCCTGAAATCACCTTCGCAGGCTTCCAAGCAACTTTCGCTGGCATCACCTGTGCCTTGATCGTGGGCGCCTTTGCAGAGCGCATCAAGTTCTCTGCAGTCTTGCTCTTCATGACGTTGTGGTTCACGTTCAGCTACTTGCCCATTGCGCACATGGTGTGGTTCTGGATGGGTCCTGACGCTTACACAGCCAAGGAAGTTGTCGATGAAATGAACGGCAAGGCCGGCATGATCTGGCAGTGGGGTGCACTCGACTTCGCTGGCGGTACCGTGGTTCACATCAATGCCGCCGTGGCTGGCTTGGTCGGCGCCTTCATGATTGGCAAGCGCATTGGTTATGGCCGCGAAGCCATGACACCTCACTCTTTGACATTGACCATGGTCGGTGCTTCCTTGTTGTGGGTGGGTTGGTTCGGTTTCAACGCCGGTTCAGCCCTCGAAGCCAACGGTTTTGCAGCACTCGCTTTCGCGAACACTTTGTTGGCCACTGCCGCCGCTGTGTTGGCATGGTGTGTGGGTGAAGCCCTGATGCGTGGCAAAGCTTCGATGTTGGGCGCGGCCTCTGGTGCTGTGGCTGGTTTGGTGGCCATCACGCCAGCAGCCGGCAACGTGGGCATCGGCGGCGCCTTGGTGATTGGCATTGTTGCTGGCTTCGCATGCTTGTGGGGCGTTAACGGCCTCAAGAAAATGCTGGGTGCAGACGACACATTGGACGTCTTCGGCGTGCATGGTGTGGGCGGTATTGTGGGCGCCTTGCTCACCGGCGTGTTCAATTCACCCGCCTTGGGTGGCCCTGGCTTTGTGGCCGACTGGACCACAGCCACCATGGTGACCGCTGCTGATTACTCGATTGCCGCACAAGTTTGGACTCAAGCCAAAGCCGTTCTGGTCACCATCGTGTGGTCTGGCGTGGTGTCTTTGGTGGCCTTCAAGCTGGTTGATTTGACAGTGGGCCTGCGAGTTTCTGAAGAAGCAGAACGCGAAGGCTTGGACATCACCTCACACGGCGAAACTGCCTATCACAGTTAATCTGCAAAGATTTCCAAAGACTTTCCGAGAAGTTAGTCTCCAACTTAACAAGCCCGCTTCGGCGGGCATTTTTTCGCCCAATTGATTTGTTGGATGGCGTGTTTTCTGAGATTCATAGATTGAATTAATTCACAATGGATGCATTCAAGGATTTAAATCGACATGCGCTTTGCAACGGCACAACCCACGCCCTTTCTTAAACCCAAGTGGCACAAAATGACATCTCAAGCCGACGTGCTGGGAGAGTCGCCATTTTGGAACCCGCATGAGAATCGCCTGTATTGGGTCGACATCCCTGGGCAACGTTTGAGGCGCATGTCTGTGACAAATGATTTGTCACAGGCTCATGATGTGGAAGATTGGTCATTGAGCGAAGAGCCCGGCTGTTTTGCACCTGCTCAAGGGGGTGGGTGGATCATGGCCTTGCGAAGCGGCGTCTATCAAGCGCAGGCATGGGGCGGCCTGTTAAGTTTGCTTGCACCCGCACCCTACGACAGCTCAAAGTTGCGCTTCAACGATGGCAAGTGTGATCCCGCGGGCAACTTCTGGAGTGGCACGATGTACGAACCGCGCGACCAAGCGGCTGCTAATTTGTATGCACTTCAAGCCGATCACCGATTTCAAATTAAGGCAGCCCAAGCCACTGTGGCCAATGGCTTGGGCTGGTCGCCTGACGGCAAAACCATGTATTGGTCAGACACGGCCTCGCATTGCATTCGTGCTTGGGACTTCGAAGTCAGTACGCAAGCCATGACGAATGAGCGCGTCTTTGCTCAATTCCCCATGAAACCCAAAGCCTGGTCTTATGGCGCTGCCGAAGCCTTGGCGTATGTGGGGCGGCCTGATGGCGCGGCGGTCGATGCGGAAGGCTACTACTACGCGGCCATGTACGAGGGTCATCGCTTGGCTAAATTTGCACCTAGTGGGGAGTGCGTCGCTTTCATTGAAACGCCAGTTCAGTGCCCCACCATGCCTTGCTTTGGCGGCGAAGACTTGCGCACTTTGTTCATCACAACTTCTGCGCATGGCCGCAGTGAGGGGGAACTGCAGGCCCTGCCAAATTCTGGCTGTGTTTTCGCAACCCGCGTTGAAACACCTGGATTACCTGTGAGTTTTTTCAAAAGCTGAATTGACATAATTTTGGCGATGACTTCTGACAAAGTCCGCGCGGCCGTTTAACATGGGGCCATGAACGACAGTCACACGCCAAGCCAATACGATTCTGCGACGTCAAGCGCGTATCCAGACTTGGACCAACTATTGGCCGCCATTCGAGCCGCTGCTGCTGCGCCGGCCGGGCAGCGAAAAACATTTCGGATTCACGGATCAGGCAGCCATGATTTCTATGGGGAGCGCCTTGAAGGCGAGCTGTTGGAAACTCGCGGACTCCATGGCATTCTGCAATACGAGCCCAGTGAGTTGGTCGTCACTGTCGCTGCAGGCACATCATTGATTGAATTAGAAAATGTATTGACCGAGCAGGGCCAGTGCTTGGCGTTTGAGCCGCCGCACTTTCATGCTGAAAAAGATTCAAGGCACGCCACCGTAGGCGGCATGGTTGCCGCAGGATTGAGTGGGCCTGCCCGCGCCAGTGTGGGCGCCGTGCGGGACTTTGTTTTGGGCTTGCGCTTTATCAATGGTCGCGGCGAGCACCTGACCTTTGGTGGGCAGGTGATGAAAAATGTGGCGGGTTATGACGTCAGCAGATTGTTGGCCGGCAGTTGGGGCACCCTGGGCTTGATCACTGAGGTTTCCCTGAAGGTTTTGCCGGTTGCGCCTGCCGAAGCTTATTTCATGTGTCAGTTGCCACAAGATCAAGCGCTTAATTTGCTGCACCAATGGGGTGGCCAGCCCCTTCCCCTGAACGCAAGTTGTTGGGTGAAAGACACCACAGCGGTAGGTTCGCCTGAAATATTATTCCTGAGATTGCGCGGCGCCCATGCCGCCGTGGAGGCTGCCAAGATTCGCATGTCACAAGATGTGGCGGCCTTGAACAGTCAACTCATGGCGCAAACGGCTGAACTGGCCGCCAAAGACTGGCGCTCAGCACGTGACCAGCGCCTGCCTTACTTTACGGAAAATTCAAACTCAAGCGAGCTCGCTTTATGGCGGCTTTCCGTGCCGCAAACAGCCCCTGTCTTGTCCTTGCCAGGAAGTGCAACGGCGCCCTTGATTGAATGGCACGGCGCCCAACGTTGGGTTTGGGCCCCTCTCAGTGACACGCCGGCCATCAGGCAAGCCGCAGCCCAAGTGGGCGGCCAGGCCACACTTTTTAGAAGGCCTCAACAAGCGACGGCCGAACAAGTATCGCCCGTCGCAGTGATCACGCCGCTAGACACCGTCCAGCAGCGCATTCAACATGCACTCAAAAATGAGTTTGATCCGGCAGGCATCTTTGGTCCGCGAAGAATTAACGCGCATTTCTGAGGCTCAACATGCAAACCCAACTCGCACCAGAGTTTCAAAACACCGTGCTCGGACAAGAGGCCGAGGCCATTTTGCGCCAGTGCGTGCATTGTGGATTTTGTAACGCCACGTGCCCTACCTATCAATTGATGGGCGATGAATTAGACGGCCCAAGAGGACGCATCTATCTCATGAAGCAAGTCTTAGAAGGCGCAGAGCCGACTCGCAAAACGCAATTGCATTTAGACCGATGTCTCACTTGCCGCAATTGTGAAAGCACGTGCCCCTCTGGCGTGCAGTACGGCCATTTGGTAGATCTGGGACGCAAAGTGGTGGACGCCAAAGTACAGCGTCCGATCAAAGAACGCGCGCTTCGCTGGGCCTTGAAGGAAGGACTCACCTCGTCCCTTTTTGCGCCGGCCATGAAGTTAGGCCAAAGCCTTCGCGCGTTGATGCCTGCGGCCCTCAAGGCCAAAGTGCCGGCACCCCAAAATGCCGGTGCTTGGCCGACCACCCCACATTCCCGCAAAGTTCTGATGCTGGCGGGTTGTGTTCAGCCCGCCATGATGCCCAACATCAACACGGCCACGGCACGCGTGCTCAATGCCTGTGGCATTGAAGTGGTGGTGCCCCCATCTGCAGGATGCTGCGGCGCTCTTAAATTTCACCTGAATGATCAGGCGGGTGGCCTTGACCACATGCGCCATAACATTGACGCTTGGTGGCCATGGGTCGAGCAGGGTGTGGAAGCCATCGTCATGAATGCTTCTGGCTGTGGCGTGACGGTCAAAGACTATGGCCACTTGCTGCAACATGACGCCCAGTACTCTGCCAAGGCCAAGCGCATCTCTGAGCTCACGCGCGACTTGAGTGAGCTGCTGCCATTGTGTTTGCCAGAACTCAAAAAACGACTCCGTGCAGAGGTGGTCGCTGAAACAGGTTTGCTAGCGTATCACCCGCCGTGCACTTTGCAGCATGGCCAACAATTGAAGGGCGGCGTTGAAGCGCAGCTCGGCCAGTTGGGTTTCAAGCTGCGCGTGACAGAGTTCGAATCTAATTTGTGTTGCGGCTCAGCGGGCACCTATTCCGTGTTGCAAGCGGAGACAGCCTATAGCCTGCGTGATCGTAAATTAGAGCATTTGAACAAGTTGCTGCCCACGGCCATTTTGAGTGCCAACATTGGTTGCATCACCCACTTGCAAAGTGGCTCGGAGATTCCCGTACGGCACTGGGTGGAGTTGGTTGACGAGGCTTTGTCAAAGAGCCAAAGCAGCCTCAATGTCGCTGGCTAGCTTCTCGGGCTTGTCCATGGGAGCGTAACGTTTCAAAACAGCCCCATTGCGGCCGATTAAAAATTTCGTGAAATTCCATTTGATGGCCTTGCTGCCCAGCAGCCCTGGCGCTTCTGCGCACAACCATTGATAAAGCGGATGAGCTTGTGGGCCATTGACTTCAATTTTGGTCATCATGGGGAAACTGACCCCGTAATTGAGCTGACAAAAACTGGCAATCGACTCATTGCTTCCAGGATCTTGCCCGCCAAATTGATTGCAAGGGAAACCTAAAACAGCCAAGCCTTGATGTTGGTAGGCTTGATGAAGCTTCTCAAGTCCTCCAAATTGAGGGGTGAAGCCACAGGCGCTGGCCGTGTTCACGATCAACATCACTTGGCCTCTCATTTCGCTGAGCGCTAAGCTTTGACCCGACATCTGAAGGGCTTCAAAGTCATAGATGGATTTCATCAAGGTGCCTTGGGAAGTAGATTGCGCAAAGGGCGCAGAGGTTTATCAGTGAAGGTTGTCGTTCTTGGCGACATCGATCAAATGCTTCATGACGGCGCTGTGATCGCGCATATTCCGATCGTGCCATCGCTTGATGAGCCACATGAAACTGGCCACCACAAAACCAAATGCCGTGATGGCGCCAAATGCCGACAAGCCCATGCCGGTTGAGAAGCTGTAAAGACCCCCCAACAACAAAATACAAGCCTGCTCATTGAAGTTTTGTACCGCAATGGAGCGGCCCGCACCCATGAGGTTATGGCCGCGGTGCTGCAGCAGGGCATTCATCGGGACGACCAAGAAGCCACCTAAGGCGCCTAGCAAAATGAGGAAGGGTGCAGCAACCCAAACATTGTCGATGAAGTTCATACCGATGACCAGCAGGCCCATGCCAATGCCCAAGGGGATGACGCTTGGGGCTTCATGAAGCTTCATGCGCACAGAGGCCACCACGGCCCCGACCGCCGTGCCAATGGCCACGACGCCGACCAGGCTGGAGGCTTGCGTGGTGGAGTACCCCAGGGCGGCGGCACTCCATGCCAACACGATATAGCGCAAATTGCCGGAGACGCCCCAAAACAATGTGGTTGTTGACAACGAAATTTGACCCAAGCGGTCTTTCCAGAGGCGGGTGTTGCAATCCCAAAAATCAGGCAACAGGGCCAGTTTGTTTTTCGGCATGTCACGCATGGCCACGCCGGTTTCGGGGATGCGTGTGTTGAACCATGCGGCCAAGGCGTAAAAAGTAATGAGCAACAAAATAGCAGCTTCGGGGGCCGTATCAATGCCAGTTTCGAGCATGGGCAAGTCGAAGCTCAACATATATTCTGAAACATGCGTTCCCACCAGTTGACCGCCCACCAACACGCCCAAAATAATGGAGGCGATGGTTAAACCTTCGATCCAACCATTCGCCTTGACCAGCTGTGATGACGGCAACAACTCAGTCAGGATGCCATATTTGGCGGGCGAATAAGCGGCGGCACCCAAGCCCACAATGGCGTAGGACAACAGGGGGTGCGTGCCAAACAACATCATCAGGCAGCCCACCACTTTGATGGCATTGCTGAGGAACATGACCTCACCCTTGGGACGCGAGTCTGCAAAGGCCCCCACATAGGGGGCTAGGACCACATAAAACAAGGCAAACATGGGCACCAAGGCGGCACGCTCCCATTCGGCACCGCCACTGATCCGAATAAGCTCAACGGCGGCAACAAAGAGTGCGTTGTCGGCCAGTGAACTGAAAAACTGGGCCGCCATGATGGTGTAAAAGCCGCGCTTCATGAAATCATGCAGTGATTAGATAGGGCATTGGGCCGAATTCGATGGGTTAAAAACAGATCTAAGCAACACAAGCTTTGCTTGAGTCGACGTAAGTTTCGGTTATATCACGGCCTGTAGTGCCACAATCTAGGCTTATTCCCGAGATACGATCACCGTTTTGTAGCGATCAGACATGCCAAGACCGATTCAGGCCACCCTCGATATCAACGCCCTGCGCCACAACTTAGCGCAGATCAAAGCATCCGTCCCAGACGCCTTGGTTTGGGCCGTGGTCAAGGCCAATGCGTATGGCCATGGCATTGACCAAGTCTTTGAGGGCTTGCGAGCAGCAGACGGCTTTGCCTTGCTTGATTTGTCAGAGGCAGAACGTTTGCGCCAGCTGGGATGGCGAGGCCCCATTCTCTTGCTTGAAGGCGCTTTTGAAACCCGTGATCTTGAGCATTGCTCCCGACTCAATTTATGGCATGTCGTTCATTCAGAAGCGCAAATTGACATGTTGGCGGTGCACAAAACCCATCAGCCGCACCGCATTTTTCTCAAAATGAACACGGGCATGAACCGATTGGGCTTTGTACCGCAGGCATTCCGTGCGGCGTGGACGCGTTTGAATGCGTTGCCGCAGGTGGATGAAATTTCACTGATGACACACTTCAGTGATGCCGATGGCGACAAAGGCATTGAAGCGGCCCTGCGCATTTTTGCGGAATTTACGCACGACCTTTCCGGTGAGCGAAGCTTGTCCAACAGTGCGGCAGCATTGCGACACGGCAAAGCATTGAACGTGCGTGCTGACTGGGTTCGACCCGGCATTGCTTTGTATGGCAGCTCCCCCGACTATCCTGTCAACAGCGCTGCCGCTTGGCACTTAAAACCGGTGATGAGTTTGAACGCGGCCATCATTGGCATTCAACATTTGCAAGCGGGCGACAGCGTCGGCTATGGCTCTACTTTTGTGGCCGATCGCGCCATGCGCATTGGCGTGGTTGCCTGCGGCTATGCCGATGGTTACCCCCGCAGTGCGCCCTCAGGGACACCCATCGGCGTAGACGGTGTCCGCACGCAAACAGTCGGCCGTGTGAGCATGGACATGATCACGGTTGACATCACAGATTTGCCTCAGGCAGGTTTAGGCAGTGAAGTGACGCTCTGGGGCTTGCCACAACAAGCCTCAAGTGCGAGCTTGGAAAGTGCGTGCATTTCAATCGATGAGGTGGCCTTGAGTGCGGGCACCGTCGGCTATGAATTGATGTGCGGGTTGTCTTCGCGCGTGCCCGTGAATGTCTTGACTTAAACTGCGCTGAAGAAACCGTCGTAACCCGTTTTCAAAATCAAAGCGCCGACAACGGCGATAAAGACATAGCGCACAAAACCTGCGCCGTGCTTCAAAGCCAGGCGGGTACCGACCAAGCTGCCGACCACGTTGGCAATGGCCATGGGCAATGCGAGGTGCCACCACACATGACCCTGAAGTGTGAACAAAACCAAGGCAGAAAGGTTCGTGGCTGTGTTCATCAATTTGGCGCTGGCAGAGGCATTCAAAAAGTCGTAACCCAATAAGCGCACGTAAGCAAAAACAAAAAAACTGCCAGCGCCTGGCCCAAAAAAACCATCGTAAAACCCGATGAGCAAGCCCATGAGGGCCCCAATGATGGCCTCTTGCCGACCTTTAAACAGTGGCGCATGGATTTGGCCCATTTCTTTTTTGGCCAAGGTGTAAACCAAGAGGACGATCAGTAAAAAAGGCAGGACTTGCCTGAGAAAGCTGGGATCAATTTCAGTCACGGCCCATGCCCCCATCAAGGAGCCCACCACGCCAGCTGCGGCAGCGGGCATCAGCGCCGACCAGCGCATGTCAACCTTTCGACTAAATTGGTAAGTGGCCCATGAGGTGCCCCAAATGGACGCACTCTTATTGCATCCAAGCAAAGTGGCAGGGGACGCAGAGGGGAATGTGGCGAAAAGAGCGGGGACGAGAATCAGGCCACCCCCGCCAACAATTGAATCGACCATGCCGGCAAACAGCGAAGCCAGAGAGACGATTAATATTTCCATGAAAAAAAAGCGCCGCTTGCGCGACGCTTGTAAAAAGTCACATCTCGTTTTGGATGTTTAGGTTCGAATAGTTTGGGTGTCTCCTCTGCCCTCAAAACGAACCCAAACAGCAGTTCATCGAGTGAGTGAAATGTAGCGGTCTTCAAAGTGTTGTGCCATCAGGGATTTCCCGTGGCTGAAGGCTTGTCATGTGTTTAGGCAGCTTGCGCATCTTGTACGATCCAATGCGCTGCTTTTTCAGCAATCATGAGCGTAGGGCTGTTGGTATTTCCGCTGGTGATGGTGGGCATGACACCAGCATCAACGACGCGCAAGCCGCGCACACCGCGCACTTGGAGGCGACTGTTGACCACGGCCATCGGATCATCATCTTGACCCATGCGCGTTGTACCCACAGGGTGAAAGATGGTGCTGGCAATATCGCCAGCCAGTCGGGCCAACTCGTCGTCGGATTGGTACTGAACGCCGGGCTTGAACTCTTCCGGGGCAAAGGGGGCCATGGCGGCTTGCGACATGATGCGGCGTGTGACGCGCAAACTGTCGGCGGCTACTTTTCGGTCTTCGTCAGTACTGAGGTAATTGGGCGCAATGGCGGGGGCTTCATTGAAATCTGCGCTTTTTAAAGAAACCTTGCCGCGACTGCTAGGGTTGAGATTGCACACACTCGCAGTGATCGCCGGGAAGTCGTGCAAGGGCTCACCAAATGCATCCAGACTCAAGGGCTGCACATGGTATTGAATGTTGGCCCACTCTTTTTGCGGGTCGCTTTTGGTAAAGGCCCCCAACTGGCTGGGCGCCATGCTCATGGGGCCCGTCCGTGACATGGCGTATTCAAGACCAATTTTGGCTTTGCCCCACCAACTGTTGGCCAGAGTGTTCAGTGTTTTGGTGTTCTTCACTTTGTAAACAGAACGAATTTGCAAATGATCTTGCAAATTGGCGCCCACGCCAGGCAGGTCATGGGTAGGTTGAACGCCGTGTGAGGCTAATTCTGGGGCGGGACCAATGCCCGAGAGTTGCAAAATGTGCGCAGAACCAATGCTGCCTGCACTGAGGGCGACTTCACGAGTGGCTGAGGCGGTGACCATTTGGTGTCCATCCCAGACCTTGACGCCGCTGCAGCGCTTGCCGCCATCGGCATCTTGCTCGATCACCAGCCCAGCAACTTGGGCTTGTGTCCAAAGCTCAAAGTTAGGACGGGCATAGCAGGTGGGCCGAAGAAAAGCTTGCGCCGTATTCCATCGCCAACCATCTCTTTGATTGACGTCAAAGTAGCCAACACCCTCGTTGTTGCCTTGATTGAAGTCTGTGGTGGCGGGAATGCCGGCTTGTTGGGCCGCTTGAGAAAATGCATCCAAAACGTCCCAGCTGAGTCGCTGCTTTTCAATGCGCCACTCACCCCCGGCTTGGCGGGCCTTTAACAATTTGAAATAGTCGGTTGACGCACGGTCACCATGAGCGTCACTTTGTAACAAATAGGGCGCAATGCCTTTAGCACCATGTGCTGCCGATGCGCCTTGATGGTGGTCTTCGTGAAATTTGAAGTAGGGAAGGCAGTTTTGCCATTGCCAATTTGCATCGCCGGTTAACTGGGCCCATTGGTCGTAATCACGAGATTGCCCGCGCATGTAAATCATGCCGTTGATGCTGCTGCATCCGCCCAGGACTTTACCGCGTGGATATTTCAGAGTTCGACCATTTAACCCTGGCGCCGCTTCAGTTTGATACAGCCAATCGGTGCGGGGATTGCCAATGCAATACAAGTAACCCACTGGAATATGGATCCAGTGGTAATCATCTCGGCGCCCGGCTTCGATCAACAACACCCTTTTGCTGGCATCGGCGGACAGACGGTTTGCCAGCAAGCAGCCCGCTGTTCCTGCGCCAACGATGATGTAGTCAAAGGTGCTGTCGTTCATATTGTTTTATTTGGAAGTGGGCATCACGAATTCTGCGCCTTTGCCAATGCTCTCTGGCCAGCGCTGCATGATTGATTTTTGTTTGGTGTAAAAACGCACGCCTTCCTCGCCATAGGCATGCATGTCACCAAACAAGCTGCGCTTCCAGCCACCAAAGCCATGCCAAGCCATGGGCACAGGAATAGGCACATTGATGCCCACCATGCCGACTTGGATTCGTCTTGAAAATTCACGCGCGATGTTGCCGTCGCGTGTGAAGCAGCTCACGCCGTTGCCGAACTCGTGATCATTGATGATTTTGACGGCCTCACCAAAATCTTTGACCCGAACGCAAGAAAGCACAGGGCCAAAAATTTCTTCTTTGTAAATCTTCATGTCGGTGGTCACGTTGTCAAACAAAGTGCCGCCCAACCAAAAACCCTTGTCGCAGCCCGCGCCAGCTTGAGCGCCGTCAAATTGACGGCCATCCACCAACAGCTTGGCACCTTCGGCGACTCCAGCATCGATGTAGCCCGTGATGCGTTGTTTGGCAGCTGCGGTGACAATGGGGCCCATTTCTGCAGCTAAGTTGGTACCGTTTAAAACTTTGAGTGCGCGCGTTTTTTCTAACAACAGCGGCATGAGTTTCTCGGCGACATCGCCAACCAAAACGGCCACACTGATGGCCATGCAACGCTCGCCTGCAGAGCCGTAGGCTGCACCGATCAATGCATCAACAGCCTGCTCAATGTCAGCGTCTGGCATCACCACCATGTGATTTTTAGCACCCCCCAAAGCTTGAACGCGTTTGCCGTGTCTGGCACCGTTTTCATACAAGCTGTTGGCAATGGGGGTGGAGCCTACAAAACTCACGGCCTTGACATCGGGGTGTTCTACCAATGCATCGACCGCTTCTTTGTCGCCTTGAACCACATTGAAAACGCCATCGGGTAAGCCAGCTTGCTTGAGCAGCGCTGCCATGAACAGGCTTGGACTGGGATCAAGCGGGCTTGGCTTTAAGACAAAGGTGTTGCCGCAAGCAATGGCCACGGGAAACATCCACATTGGCACCATGACTGGAAAGTTAAATGGCGTAACGCCTGCGACCACGCCCAATGGCTGACGCAGCGTCCAGTTGTCGATACCGGTGGACACTTGGTCTGTGAAATCACCTTTGAGCAGCTGAGGAATGCCGCATGCAAATTCAACGATGTCAATGCCGCGCGAGACTTCGCCTTGCGCATCGGTAAACACCTTGCCATGCTCTGCCGTGATCATGTGCGCCAGCGTGTCGCGGTTTTGATTGAGCAACTCCAAAAATTTGAACATGACGCGTGCGCGTCGCAAAGGTGGCAAGTCTGACCATGAAGGAAATGCCGCTTGCGCAGCAGCCACAGCGAGATTGACATCTTGGGTGTTGGCAAGACTGACATGGGCTGTGACAGCGCCGGTGGCTGGATTGAAGACGTCTTGCTTTCTGCTTGAACTGCCAGCGTTGGCTTGACCTGAGATGAAATGGGCAATGGAGGTGGTCATAGAGGTGATAAAAACATAAATTGAAGGTGCATGTTAAACGTTTAAATAAAGGGCTTGGTTATTTCATCGGCCGCCAGAGACATCCACCAAACTCATGGTGGTGTAGCTCGCTTCATCGGAAAGCAGCCAAACGATGGCTTGCGCCACCTCCATGGCGGTGCCACCGCGTTTGGCAGGCACCAAATGTTCCAAGTCCTTGACTCGGTTCGGCAGGCCGCCAGAGGCATGAATGTCCGTGTCGATCAGGCCAGGACGAACGGCATTGACGCGGATGCCCTCGGCTGCAACTTCCTTGGACAAGCCCAAGGTAAAACTATCGATGGCGCCTTTGGCGGCCGCATAGTCCAAATACTGACCCGCCGCCCCAAGTCGGGCAGCTGCACTGGACAAGTTGACAATGCTGCCGCCTTTGCCCCCGTGGCGAGTACTCATTTGAAGGATGGCTTCACGGGCGCAAAGCAGGGAGCCCAGCACATTGATGTCAAACATACGGCGCCAGCGCGCCATGCTCATTTCATCCAAGCGCGCTGAAACATCAATGACACCTGCGTTGTTCACCAGTCCCTGCAAAGGCCCCATCGACGACCGTACTTTTTCGAACATGGCCAATACTTGAGTTTCATTGGACACATCGGCATGCACAGACATGGCTTCTCCGCCAGCCTTTTTAATTTGCGCCACCACCTCATCAGCGGCTTTGGCATTGGCGGTGTAGTTCACAGCCACAGCCCAGCCTTTTTTAGCAGCCAAAATACAAGTGGCGGCGCCAATGCCGCGGCCACCACCTGTCACTAACAAAACTTTGCGCATGCTTGTCTCCTGCAGAGTTGTTGCCAAACTGTTAAAACAGAAGGCTCAGGCCAAACAGATTACCTTAAATAGGAGCACCTTGTGAGTCACACAGTCGACTATTACTTCGCCCCCCAAAGCCCTTGGGCTTATTTGGGGCATCAACGGTTTCAAACAATTCTCAAAAATGCGGGCGCATCTGTTCGAGTCATGCCCATTGATCTGGGCGGTAAGGTGTTCCCCATCTCGGGAGGCTTGCCTTTGGGTCAACGAGCGCCGCAGCGGCAGGCTTACCGGCTCACTGAAATTGCAAGATTCAGCAAATGGCTAGGCGCGCCTTTGCACCTGAAGCCGACATTTTTTCCGGTCAGTGGCGATGACGCCGCCAAATTGATCATTGCCGTTGACATGGCCGCTGGCGCGGCAGCGGCCATGAAAATCAGTGGCGCGGTGTTGGCTGCGGTGTGGTCACAGCAGCGCAACATTGCAGACGAAAAGACATTGGCAGAATTGCTCACAGAACACCAATTGCCAGCTGGATGTTTGGAGCAATCACACAGTCAGGCAGTCCAAGTGCAGTATGAAAAATACACTCAGATGGCCATTGATGCAGGCGTCTTTGGCGCGCCCAGTTATGTCTTGGATGAAGAAATTTTCTGGGGCCAAGACAGACTTGATTTTGTTGAACGCGCACTTGCCAAATAAATTTTTTAAAGAGGATCATCATGGGAACATTCATTCAACTCGATGCCGCTGACGGCCAATCTATTCCAGCCTACGTGGCGCAAGCTTCAACACCTGCAAAGGCTGCGGTGGTGGTTATTCAAGAAATTTTTGGCGTCAATGCACACATTCGCGAAGTGGCCGATGCCTACGCAAAAGAGGGTTACCTGGCCATTGCACCCGCTATGTTTCACCGTCTTCAAGCCAATGTGGAGTTGGGCTATGACGAGGCCGACAGAAACGCAGGCATGGCTTTGAAAACGGCGGCTGAGGCGCTGCCAGCCAAGGTTTTATTGGAAGATATTCAACGGGCCATTGACCACGCGCACCAGATCTGTGGTGGCAAAGTTGGCGTGGTGGGTTATTGCTGGGGCGGCTTGTTGACTTGGCGAGCAGCCTGCCTGTTGAGCGGCTTGTCGGCAGCGGCTCCCTACTACGGCGGCGGCATGACCTCTGAGGCTGAATCTGCGCGCGAATCCAAAGTACCGCTGATGGCGCATTTTGCAGAAGAAGACAAATGGATTTCAATGGCTTCCGTGAATGCGTTCAAGCTGGCACATCCCAAGGCAGTGGTGCATACCTATCCGGCTGATCACGGTTTCAATTGCAACCATCGCAGCACATGGCAAGCCGATGCAGCTGCTTTGGCCCAACAAAGAACCTTCGACTTTTTCAAAGCCAATTTACTTTGAAGTTTATTTGCTGGATCCCGCCAAATAACGCCTTCGCCAAAACAGCCGGGCCAAGGTGAGCGCGATCAGGGCCATGCTGCCAAGTGTCCACCAAAATCCAGTTTGGGTGTGAAGCAGGGGGATGAATTCAAAGTTCATTCCAAAGATCGCAGCAATCAAATTCAAAGGCAAGAAAATGGCCGTGATGGACGTCAGCGTTCGCATGGTTTCGTTGGTGCGATTGCTTTGGGCATTGAAGTGAATCTGCACAGCCGTTTCGATGCTTTGCTCTAAGCGCCGCACGTGATGAACCACGCGGTCGATGTGCTCCACGACATCACGGCTGCGCACCTTCAAAATTTCATGTTCTTTAAGCAAAGCGCTGGCGCTAGGGAGTGTCCAAGTGTTAAGTGACTCCAGCCAATCTTGCATGCTGCTTCGTTGGTCTTCACAAATCTCGTCGAGGTGGTGCAGAGACAGCCGAGCCTCTAACAGCGCAGACCAATTGTTGAAACGAGTGTCAGGGTGGATCAACTCGGCCTGCCAGTGGTCAAGCTGACGCGTGAGATCTCGCCTTAAATCCAAATACGCATCGACCACCTGACTCACCATGCGCAGCATCATGTCTGCAGGGCTGACGGGTATACCTCGTGCACCCGTTGACCGCTCGTCAGCTTCCGAGACATGTGTCCGTGATGAGGTCGATGTAGACGCGCTCACGTCTTTGCTGGCCGCCATCAGTCGAGAGGCATAGCCTTCTTGAATGGCGCAGTCTTCAGGATGAACCGTGAGCAATACTTTGTCAAAGATGGCAAATCCAATGGGGCTGGTATCGACTCTGCGCAATGCGGGCGGCCCCGTTAATTTTCCCTTTGATTTTTTCAGGTCTGGGCCAGTGGTTGATACGGCTTCTCTCTGTAAACGGGCCAGTCGGCGAAACACCAAAACATCGTAATAAGACGTTAAATCAAAGCGAGAAGGAAGTTGTTCGTTGCGCAAGTCTGAAATGTGCAAATCAAGCAAGCTGTGCCCCGTCAAACGTAGCAATGCTTGCTGTATCGCCTGTTGCTCAGATGCGAAATAATTCCTTGAGCATGCGAGCCAAATAAATCCATTGTCGGGCAACGCCAGAGGCAGAGTCAATTCATCCTGCACATGCTGGCCTGAGACAGTAAAGACGCGCACGTGAGACTCTTGGTTGATGGGCTAGAAAATAAGGACTTAAATATCTTTCATGAAGCGCGCGGCGTCTCTTGCAAAGTAAGTCAGGATGCCGTCTGCGCCAGCGCGTTTGAAAGCCAGCAAGCTTTCCATCATCACACCATCATGGTCTAGCCAGCCATTTTGTGCAGCAGCTTTCAGCATGGCGTATTCGCCCGAAACTTGGTAGGCGAAAGTGGGCACGCCAAACTCATCTTTGACGCGGCGCACCACATCCAAATAAGGCATGCCTGGTTTGACCATGACCATGTCTGCGCCTTCTGCAATGTCCAAGGCAACTTCGCGCAACGCTTCATTGGTGTTGCCGGGGTCCATTTGGTACGTTTTTTTATTGCCTTTGCCCAGGTTGGCCGCTGAACCCACCGCATCACGGAAAGGGCCATAAAAGGAGCTGGCATATTTGGCGCTGTAAGCCATGATTTGGGTGTGAATAAACCCCTTCGCTTCCAATGCTTGTCGAATGGCACCAATGCGGCCATCCATCATGTCGCTGGGCGCCACAATGTCGACACCGGCTTCTGCTTGAACCATCGATTGTTTGACCAATTGGGCCAAAGTTAAGTCGTTCAAGATATAGCCAGACTCGTCCAGCCAGCCGTCCTGACCGTGGCTTGTAAAGGGGTCAAGAGCGACATCGGTCATGACACCCAATTCAGGAAAATTCTTTTTGAGAGCCCGCACCACCGTAGGCACAAGGCCCTCTGGATTGAGCGCTTCATTGCCCTCAGGGTCCTTGAGAGAACTGTCAATGACTGGAAATAATGCCATCACCGGAATGCCTAATTTCACGCAGTCTTCGGCCACAGGCAGCAGCAAATCCAGACTCAATCGCTCAACGCCAGGCATCGAAGCCACCGCTTGCCGCTGGTTCTGGCCGTCCAACACAAATACGGGATAGATCAGGTCGTCCGAAGTCAGTTGGTGTTCTCGGACCAAGCGACGAGAGAATTCGGTGCGCCTCAATCGGCGAGGGCGGCTTAAGGGGTAAGGTGTGTGAATCAGTGTCATCAGAAAATTGTGCCTCAAGTTTGGCAAATTAGGGCGTCTTAAAGTGATTTAGGGGCAAGATTTCTTGACTCAAATCAGTTTTTCAGCCTTGTCTCCAACCAAAGGCCGAGGCTACACTCTCGCCATGCTATGGATTAAAGCCTTTCACATTGTTTTCGTGGCCAGCTGGTTTGCCGGCCTGTTTTATCTGCCCAGAATCTTTGTCAATTTGGCCATGGTTCCTGAGGGGTCTGATGCAGAGCGTGACCGCTTGCTTCTGATGGCCCGTAAGTTAATGCGATTCACCACCATTTTGTCCGTACCCGCAATTGCCTTGGGTGTTTGGCTTTGGTGGGGTGTTGGCATTGGATGGGGACCCGGCAATGCGTGGATGCATGCCAAACTCGCCGTTGTGGTTTTAATCATGGCTTACCACCATGTGTGCGGCCGCTTGGTGCGTCAATTTGAAAACAATCAAAACACCCACAGTCACGTCTGGTACCGCTGGTTTAACGAGATTCCTGTCGTGATGCTGGTGGCCGTGGTGATCTTTGTTGTCGTCAAGCCGTTTTAAGCCGCACGGACCATGCAAAAGACCGCAGCATGGCCATTGGCTGGAATTTATGCGGCATTGATTGTTTATGCCAGCTTGTACCCCTTTGAAAACTGGCGTTCTCAAGGTGTCGATTGGACTGCATTTCTGTTTGCGCCTTGGCCGCGCTATTGGACCGGATTTGATGTGATGTCCAATGTATTGGGTTATGCGCCCCTTGGGTTCATTGTGACTTTGGCATTGCGCCGCAGTGCCCGTCATTTGCCGGCAGTCGCACTCGCCTTGTCGCTGGGCTCTCTGCTTGCCTTGAGCATGGAATCCTTGCAACTTTTCCTGCCCGTCAGGGTGCCCTCCAATGTCGACTGGGGGCTCAACACCTTGGGCGTATTTTTAGGTGCCAATTTGGCCTGGACGTTAGAGCGTTTTGGATTTCTGAATCGATGGAGCCGCTTTCGTGCCAATTGGTTTCTGCCAGAGGCCAAGGGTTCTTTGGTCCTTCTGGCTTTATGGCCCGTTGCCTTGTTATTTCCTGCACCTGTGCCGCTAGGCTTGGGACAAGTTTTAGAGCGAACAGAAGATGCTTTGGCCTTGCGCCTTCAAGACACGCTCTGGCTAGATTGGTTACCGGTCCGAGAGGTTGAGTTGCAACCATTGCTGCCAATTTATGAAGCTTTGTGTGTCAATTTGGGGCAACTCATTCCCTGCATGTTGGCGTTCAGTTTGATTCGTCAATTGCACCAAAAAGTCATCGCTTGGTTTTTGCTTCTGACCTTCGGTATCGGCTTCACGGGCTTATCGGCGGCCCTCACTTATGGCCCTGCCCATGCTTGGGGCTGGATCAATGCCCCCGTGCAATTGGCCTTGTTCATGGCCGCAATTTTTGCGCTACCGATGATGTGGTTGAAAGAGAAAACACTGCAGGTTTTAGCCTTGGTGGGCTTGGTGCTTCAACTGACCCTGTTGAACAACGCTTCAGCGAGTGCTTACTTTGCTTTGACTTTACAGAACTGGGAGCAGGGTCAATTCATCCGGTTTCATGGCCTGATCCAGTGGATCGGCTGGCTTTGGCCCTTTGTACTGATGGCTTATCTGATGCGCCATTTATCTGCCTCGCGTCCATCTAAAATGGGCGAATGAGCGAAAACAATTTTCCCAAGTCGGCAACGACACAGGCCGGCGAACCCGCTGCCCCTTATTACGAGCACCACATATTTTTTTGCTTGAACGAAAGAAAAAACGGTGAGGCTTGTTGCGCACTCAATGGCGCGCAGACAGCCTTTGACCATTGCAAAATGCGCATCAAAGAAATGGGTTTGTCGGGCAAAGGCAAAGTCAGAGTGAACAAGGCGGGATGCTTTGATCGATGTGCAGGCGGGCCCATCGCAGTCGTTTACCCACAAGGCACTTGGTACAGTTTTGTGGACAACACAGACATTGATGAAATCATTGAAAGCCACCTCAAAAATGGACAAATTGTCGAGCGCTTATTGACGCCGCCTGATGCAGGACGCTGATGAATTCCGCAACCCAGCGAATACGTTTTCAGGGCCCTGCGGGCGTTATTGAAGGACTTTGTGACACGCCAGAGGGCATGCCCATCAAAGGCGCAGCCGTTATTTCTCACCCACATCCTTTGTTTGGCGGAACCATGCAAAACAAAGTGGTTCAAACTTTGGCCAAAGCCTTTGTTCAAAACGGTTGGCGCGCCATTCGCTTCAACTTTCGAGGCGTTGGCGAGAGCGCTGGCACCTATGACGAGGGTCGTGGCGAGCTAGCGGACTTGATGAGCGTGATCGCTCAAAGCCGAGCTGCTGCCAATGAACTGACAGGCTCCCTCAGCACGTCGATTGCGCTCGCGGGATTTTCCTTTGGTGCACATGTCACGAGTCTGGCTGTCGCTCAATTGGCGTGCGACTTGGAGGCCATTGCCAAGCTCGACAAAGTGGTGTTGGTCGGCACCGCGGCTTCGCGTTTTCAAGTGCCCCCCATCCCTGCAGAACTCCATGACAAAACACTGGTGGTTCATGGCGAGGTGGACGATACGGTGCCACTTGCCAGCGTCTTGGATTGGGCGCGTCCGCAGTCACTGCCCGTCACGGTCATCCCTGGCGTGGAACATTTTTTCCACGGCCAACTGCCTTTATTGCGATCTTTGGTCAGCCGGCATTTGCGAGACTGAGCAGACGCAAATTTAAAAAAATTTCTAAAAATTCACCATGTTCAATTTGTTTTTGAAATCGCGCAGTGCTCTTAAGTCGGATGCCAAGATTGTGGCCAAGTGTGCTGCAAGGTTTGCTGCCACGAGTACCGCTTTGAGCTTGGTTCTAATCTGCGGGCTATTTCCCCAGCATGCCATGGCACAGTCGGCTGCGCCACAGGCACCCGAGGTGGCGGCGCGTGCCTATTTGCTATTGGATTTCACGGCCAATCAAATATTGGCATCCAAAGATTTGGACATGCCCGTGGAGCCAGCTTCACTGACCAAGCTCATGAGTGCCTATTTGGTATTTGATGCCTTGAAGTCGAAAAAAATCGACATGAAACAAACTTTTAGTGTGAGCGAACGCGCATGGAAAATGCCAGGCTCGCGCATGTTCATTGATCCCAAGATGAAGGTGCCGGTGGAAGACCTGATCAAGGGCATGATTGTTCAGTCGGGCAACGATGCCACCATGGTCTTGGCAGAAGGTGTGGCCGGGACAGTAGAGCGCTTTGTAGAGCTGATGAACGACCAAGCCAAAGTTTTGGGGATGAAGAACACCAGCTATAAAAACCCAGAGGGTCTCACGGAGGCTGGGCATATCACCACGGCGCGTGATTTGGCCACTTTGGCAACGCGGTTGATGCGCGACTTCCCAGAGTATGTGGGAACTTACGCCATTAAAAAATACCGCTATCCCGGTACGCCAGCCGCAAACGACAGCAATCGAAATTTGTTGTTGTTCAAAGACCCCACAGTCGACGGTTTGAAAACCGGCTACACGGACGCGGCAGGCTATTGTTTGGTTGCAACGGCCAAGCGAGACTTTCCCAATGTGGGCTCACGCAGGCTGATGGCCATTGTTTTGGGCACCAGCAGCGAAATTGCGCGCGCCAATGAAGCCCAAAAATTGCTCAATTGGGGGTACACCGCTTTTGAGGCGGTGAAGTTATTCGATGCGGGGCAGGCCGTTGCCACACCCGCAATTTGGAAGGGCAAGTCTTCAACAATCAAGTTGGGCCGGGCCGATGCACTGGTCGTTGCGGTGCCGACGGGCTCGGCCTCGCAGATTAAAATTCAATTGGTTCGACCAGACCCGTTGGTCGCGCCTGTGACCCAAGGTCAAACCATCGGAAGCCTCAAAGTATTCAGGGGCGATCAGTTTTGGGTCGACATGCCTTTGCAGGCTTTGGACGGCGTTGAACAAGCTGGCGTGCTAGGCCGCGCATGGGATGCTTTGCGTTTGTGGGTCAAATAAGGAAAGTTGGCACTTGCAAACTTGTCCTTGAAAGACCTGGCGTAGAAATTTTTGCCCAGGCGTTATTCCAACGCTATACTAGAAGGCTTTTCCGCATTTGGAGCGGAGAAGATTTTTTTGTTCATTCCAAACGTTTAGGGACGTTTTTTTAAATGCCAACCATCAATCAATTGGTGCGTCAGGGGCGCGAGGTCGAAAAGACCAAGTCAAAAAGCCCTGCGATGCAAAACTCTCCGCAGCGACGCGGTGTGT
>CAIMUZ010000137.1 GCA_903844775.1 uncultured Burkholderiales bacterium | reverse complement strand
GCGGGCTCGACATCTTCGGGGCGCTCAATGAGCATGCCCACGTGGCCATAGGCTTCGGCCAACTTCACAAAGTCGGGCAAGGCGTCCATGTAGCTGTGGCTGTAACGACCTGAGTATTCAATTTCCTGCCATTGGCGAACCATGCCCAAGTAACGGTTGTTCAAAGACAAAATTTTGATGGGGGTGTTGTATTGCAAACAAGTGGAAAGCTCTTGAATGCACATTTGCACAGAGCCCTCCCCCGTCACGCAGAACACCTCGGACTCTGGCTTGGCCAACTTGATGCCCATTGCATAGGGAATGCCCACACCCATGGTCCCCAAGCCGCCTGAATTGATCCAACGGCGGGGTTCGTTGAATTTGTAATATTGGGCAGCCCACATTTGGTGTTGTCCGACATCAGACGTGACATAAGCATCCGCATCTTTGGTCATGTTGTACAAGGTCTGAATAACCTTCTGGGGTTTGATAACCTCGGTATTTTCGCTGTCGTACTTCATGCAATCGCGTTTGCGCCAGCCGTCGATGGTGGACCACCAGGCACCCAAGGCATGACTATCGGGTTTGAGGCCCGACTCTTTGATCATGGCAATGAGTTCAATCAGAACATCTTTGACATCGCCCACGATAGGGACATCGACCTTCACACGTTTGGAGATGCTAGAGGGGTCAATATCAATGTGAATGATCTTGCGCTCATTTTGTGCAAAGTGTTTGGGGTTGCCAATGACGCGGTCGTCAAAGCGTGCGCCCACAGCCAACAAGACGTCTGAGTGCTGCATGGCGTTGTTGGCTTCCCATGTGCCGTGCATTCCGAGCATGCCTAAAAACTTAGGATCAGTAGCGGGATAGGCGCCCAAGCCCATCAAGGTATTGGTGACAGGGTATCCCAACATGTCCACCAATTGGCGCAGTTCTGCAGACGCATTGCTTAAGAGCACGCCGCCGCCCGTGTAAATGTAAGGACGCTTGGCTGCCATCAACAATTGAAGGGCTTTGCGAATTTGTCCGCTGTGGCCTTTGCGCACAGGGTTGTAGGAGCGCATTTCAACTGTTTCGGGGTACCCGTGATAAGGCACCTTGTTGAATGAAACATCTTTGGGAACGTCGACCACCACCGGGCCAGGTCGGCCGCTGCGTGCTATGTGGAATGCCTTCTTCATGATCAAGGCCATGTCGCGGGCATCTTTGACCAAAAAGTTATGTTTGACGATAGGGCGTGTGATACCAACGGTGTCGCATTCTTGGAAAGCGTCCAAGCCGATGGCCGCAGTTGGCACTTGGCCACTGATGATGACCATCGGAATGCTGTCCATGTAGGCTGTGGCAATGCCGGTTACCGCATTGGTGAGGCCGGGGCCAGATGTGACCAAAGCAACACCGACATCGCCGGTGGCGCGCGCGTAGCCGTCAGCGGCATGAACGGCTGCCTGCTCGTGTCGAACCAAAACGTGCTGAATGGTGTCTTGCTTGAAGAAAGCGTCGTAGATGTGCAACACAGCACCGCCTGGGTATCCCCAGATGTACTTGACGTTCTCGGCTTGAAGGGCTTTGACAAGGATTTCGCCACCGCGCAACTCTGCCGGAGACGATGTGGCTGCAGCTGCAGCATTTGCCATTTCGGCTTTGGAGATTTCCATATTCAACCTTTGTGAATTTCTCTAACGAAAAACCTTGGGTGCTCCTTTGCGGGACTCTTGTGAAGTCGCATCAGAACTTAGGACCAACAACATAAGCCTGCGCATGTGAGCACTGTGGCCGGATGGTGATCCGTTTGCGTTTTTTCAATTGCAACCCAGCATTATAGGGCCCAGAATGCCATAATTCGACTCGCCCAAAATGGGTGCGTAATTTGGTTCATCACCTTGGCCACAGAACAAG
>CAIMUZ010000136.1 GCA_903844775.1 uncultured Burkholderiales bacterium | reverse complement strand
TCCAAAGTGATTTTGGTGTTCGTTGCCTTGGCAGCTGCTTATGTCGCATCCTTGCGCATGGCCGACATTCTGTTCCTGGTGTCTGCGGCGTTCTCATTTGCTGCGGCAGCCTTCTTCCCAGCGTTGACTCTTGGCATCTTCTGGAAGCGTGCCAACAAGTGGGGTGCTTCTCTGGGCATGATGGCGGGCTTGGGTATTTCTTTCTACTACATGACCAAGACACATCCATGGATGTACGGCTTGTTCCACGATGGTTCACTGACACCTGAGATTCTGAAAGCCAACACATGGTGGGACATTGCCCCTATCTCTGCTGGTATCTTTGGCGTGCCACTGGGCTTTGCCGTGATCATCATTGTGTCGCTGCTGACCAAGGAACCCGATCAAGAAGTGCAGGACCTCGTAGAGAACGTCCGCTTCCCAAGCTTTGACGGTTCTACCTCACAAGGTACGGCGATGCATTAAAGGTACCTAGTTTGCAAGCTTCAAAATTGCAAACTTGAGCCCTTCCAGCCCAAAACCCGATCGCATGTTGCGGTCGGGTTTTTTTATGGTCTATCGAAAAGATTTTTTCTTGCCGTTTCAATTCTTTGAAGAATCTATGCCATTTCGATGGTTCATTGATTGACGCATGTTTAACTCGCGCTAAAACTGAACCCCAATCGCCTTGACACTTCATTTGCGCAATCTTTAACTGCCGCAGCTTGCACGCCTGACCAAGAAGGATCGAATGCACCTGAGGAGCCCATTAAGGTGATGCCCAGGACAATTTTTTTGGAGTAATCAAATACAGGCGCTGCAAATGAATTAACGCCGGGCGTTGGATGATTGACGCTTCTAGAGAGCCCGTACTTGCGAACTTCTTTAAGTCGTTTCTCCACTTCTTCTTGCTTCAGTGGGTGGGAAATATCGGGCCCAAGTCGTTTGTAATCTTCACGCATTGAAACTTCAATTAATTTCGCTGGCAGGTAAGCGGCAAACAGTCTGCCCGTAGCGGTTCCTGCCAGCGACATGACTGTCCCGGTGCGTAAATTCACGTGCAATGGGTAGATGGGATCGACCAATAAAACAATGGTAGGGCCTTGATTCCCCCACACAGAAAGCGCGACGCTGTGCCCTGTTTTTTGGGCAAGAGTTTCTGCAAAAGGCGTTGCTTCTCTGACGGGGTTAAGCATCTGAAGACTGACTAAACCTAATTGAATCGCAGTTGGCCCGAGCCAGTAATGGCCAGTGGCAATATCTTGCGTCACAAGTTGAAGCTTGCTGTAACTCACAAGATATGGGTGAGCTTTGCCAGAAGGCATCTTTGCGGCCCTTGCTAAATCACCCAAGGACATGGGGCGTCCGTGGTGGGCAAGGGCTAGCAATATTTGCCCCCCCACTTCGATCGATTGAATGCCGCGTCTTTCTTTGATCAAGCCATGCTCCAGTTCAGTAGATCAATATTCTTCATGCTAATTGTGGCAAATGTTTTGGGGTTTACCATTAATCTTTAAAAGATTCATTTGACATAGACTAATCGCCAACAGGAGTGTTCAACATGAACCCAGAAGTTATCGAAGTCGATGTGCTGGTGGTTGGTACAGGTGCTTCAGGCATGTCAACCGCAGTGACCGCGGCACATCACGGCTTGCAAGTTTTGGTTGTAGAAAAAGAACCCATGTTTGGTGGCACCACTGCACGCTCAGGCGGGTGGTTATGGGTGCCAGGGACGCATTTGGCAAAAGAGCAAGGCATTGAAGAGCCAGCGGGTGCTGCCAAGGCGTATTTAAAAGATCAGGCGGGCACTCACTTTGATGAGCAGCGCGTCGACGCCTTTATCGAAAATGGTCCGAAAGCGCTTGATTTTTTCATGCACAACACCTGCGTGCAATTTGACATGCCAGCGGTGTTTCCTGACTATCACGCAGAAGCGCCAGGTGGTTTACCAGGAGGGCGCTCTATGGTCACACGCCCCTATGACGCCAGAGAGTTAGGCGAACGGATCAAGTATTTGGCGCCACCTGTTCCAGAGCTCACTGTGTTTGGAATGATGTTGGGTTCGGGCAAAGAGTTGTGGCATTTTTTGCGCGCATTTAAATCCTGGGAGTCGTTCTTCTTTGTGGTCAAACGATTTGGCAAACATTTGTTAGATGTCATCGCCCACGGCCGCGGCATGACCTTGACCAACGGCAATGCGTTGGCTGGGCGTTTTGCGAAGGCTGCCATGGATTTGAACATTGACGTTCGGCTGTCTTCGCCCTTGGTGGACTTGATCACCGAAGGTGTAAAAGTGACAGGTGCCATCGTCAAACACGAAGGAAAAAACTTAGAAGTCCATGTGAGACAAGGTGTTGTCTTGGCTTGTGGTGGTTTTCCGCACGATATATTGCGCCGTAAACAATTATTTCCTCATACGCCTACAGGCAAAGAGCACTTCACGCCTTCGCCTACCGCCAATACAGGCGATGGTTTGAAAATTGCCGAAAAGGTCGGTGGTTGGGTCGACACCACCATCCCCAATGCAGCGGCTTGGTGCCCAACCTCAGTGGTGCCGCGCAAGGATGGAACCACTGGCGTGATGCCCCACTTTATTGACCGTGCCAAACCAGGCGTCATTGCAGTCACGGCAAATGGCGAGCGGTTTGCCAACGAGGCGCTCTCCTACCATGACTTTGTACAAGAATGGGTCAAAGCATGTCAAGCAAGAGGGCAGCAGGAATACTTTGCATGGTTGATTTGCGACCACCAGCATTTGCGTGAATATGGTTTGGGTGCGGTCGCACCGTTCCCACTTCCGATTGGACGCCATTTGAGATCGGGGTATTTGAAAAGTGGTCAAACTGTTCAAGACTTGGCTGCCCATATCGCTGTTCCCGCTGAGGTGATTCAGCAACAAATTTCATGGTTCAATGAAGATGCAAAGATGGGCGTTGACCGTCAATTTGGAAAAGGCAGCACCGCCTACAACCGGTACCAAGGTGATGCCATGGTTAAACCAAATCCTTGCATGGCGCCCATTGTGAACGGTCCTTTTTATGCCATCAGGATTGTGATTGGGGAAATTGGAACTTTTGCAGGCTTGGCTACAAACGCCGAGTGCCAAGTCGTCGACCCAAGCAAAAAACCAATCGAAGGCCTGTATGCCGTGGGCAATGATGCGGCCAGCATCATGGGTGGAAATTATCCAGGTGCGGGTATTACTTTGGGACCTGCAGTCACTCTGGGTTATGTGGCTGCAATGTCGATGGTTCGTGATCAGCTTAGTTTCTCGCAACTCTTGTTGCAACCAAATTTGAAGCAACTCGAAAAAGTTCGTGTGAACTATTAAGGGTTTAGACACGATGTTAATTACCCCACAAATTGCACCCCATGTCCTGGGCGGTAAGTTGGCACTTGTCACTGGCGCTGGGCAAGGCAATGGCCGAGCCATTGCCAAAGGTCTAGCGCTGGCAGGCGCTAAAGTGGTGGTCACCGATATCCACCGTGAAAATGCACAAGCCGTTGCCCAAGAAATAACCGATTCGGGGGGGCAGGCTTGGCACTATGTATTAGACGTGACGGCTGAATCCGAATGCCATGCTTTGGCGGTATTGATTGCCACTGAAGTGGGACATATCGATGTATTGGTCAACAACGCTGGCATCATTATTCGGGAAGGTGTCGACAGCCCAAAAGCTGTTCAGAACCTTGAGCGAATGTTGGATGTCAATGTCCTGGGGACCTTCATACCCACCCATGCATTTCTGCCAGCCTTGCGCGCCACTAAGGGGTGCATCATCAATTTGGCGTCCATTGCAGCGCAAGCTGGCTTGCCAGGCACGATGGGGTACTCTCCCTCCAAAGGGGCCGTCAAACTGATGACGCAGGCCTTGGCAGTTGAGCTGGCCAAAGATGGTGTGCGTGTCAATTCGCTCGCTCCGGGTGTGATTGCAACCCCCATGACTGACGTCACACGCAGCACACCCGAAAAATTAGAAAAATTCATGATGCGCACACCCATGGGCAGAGTAGGGCAAGCAGAAGAATTGATTGGCCCCGTGGTATTTCTGGCTTCCGATATGGCGTCTTATGTGACGGGCGTCACGCTGCCAGTTGACGGTGGCTTTTTGGCGGCTTAAGGAGTGCAAATTAAAGTTGAAGTTGAAGTTGTACAAGTGTTAGTGTGTGATTTACAAGGGCAATCAAGTCCATTTACAAAAAAGGAGACATTATGAAACTCACAAAGTTCATTCGCAAAACCGCTTTCGCCTTAGCGTTGGCAAGCGCATTGGGTGTGCATGCACAAGACATTAAATTGGGGTTCAACGGCGATTTGTCGGCGTCGCCTTCGGCCCAAAGCGGTCGAGCGGGTGTGATTGGCATTGAGGCCGCCATTGAGGACATCAATGCCGCGGGTGGTGTGTTGGGACGCAAGCTCGTCTTGGTGTCGCGTGATGATCAATCACAACCGCCTAAGTCAATTCAAAACATGAGTGATTTGATCGACAACGAGAAAGTCGTTGCCGTATTTGGCCCCACAAACTCGGGTAACGCGCTGGCATGGCGACATATTCCAAATCAAAAAAAGGTCCCAACAATGGGCATGATTGGATCAGGAACCGACATCACCAAACCCATGTCGCCCGGTGCTGACAACTACATGTTCCGCGTGTCCATGATGGACCGTGAGCAAGTTGCTGCCTTGGTGGCCTATGCGCTCAAGTCTGGCTCTAAGAAAATTGGCGTGATGGGAGAAACCACAGGCTATGGTCAAGGTGGCGTGAAGGACATGTTGGAAATATTGAAGCTCCACAATATCGAGCCTGTGGGTGTTGAGAAGTTCGCGGTGAGTGACACCGATATGACGTCTCAACTCAACAAACTCAAAAGTGCGGGTGCAGACACATTGATGGTTTGGGCGCAGGGCACACCGATTGGTCAATTGGTGCGCAGCATGGACAAGATCAATTATTTCCCAACGCTTCTCACTTCATGGGCTGCAGACAACATTACTTACTTTGATGCTGCTGGAAAAGCCTTGGCCGATAAGCCAGTGTTTTTAAGAACCATGGCCGATCCCGCCACACCAAAGCAGAAAAGGCTCTATGACCGAATTGGTAGCAAGTTGGCTGCGCCCAGTGCTTTCCCATTTGCAGTCCATGGCTATGATGCAACCTTGCTCGTGGCCGCGGCCATTCGCCAAGCCGGCACGACAGATGGATCCAAAATGCGTGAGGCATTGGAAGACATGAAATCACCTGTTGATGGCGTCATGAAGGTCTATACCAAGCCATTTTCTAAGACCGACCGCGAAGGCCTGACGGCTGAAGATTTGGTGTTTATCAAATGGCGCGATGGCAAGTTGGTGCAATATTCCGACAACACAATCAAGCAAATGAGTCCTGCAGATTACAAGAAGTAACACAACCTACGCGGCACCCTTTCCATGAAAGTGGTGCCGCACTCTATTTCTTAATTCGATGACGGATACCGCATTTTTACAAGCGCTCATCAGTGGCTTAGCCGTTGGTAGCGCTTACGCTTTGGTTGCTCTTGGGTTTGGTGTCACGTTCACCACCACCAAAACGCTCAACTTCGGTCACGGCGAGTTCGTTTCTGCGGGCGCATTCATTGGAATGAGTGTTTTGTTTGTGGCTTTGGGGTTGCCCATTAGTTCCAACTCGTTTGGGTCCAATACGCCGGACATGGGTAGTCAGTGGCTCGCTTTATTCATCTCCATGGGCTTTATGGGGTTCTTGGGTTGGATGCTGTTTATTTTGGGCGTACGCCCCTTTGCGGGGAAGCCAGGCATGGCCTGGGTTATGAGCACCTTGGGGTTTGGCGTAGTTTTGCAAAGCATTGGTTTGGCCATTTGGGGCCCTAAGCCTGTCGTGGTCCCTAGCCCACTGGGCGACGAAATTGTTCGCTTATGGGGAGTGGGTGTTCGTCCTCAAGAATTATTAATGTTGGCTGTCTCCATCTCAGTGATGGTTCTTTTTGATTTAGTCGTTCGCACCACCATGGTAGGCAAGGCCATGCGTGCTGTGGCCCATCATCCACAAATTGCAAGCTTGATGGGCATTAATGTGAAAGCCGTGATGGTGGCATCTTTTGCTGTCAGTTGTGGCTTGGCCGGCTTATCTGGATTTTTGCTGGCACCCATTGCGCAAGCGTCTTTGTACATGGGTTTGGCCGTGGGGTTGAAGGGTTTCTCTGGTGCAATGGTAGGCGGCCTGAACAACCCCCGTGGATGTGTGATCGGAGGACTTCTTTTAGGTGTGCTGGAGTCCATGATCAATCTGTGGAACGCCCAATGGCGTGAGGTTGCAGTTTTTGCATTGGTCATTGTGGTGCTGGCTGTCCGTCCAAACGGATTGTTTGGCTATCGCGTGGTTGAAAAGGTGTAAACGTGCGGCAGCCACTCTTGATCGTTGCATTGGTGGCCATGGCTTTGAGTGCCGTCGCCCTGCAAATTAACAATGACTATTATTTGCGAATTGGTTTCATGGCCTGCGTTTACTACCTGTGTGGCGCAGGGATGCAGGTATTGGTCGGCTTTGCGGGCCAAAAATCATTGGGCCAAGCGGGGCTGTTTGCAGCTGGCGCATATTCAGTTGCACTGCTGACCACGCTGACCGCCATGGAGCCTTGGATTGCTTTGGCGCTCTCGGTTCTTATCTCTGGCATATGCGGTATTTTGATTGCCTTGCCATCGCTGCGTGTCAAGGGCCCCTACTTGGCCATGGTCACATTGGCCTTCGGAATTGTGGTCGAGAAAATCGTGACCGAATGGGTTGACGTGTTTGGTGGTGCTCAGGGCATTTATGGCATTCGACCATTGACTTGGAATCAACAGCCCTTGACTGTTCAACAGTGGGTTGTCTTGGGCATTGCATTGAGTGCAGTGGTTTATGTTCTATTGCGTAATTTACTCATTGGCAGATTGGGTCGAACCTTACTGGCTGTCCAAGCAGATGAAATTGCATCAGCCAGTGTCGGTGTGCAGGTTTACCATTCCAAGGTTTTGGCATTTGTGATTGCTGCAATGACTTGTGGCTTGGCAGGTGCATTGGTGGCACAGCAGAACCAATACATCAACTCTGATTTCATTACCTTCCACCTGTCTATCTTTATTTTGCTACTGGTTTTATTCGGTGGGGTCAGTTCACTTCATGGGCCATTAATTGGCGCTGTGCTTTTGACAGTGATAGATGCGATGCTTGCGCGTTGGCCTTCTGTTCAGCACTTTGTATACGGGGGCTTGTTGTTGTTTGCCCTTTACGTCATGCCAGGAGGGGTCATGGGTGTAGTGTCTGATTGGTGGTTGCGCAAAAAGAAAACTACAACAGAACCCAAAGCATCTCAACACGGTGACGCACGGCCAGCATCACTTCAGCAATTTGCTAAGTCTGTGCAAAGCAGTGAACGGCCAGAGGAGCTGTTGCGAATCAAAGGCCTTTGTAAGGCTTACGGTGGCGTGAAGACGGCGCAGAACATTGACATGCAGTTACAGCGCGGTCATGTGCATGCCTTGATTGGCCCTAATGGTGCGGGTAAAACCACCATGGTCAATATGTTGACAGGCCTTGTGCATGCGGATCAAGGCTCGATTGTTTTCAACGAGCGAGACATCACGCGGGCCAGTCCACATCAAATTTCACAGCATGGCATTGCCCGTACCTTTCAAAATTTACGTTTGTTTGGCGAGCTCAGTGTTTTAGACAATGTGATGGTGGGATACCAAGCCCACGAACCAAGCGGTTTGTGGCGTGCAATGTGGATGTTGCCCTCAGCCAAGCACAGTGAAAATGCAGCCATAGATCGCGCCAATGAGTTGCTTGATTTCGTGGGCTTGCGAGATCAAGCTGCAACGTCCGCAGGCGATTTGCCTTATGGGTTGCAACGACGGGTAGAGTTGGCGCGAGCTTTGGCCACGACACCTCAACTGCTGTTGCTGGACGAGCCTGCCGCGGGATTAAATCCACAGGAAACGGCAGCGTTAGCAAATCTTTTGCTGGATATTCGTAAGCTGGGTATCACGCTGCTGATGGTTGAGCACCACATGGACTTGGTGATGAAGGTTTCAGATCGCATCACTGTTTTGGACTATGGCGTGAAAATTGCCGAGGGAACGCCTGCAGAAATTCAAGTGAATCCCAAAGTGATCGAGGCTTATCTCGGGACTGAAACCCTCCATTGATACACATGAGCCATTTATGTTGCAAATAGATTCCATCGAAATATCCTATGGCGCTATCCACGCTATTCAAGGCGTTTCATTTTCTGTTGAGCAAGGCGAAGTCGTGGCCATCATTGGTGCGAATGGCGCAGGCAAAAGTACTTTATTAAAAGGGGTTGCCGGCCTAGAGCCCCTTCAGCAAGGAAGCATCTTGTGGAAGGGTCAGGACATTACAAATGTGGCTTCTCACGAACGGCTTCGTCTTGGCATCGCTTTAGCGCCTGAAGGTCGCGGCGTTTTTCCTGATCAAAGCGTCCGCGACAACCTTTTGTTGGGTGCTTATGCATTTCGAAACGACAAAGAGCGTGTAGCAGATTTACTCGAGCAGGAATTTAAACGGTTCCCTCGACTTCGAGAAAGATCTGAGCAAATGGCGGGAACCCTGTCAGGCGGTGAGCAACAAATGCTGGCCATTTCACGCGCCTTGATGAGTCAGCCGCAATTACTTTTATTGGATGAACCTTCACTGGGATTGGCGCCCTTGATCATGCGTGAAATTTTCCAGAGCATCAATTCGCTCAGAGATGCAGGCTTAACCATCTTGTTGGTAGAACAAATGGCCAATCAAGCCCTTAGGGTGGCGGACCGTGCCTATGTTCTGGAGACAGGCAACATCATCCTTGAGGGAACGGGCAATGAGCTTCTGAACAACCAGGCAGTTCGAGCTGCATACCTAGGCAGTCACTGATGCAGCAACAAGCACGCCCTGTTCGACTTTTTGAACCACTGCAAATTCGTGACCTTCAGCTTAAAAACAGGATTGTGATTTCACCCATGATGCAGCACGCCGCCCCTGATGGCTTGGCGACATCTTGGTTGATGGTGCACTTAGGAAAATTCGCATTGGGTGGCGCTGGGCTGATATTCAGTGAGTGCACAGCTGTCTCTCCCGTGGGCCGAATAGGTAAAAATGATTTGGGCCTTTGGAATGATCTGCAGATTGCGCCATTGAAGAAAGTGGTAGATTTTGTTCATGAACAAGGCTCAGCCATTGGCATTCAGCTAGGCCACGCTGGCAGAAAAGCTGGAAGCGAGCCTCTCTGGGAGGGTGGGGGGAGCTATTCACTTGAGACCATGGCAGAAGTGGACCCTCGATGGATACGAATTGGCCCCAGTGCCATCGCTGCTGGACCCGGTTGGACGACGCCCGCAGAGATGGACTTGGCGGCCATTGACGCTGTGGTTCGGGATTTCGTTGCAGCGACAAAACGTGCTGATGCTGCAGGATTTGACGTCGTTGAGCTTCATTTTGGTCATGGGTATCTTGTGACCAGTTTTTTGTCACCGCTTTCCAATGTACGAACCGACGCTTATGGCGGTGACCTTGCGGGACGGATGAAAATCGCCATCAGAATTGCATCCGAAGTCAGAAAAGTGTGGCCGCTCCATAAACCACTTTTTTGCAGAGTCTCCATCGTCGACGGCGCTGTTGGCGGATGGTGTCTTGAAGACTCCATCGCATTAGCGCGAGAATTAAAGCGCGTTGGTGTTGACGTCATTGACTGCTCTTCAGGGGGGCTGACTGAACAAATTCGAGCCTTGCCAGTCCCCAGAGGTTTGGGTTATCAAGTTTCTTTTGCCCAAGAAATTAAACGTCAATCAGAGGTCTTGACTCAGGCGGTTGGACTGATCGTCGACCCGCAACAGGCGGAAAACATCTTGCAAGAGGGAAGTGCAGATCTGATTGCCATAGGAAGGGCTGCCCTGCAAGATCCATATTGGCCCTTGCATGCACAAGAAGCCTTGTGTCCAGACCCTTCCTTTGCACACTGGCCCATTAGGCATGGCGTGTGGCTTGCAAAACGCAAGCCAATCTTCGATCACATTTCCCCGCATCACCCAACCTAAGGATTTACGTCATGAGCATCGTCAGAATGGGTTTATTGAACAAGCCGAATGAATGGTCAACCGAGCAGTTTAGAACTCACTGGCGTGTCAATCACGCGCCTTTGGCTGCGCGCCTTCCGGGTTTATTGGCGTATTCACAGAACCATGTGGTTGACAGCGAGCAGCGGGGCTTCAGCTTCAAGCGAGGCCCCGAGCAACTGGATGGCTTTTCTCAGCTGAGTTTTGAGAGCTTAGAAAGCATGCAGGCTGCGATTGCCACTGAAGTCGGGCCCCTCTTGATCGAAGATGAAAATAAATTCATTGGTCGTTTGCGCATCGTGACGGTAGAGCCGCATGTGGTGGTCGCCCCCCCCGTATCTGGCAAAGTACTCAAGCGAATGTCTTTGCTGCGTCGCCGTGAGGGCATCTCCCCAGAAACATTTGCCCGTGAGTGGCGCGAAGTCCATGGCCCTATGGTCAAGCAAATGCCAGGCATCAAGGGTTACCGTCAAAATTTGATCCAAGGGCGGGAGTCGCCGAAAGGGGTCGTTGTCGGCCACAACGAAATGCCCATTGACGGCATTGTTGAACTCTGGTTTGACGATGCCGAATCAATCAATAACGCATTTGGATCGGCCATTGGCAAAGAAACAATGGCGCATGCCGCAACTTTCATTGGGGAAATCACCACGTTTCTTGTAGAAACAGTCACCGTGGTTTGAGGGCCCTAGCTTCGGGCCTGGACAGCAGCGTAGAAATTCTTAGCTTTTCAGTGCCACCAGAACTTCGTCTAGTATCTTCTTGGCATCTCCAAACAACATGGGGGCATTTGAATTGGGTGTAAGCTCTTTTGATTCAAAAAAGGAATCGGCATGATCAGCAGCAGTGAGCCGGCGGTGATGATTGTTGGCGCTGGGCCAGTGGGCTTAATCACCGCACTGGTATTGGCACAGCAAGGCGTTGCCAGTCGGGTAATTGAGGCGGAACCGGGCTTAACCCTCGACCTGAGGGCTGGCACTTTTCACCCGCCCACCTTGGAAATGCTCGACGGCATTGGCGTTGCGGCTGAAATGCGAGCCCTGGGCATTGCGGTGCGTTATTGGCAGTCGCGCGATTTACAAGAAGGCCTACTTGCAGAATGGGATTTGGACCTGCTGCGAAATGACACGCCCTACCCCTATCGTTTGCACCTAGAGCAACACCGGCTCACGCCTATCTTGCTGCAACATGTTCTGCGCACGGGCTTGGTCGATGTCGTATTTGGACATCGCTTTGAGGGCCAGCATCGCCAGGGTGACGATCTGGTGGTTCAAGCTCAAGGCCCAGAGGGTTGGGTCACTTGGAAAACGCAGTGGTTGATTGGTGCCGACGGGGGCCGTAGCTTGGTGCGCAAATCGGCCGACATTGAATTTGCGGGCTACACCTGGCCTGAACGCTACAGCGTTCTGAGTACCACCTTTGACTTTGGCACTTTGGGCTATCGCGAAAACGCCTACATGAGTGACCCCGTGCAGTGGAGCGCGCTGTTCAAAATGCCTGACGAAGGCCCGCCGGGTTTGTGGCGCATGACCTTGCCTGTGGACCCCGATACCCCAGAGGAAGCAGCCTTGGCCGGACCCTACGCCCAACATGCAATTCGCCGCATTACCGGTGCCGACGACAGCACCTCTTACCCTCTGGTGCACCAAAGCATCTACAGCGTGCATCAGCGTGTGGCTGTGCGTTTTCGCCAAGATCGGGTCTTGCTTGCGGGTGACGCAGCCCATGTCAACAATCCCTTGGGTGGATTTGGGCTCAACAGCGGCATCCATGACGCCATCAGTCTGGGTCATGCGTTGGCGCAAGTTGTTAAAGGCGAAGAGGGTGACGAGGCGCTTGACCGATATAACCGACAGCGGCAACAGGCCAACGTAACCTATGTACAAGAACTCTCGGTGCGCAACAAAAAAAACCTGGAAGAAAAAGACCCAACACAACGTGCGCAACGCATGCAAGAGTTGCGCACAGTGTGCGCCGATCCCATCAAGGCGCGCGAATATTTGTTGAACTCTTCAATGATCAACAGCATCCGCCGCGCGCAGTCTGTTGCATGATGGTGGCCATTCAATCGGTATGCTGCAAACCATCACCCCATTGTTTTTAATTTTTTTTAAAGGACACGTCCATGAAGTCTTTTGACGCTCACTCTGTTAAACCCCCCTCTATCAACCCCTCTGTGAAGCTTGCCCCATCGCAACTGCGGCGCGCCGCTTTGCTGGTGAGCTTTTTGGCTTGCTTGCCTGGCATGGCGCTGGCACAAGCCCCCGCTTGGCCGAACAAATCCGTCAAGATCGTGGTGCCCTTTGCCCCCGGTGGCAATACCGATTCGATTGCCCGCATCATGGCCGAGCGCTTAACGCAAACCCTGGGCCAATCGGTTGTGGTGGAAAACAAGGTTGGCGCGGGTGGCGGCATTGCAGCCGAATTTGTGGGCAAGGCCGCGCCCGATGGCTACACCTTGCTGATGGCGGCCATGCCCGTGATGGCCATCTTGCCCGCCATCAACAAAACCAATTACGATCCATTGCGTGACTTTGTGCCCATCAGCAATGTGGGCAGCAATCCGTTTGTCATGGGCGTGCACAAATCGGTGCCTGCCAACAATGTGCAAGAGCTGGTGGCCTTGGCGCGCAAAAGCCCAGGCAAATACAACTACGCATCAGGTGGCTCGGGCAGTGTGTCTCACTTGTCTGCTGCGCTGTTTGTCAACCGCGCCCAAATCGACATGACGCACATCAGCTACAAAGGTGGCGCACCTGCGGTGACCGATTTGCTCGCGGGCAATGTGCAGATGTACTTTGGTAACTTCTCGGAGTTGGTGCCGCACTTGGCAGGTGGCAACATCCGATTGATTGGCGTCTCTAGCGAAAAGCGATCCAGTCAACTGCCCCAAGTAGCGACGATTGCCGAGTCAGGCTTTGCTGGGTTTCGCACAGTGACTTGGAATGGTTTGATGGCGCCCACTGGCACCCCGCAAGCGGTGGTGCAACGCGTTGCCGATGCCGTCAAAGAGGCTTTGGCCTCTGAGGGCATGACGGCGCGTTTGCAGCAAATTGGGGTTGATGCCATTGGCAGCACGCCGCGTGAATTTGCAGACACCTTGCGCGCCGACATCGCCATTTGGTCCGAAGCGGCCAAGGCCGCCAAATTGAAAATGGAATGAGCCATGGCCAAACCCTTGAGCTTTGACAGCTTGGCCAGTCGGGCCAAAATTGCGGTCATCGTACCGGCCACCAACACCGTGGTGCAGCCCGAGATGGAGGCCATGCGCCCACCGGGCGTGACCAATCACGTGAGCCGTATGTTGCTACCGCCCAGGCCTTATGACGATATGCAGGCTTATGAGCAAGCACTGAAAACAGAAAAAGGCCAACTCGAAGAAGCGTTGACCCTGGTTATGCCTTGTGAGCCTCACGCGGTGGCGCATGGCCACTCGATTCATTCGTTTCGCGGGGACTTGCAACGTGCGAAGGCCGAAGAGGCGCGCTTGCAGGCTTTGGCGGGCATCCCCTTTGTGACCCCATCGATTGCGGTGCTCGAGGGTTTGAAAGCCATTGGCAATCCGCGCCGTATCGGTGTTCTCACTCCTTACTGGCCGCCAGCAGACGCCATCATTGCGGCGTTTTTTACCGCCTGTGGTTATGAAGTGGTGACAAGCTTTGGCCTCAAATCGACGGGACCCATTTCGGTGGCCCAGTTCACGCCCGATCAAATCATGCAGGGTTTTGAAGAGGTGGACACGCCTCAAGTGCAAGCCCTGGTGCATGTGGGTACCAATTTGCCAGTCAGCGCCTTAACGCCAGCCATTGAAGCGCACTTTGGCAAGCCACTGATTGGGGTCAATGTGGCCACCTATTGGTTGGCCTTGCGCCGCTTGGGACTGAAAGATGCGCTGCCGGGTTTTGGTATCTTGGCGGAGCAACACTAGCGCACGGAATCACTTGACTCTGAGCGGGCTTGACTCAGATTCGATCCCCAACCAACTTCAATCCATAAAGAACTCCAGCAATGTCAACAAGTGCGAGATTTCTGCCTAATGTGCTTTTGATTTTCAGCGCGCAAGCCCTTCTGCCTTCCGCAGCTTTAGCGGTTGTTGATGCGGGTGCCATCCAGCAGAATTTAGAAAAGCAGGTGCCCCTCTTGCGTACTTTGCCAGAGCCCGGTAAGGAAAAACCCACTCTGCCTGCGGCATCCAAAGACACTGAGGTGAATTTTGTTGTTAATGCGTTTTCGCTGGAAGGGGTGAGCATTCTGCCCGAGGCCCAGGTTCAGGCCGTTTTAAAACCTTATCTTGGTATCCAATTGACTTTTTCTGAATTAGAAAAAGCCTGTGATGCCATCACCAACTTGTACCGCAATCTTGGCTATTCGGTTCAGGTTGTCGTAGTGCCTCAGAGCATGTCTCAGACTGGAGGTACTGTAAAGTTGCGCATCACAGAAGCCAAGCTCAGTAGCGTGGTCATTAGCGTCTTGGGTGGCGACAATCGTTTTGGTGCTGCGCAAGTTGAGAGGTACATCACCAATGCAAATCCCATTGGCCAACCTCTGAATTTTAATAGCATTGAGCGTTCACTCATTATCCTGAATGAAACGCCTGGGGTGATGGTGAGCAGTCAATTGGATGCAGGAAAAGAGCAAGGCGATACTGATTTAAAGGTCAGCTTGAGCGAAACACGATTGACTCAGAGTCGCATTGAGTCAAACAACTCAGGCAGTCGTTCAACCGGAACCTACCAAATTATTTCTGCGCTTAGCTTAAACAATGTCACGGGTATAGGTGACCAGTTGGCCTTGAATGGTATCGGCTCTCAAGGCTCTCAATACATTCAGGGGACATACTCGCGTCCTATTGCAACGGATGGGCTGCGTTTGAGCATCTATGGAACTCGGCTGATGTACGAGAACGTGGGAAGTTATGCATCTCCCAATGGTGCTTACGGGAATGCATTGACTCAGGGGCTTAATTTTTCTTATGCCTTGGTTCGCACTAAATCCGCCAATCTCAATGCGACCCTTGGCTATGACGTGAAACGCTATTTGAATCAACTTATTTCAACAAACACGACCAACAGTGCTTACAACATCAACAATGTTGTTGCTGGTCTGTCTGGCAATGCCTACGATAGTTTGGGTGGTAATGCGGTGAGCAATGGCTCAGCTTCTATCACTTTTGGCAGGCTGGATATTTTGCCAACTAGCATGACTGGTTATGGGGCGCATACCCCTTCACAATTCACAAAGCTTAGCTTCTCTGGAAGCCGTAATCAGTCATTGGATGAAGTCGGTAAATCTTCCTTATTCTTGTCACTGTCGGGTCAGTTTGCCAGTGCTAACCTTAATTCTGGCGAACAGTTTTATCTGGGTGGTCCTTATGGTGTCAGGGCCTACCCTGTGTCGCAAGGCGGTGGCGCTCAGGGTGCTTTGCTGGCCGCAGAATATCGGCAACAGCTGCCTGACAATTTGACAGCATCTGTGTTTTTTGATGCTGGCATTGTGCAGCAGTACAAAAACCCCTTCAAAGACTGGCAGGGTAAGACCAACGCTAACAACACCTATTCACTAATGGGTTCTGGCATTGGCATGAAGTGGTCTGAAGGCAATTGGAATGTGGCGGGTTCCATTGCCTGGAGGGTGAGAAAGAATCCTTTGTACAGTCAGACGGGTCAGGCCGTTAACAATGATGGCCTTGTCACCCAACCTCGCGGCTGGATTAACGTCAGCTATTCTTTTTAACCTAGGTAAGCGGGTTTTCGAGACTCTAACTTAGGCAAGTTGGTTCGGTGTTAGGGCACACTCACGCCACCTCAAAGAATCGCATGACCACCTGATCTGGGTGCCTCGCTCCTGTGCCTATGAACATGCGTTCGCTGATCCAAGACAGGGCAGGCGATGAAGTTTCAAAACTGGGTGAGCAGCGGAAGTAAACAGATTCGGGGTTGACCGCTTCGCCTTTGATCAGTCGGGCCATCACCTCTGGCGAGGCTGTGCGAATGGCGCGATTTTGTACATAGATCATGTCCCCCGCATCGGTCTCTAATGTATAACGCGCATCCAACTCGGCCATTTGCGCATTCACGATCAATTGAAAGTCTGCGCCACCTGATATCACCCGTGCTGTCCAACCATTGCCTGTTGCTGAGCCTCCAATAATGGGAATGACGCGACGCGTGCCGTGAACGGTAACGCCCACTTCGATGGGCTTGGCAACTTCCACCGAGAGATCAGCGAAAAATTTGAGTTCCGGCGTGGGTAAATTTGGCATGAGACAGATGGTAATCCTAAAAATAATTGCCACAGCTTGACTTTATTCACCAAATGGTTAATTATTCGATCATGTTGACGTCACGATTACCAGCTCAGCCCAAAACCAGAGATGCCGAAAGATCTCGCGCAGTCATCTTAAGTGCGGCGCTGGAGGAGTTCGCTTTGTTTGGTTTGAGCGGTGCCAGAATCGATCGAATTGCAGAGCGATCAAATTTGAATAAGCGGCTTATTTACTATTACTTTGCCGACAAAGACCAGTTGTTTCAAGCTGTCCTTGAGGCGGCCTACGAGAAAATCAGGGAAAGTGAAAAAAAACTCAATCTACAAGCTTTACAGCCCTCAGCGGCCATCCGCAAACTGGTTGAATTTACCTGGACCTATTACCTTGAAAATCCAGAGTTTTTAACTCTGTTAAACAGCGCCAATTTGCACAAGGCAAGGCACATTGAAGAGTCGTTTAATGCGCGTGCTCTGAATTCTCCGCTCATTGAATTATTGGGCGAAATTTTAGAGAAGGGCAGAGTATCTGGGGAGTTCAGGGGTGGCATCGACCCCGTTCAGCTTTATGTGTCTATCGCTGCGCTCTCCTATTTTTATCTGTCCAACAATTCAACACTGTCGGTGATTTTCGGCCGTGACTTGATGACACCCAAATCCCAGAGTGAAAGACTTTCGCACATGTGTGAGCTGATCCTAGGGTATGTCCTGAGGAACTAGATTTAATTCCTTCTTGACACTCTGAAGGCCCTCTCTAGAATTAACTGTATGGTGAATTGAAGCGTCTTTTCACCTGAACTTTCACTCACCCCATGGAGACACGTCATGAATTTCACCCGTAGACCTGTATTCGCTTTGCTGTTGGCAACACTATTGGCAACACCCGCATTGGCGCAGTGGAAACCTACCAAGCCCATCACCCTCATCGTGCCTTGGGCACCTGGCGGCTCTACAGATCAAGTGTCGCGTGTCACTGCAGCAGAGTTAGAAAAACATCTGGGCCAAAAGATCATCATCTTGAATCAGCCGGGAGCGTCCGGCTCTGTGGGTACCAAGAATGCTTTGGAGGCGCCCAAAGATGGTTACACATGGACCGCCGGTGGCGCCAAAGACCTGGGTAACTACAAAGTTCTTGGCATGGTTGATACCGGTATCAAAGACTGGAATCTTTATTTGAACGTGGCGCACATCGCTGTCATTGGTGTCAATGCAGACACGCCTTATAAAACCATGCCTGACTTGTTGAAGGCCATGAAAGACAAGCCCGGTTCTGTGTCAGTGGCCACTGCAGGGGTTAATTCAAGTGGTCATGCAGCCATTGAAGCATTGGCTCGCGCAGCTGGCATTACTTACAAGCACGTGACTTACGACGGTGGTGCGCCTGCCGCTGTTGCGGCTGGGTCAGGCGAAACGCAAGTCACGACGCAACTTGCGGCTGAACAAGCTGACATGATTCGTGCCAAAAAAATTCGTCCCTTAGCGGTGGTGGGTGATAAATCGTTAGAAATGGAAGGCTTTGGCACAGTTCCGCCGCTGTCCCAATTCATTCCAGGCTTTAAAGATCCGATCAACTACTTTGGCATTTTTGTTCCGAAATCTGTGCCGGCCGAAGTGACGCAAACACTCGACAAAATTTGGGCAACAGAGATGTCCAAGAATGTAGCCTTGCGTAATTACGCTCAAGCAAGGGGTGCCATGTTTGCACCCATGCATGGTGATGCTGCGCAGACCGCTGTATTCCCGGCCGTCCAAGCTTACGCATGGACACAGCACGCTGCCGGCAAAACCAAGGTTTCGCCTGATACCGTAGGCATTCCCAAGCCTTGATGCCCAAAGCCTTGAAGCAGTAGCAGCATGTCCAACCAAGCATCTTCCTCACGCTCAGATTTGTGGGGGGGTGTTTGTTGGATGGCTTTTGGCGCATTCATTTTGATCGAATCGTTTCGAATGGACCGCTTTGACAAGATGGGTGCAACGCTTTACACCTACCCAGGCTTTGTACCTGGCATGATTGCCAGCGTCATTGTGTTGCTTGGATTCGTGATGGTCATGCGGGGCGTTCGAAGTCAGGCACCCACTGATGAAAATGCCGAATCGCTTGCCAACCGAAGATTTCTAATTGCTTTGGTTTGCATGTTGGTGTTCAGCTTGGTTTTACTTGCACACGCACATTTCTTGGTTGCAACTTCTTTGTTTGTGGCGGCATTTACTTATTTATTTGCCGACCCCGAAGTTCCCAAGCAAAAACGCATCACCAGTGCCTTGATCAACGGTGTTATTTCAAGTTGTGTGGTTTACTTTTTGTTCCAAGAAATTTTCTTGGTCAGACTCCCCTGAGGTTCCTTGATGTTTGATGGACTGCTGGCGTTTGGTCATTCAATCGCAAACTTTGCGACGCCTCAAATTATTTTTTATGCGTTGCTGTCATCTCTCGTAGGGGTGATCATGGGCGCATTGCCTGGCTTGACCGCCACCATGGCGCTTGCCTTGATGACCACTTTGACGCTCAAGTTGCAACCTAATGAAGCACTGCTAATTCTTATCTGTACTTATGTAGGCGCTATCTATGGCGGCTCGCGGTCAGCTATTCTTTTGAACATTCCAGGTACTCCGGCTTCAGCGGCATCTTGCTTAGATGGCTATGCCTTGGCCAAACAGGGTATGGCAGGACGTGCAATGGGAATTGCAACCACCGGCTCTGTGCTGGGTACGCTCATTGGCATGTTTTTCTTGGCATTCTTCACGCCGCTGCTTGGCAATTTGGCTTTGAAATTCGGTGCTTACGAATTCTTTTGGTTGGCATTGTTTGGCGTCATCATTGCGGGCACCCTAACCGGAGATGATCCTCTCAAGGGTTGGATCGCGGGCATTGCTGGGTTGTTCATTGCGGGTATTGGTCAAGAACCTCAATATGGTTTTGAACGGTTCTCCTATGGCGTTCGGGATTTAGCGGGCGGCATTCAATTGGTGCCAGCTTTGGTCGGTGCATTTGGTTTTGCTGAGCTACTCACCGCCATCAAAGAACGTCAAGCGCCGATCAAAATCAGCCCCTTCGATACGGTCATTCCAAAGATAAAAGACATCACCAAGTATTGGAAAACCATCCTTCGCTCTGGCTTGATTGGGACGGGCATTGGCATTGTCCCTGGTGTGGGAGAAGATGTGGCCGCCTGGTCGTCCTATGCAGCCGCCAAGCGCTCGAGTGAAGAAAAAGAACTGTTTGGCAAAGGCTCTATTGAAGGGCTGATGGCCGCAGAAACGGGTGATAACGCCTGCGTGCCCGGCGCCATCATTCCTGTTTTAACGCTCGCCATTCCTGGATCCGCCCCTGCCGCTGTTTTGATGGCCGCCATGATCATTCATGGCGTCAAGCCAGGCCCCATGATCATGATAGAGAACCCTCAGTTTGTTTATGACGTGGTTGCCATGATGCTGTTTGCCACCATTGGCATTTTGATTTATGGCTTGGTACTCACCAAGGCGCTTGTTCAAGTCTTAAGAGTGCCTCAAAACTTTTTAATTCCCATCATCTTTGTGCTGTGTGTTGTGGGAAGCTTTGCCATTGCGGGACGGATGTTTGATGTTTACGTGATGCTCATTTTTGGCGTGATTGGTTTTGGACTCAGGCACTTTGGATACCCTATGGCGCCCTTGGTCTTGGGCATTGTGTTGGGTGACTTGCTCGAGAAAAACTTGCGCAGAGCTTTGATCCTGTCTGATGGCGATATTTCTCCTTTCTTTACGCGCCCCATTTCAGGTGTCGTTGCCACTCTGATCTTTGGAACCATTGCCTGGAAGATTTGGGACCTGAGAAAGAAAAAGTTAAGTAAAGTTTCCCTATGAAACTTGCACTTTGCAATGAGGTGATTCGTGAATTGAGCTTTGCGGCGCAATGCAAGTTTGCATCGCAATTAGGCTATGAAGGAATTGAAATTGCCCCCTTCACCTTGTTTGATGAGGCGCACCAATTTAATTCAGCACATGCCCAATTGAGTCGTCAACAAGCCTCAGATGCGGGTCTGAGCATTTCTAGTTTGCATTGGTTGCTGGTGAAGCCAGATGGCTTGAGCTTGGTCAGTCAAGATCAAACGGTTCGACAAAAGACCCAAGATTGGCTGAAGCAGCTCATTGAATACGCGCACACTGCTGGGGCTTCTGCATTGGTTCATGGGTCGCCCAAGCAAAGATCCCCTGAAGGCGATCAAACCATCGAAGATTGCATTGGCCGTGTTCAAGAAATGCTGGCGGCTATTGAGCCTTTTGCAAAGCAGGCGGGCGTCACGTATTGCTTGGAGCCCTTGTCACCTGTTGAGACCCCAGTGATTAACACAGTGGCCCAGGCCAGTGCGGTGGTTGACGGCATCAATTCACCTCACATTAGAACCATGCTGGACACCAGCGCAGCGAGCTACTCTGAATCATTGCCACTTGATGTGGTGTTTGAAAAATATTTCATCAGTGGCCACATCGGTCATGTGCAGGTCAATGATCACAACAGAAAAGGGCCTGGCCAGGGAGATACCGATTTATTGCCACTGTTTCAAAAAATGAAGGCATTGAACTATCAAGGCTGGGTGGCCGTAGAGCCTTTCATTTATGAGCCCAATGGACCTTCATGTGCGGCTTACAGTGCGGGTTATGTCAAGGGCTTAATGAGGGCTGTTGCATGAGGATTTCGCCATGAGCGCCGTTGCCATTGAAATTCGAGACATCCAGGTCTTTCAGCGGCCCGTGAATTTGCGGCTCCCTTTTAAATTTGGTGCAGCCACAGTCACCGCTTGTCCCCAGGCCTTTGTCAAAGTGATGGTGCGCATTGGGGGCGTTGACTGGGAGGGTGCAACAGCAGAGTTGATGGTGCCCAAGTGGTTTGACAAGTCGCCGCAACGAACACAAGACGATAACTTTGACCAATTGCGATTGGCGCTTTTAACTGCGCGTGAACAGTACCTATCAATTGGGGGTTCTGCTTCTGCCTACCTTTTATCTGAAAAGGGCTCTGAAGCAGCAATTGCTAAGATGCTTGCTTTGGGGCACCCCAGATTGGTGGGGCAGTTTGGTCCTGCCTTTTTGGACAAAGCCATTGCCGATGCGGTATTGCGTTCGCAAGGAAAGTCATGGACAGAAGGCCTGTCTTTGGGGCTGTTGGGTGATCCGTGGTCATCTTCTTTGAATTTGAAAAAAGCAAATTCAGTGTGGCTTAGGCATACAGTGGGTTTAGCGGATCGGCTTACAAATGACGAGCCCCTGACATCGGTGGAAGACGGCTTGCCTAATTCTTTGATACAAGCCATTGAAGTTCATGGTTTGAAATATTTCAAATTGAAAGTGAGCGGTCAACTCGATGCCGATATGACGCGGCTCACTGCGATAGAACACGTGCTGTCCAAAGTTCCAGACTACCGCGTCACGCTCGATGGCAACGAAACTTTTCAAAATACAGAGACTTTGAGTTTGTTTGTATCAGCCCTGCAAAAAAATGATGCGACGCGTCGACTGCTAGAGCGGACCCTTCTCATTGAGCAGCCACTGCCAAGGGCAATCGCGCTGGGCGAAAAAATTCCCGCAATGCCGTTCAACATTCCAGTGATCTTAGACGAGTCGGACGATCATCCTGATGTGCTCGAGCAAGGACTTGGGCTCGGTTATCGAGGCATTTCAAGCAAAGCCTGCAAGGGCATTTACAGATCGCTTCAAAGTGCAGCCCTGATTCAAAAAACACCCCAGACTATTTTGTCGGGTGAGGACTTAACCTGCCAAGCAGGCTTGGGCGTGCAGCAAGACACTTTGTTGGCGAGCAGCTTGGGTGTTCAGCACATTGAGCGCAATGGGCACCACTATGTCAATGGATTTGGCGTTGCGCCCTCGCATGAATCTAACGATTTTACAAAAGCACATGCAGATTTATACGCAAGCAGCAGCGCGGGTGTACACCTTAACGTTCAGCATGGACAAATCAATATTGCATCCTTGCACCAAACAGGTTTCGGCCATCAGGCTTGGCCCGATTGGCAGTCACTCGACCCCATTTCAATTAAAGAAAATTAGGAGATCAGCATGTCAGCACAAAGACTCGGCATCAATATTCACGGCGTGACCGGGCGTATGAAATGAATCAACAATTGGTCTGAAGCCATGAGAAAAATTGACAGTTACTCGCACATTCTTCCCAAAAAATACTTTGAGAAGATGTCAGAGTTGGCCAAGGATAAAGGGGCTATCAAGCGCTGGTTAACCATCCCGGTACTCTATGACTTAGAGGCGCGTTTGAAGATGATGGCTGAATTTCCTGGCTATCAACAAATTTTGACGCTGTCGAGCCCACCGATTGAGTTAATCGCAGGTCCAGAAGATTCTCCCGCATTGGCAAGACTTGCCAATGAGGAAATGGCCGCTATTCGTGATGCGCACCCAGAACAGTTCCCGGCTTTCGTGGCTTCGTTGCCGATGAACAATGTCGCTGCATGTTTGGAAGAAATGGACTATGCGATTAATCAGTTGGGTGCCAGAGGCATTCAAATTTTCACCAATGTGAATGGTCGTCCATTAGATGAACCCGAACTATGGCCAATTTTTGAAGCAGCCGTCAAACGCTACGACGTACCCATTTGGATGCATCCTGCGCGTGGTGCCAACATGCCTGACTATGCCAGTGAGAAAAAATCTAAATTTGAAATCTGGTGGACATTTGGTTGGCCTTACGAAACCAGTGCAGCCATGACTCGCATGGTTTTTTCAGGTTTCTTTGATAAGTTGCCCAACATGAAGGTGATCACTCACCACATGGGCGCAATGATTCCCTTCTTTGATGGACGGGTAGGCCCAGGCCTAGATCAATTTGGCAGCAGAACTTCAGACGAAGACTACGAAGGCTTGTTGAAATCAATGCCTCTCAGACCGATTGATTATTTCCGTAAGTTTTACGCTGATACAGCGCTTGCTGGAGGACGATCAGGTTTGCGATGCGGCTTAGATTTCTTTGGTGCCAAACAAGTGGTCTTTGCATCGGATTGTCCATTTGACCCAGAAGGTGGCCCTATGTTCATTCGAACCATTCCGGAGGCCATTGACAGCCTTAATTTAACAAAGGAAGAAAACGAAGGGATTTATTTCCGCAATGCACTGAATCTTTTGAAGATGCCTTGTGATTGCTAATTGAAGTTCAACTGACACCAGGAAAAATCATGCGAAAAATTGCCACTCTTATTGTGTTGATATTCAGCTTCATCGGAAGCTTCTCCGCACTAGCGCAAACATACCCCAGTAAGCCCGTCCGAATCATTGTGCCTTTTGTGCCTGGTGGAACAGTTGACTTGGTGGCCAGGGCATTGGCGCAGCAGCTGACGGAGCAAACTGGCCATAACTTCATTGTCGACAACAAAGCGGGTGCCAGTGGTGTCATTGGCAGCGATTTGGTTGCCAAAGCACCTTCCGATGGGTACACCTTGTTGGTCCAATCTCCAACGTTAATTGCCAGCCCCTTGATGCTAAAAAAAGTTCCCTACGATGTATTCAAGGATTTCACGCCCGTGACCTTGTTAGGCTCAGTTCCCATGATCATGGTGACAAGCGAAAAAAATCCTTCTAATAACATTTCTGATTTTCTAAAATTCGCTCAAGATCCAAGCCGCAAAGCCAGCTTTGGAACTTCAGCTGTCGGCTCTCCCATGCACCTTGCCATGGAGTCAATCAAACATACTTCAAAATTGGATGTGCCAGTTGTTGCGTATCGAGGTACTGCTGCAGCCATCAATGACTTATTGGGTGGGCAAATCGATGCAATCATCGATGCAATTCCCTCCACGGGTCCCCACATTGCCAGTGGCAAGCTCAAGGCTTTGGCTGTCACTACCAAAAAACGTTTACCTGCTTACCCCCAAATTCCCACTTTGGCCGAATCAGGTTTTGCTGATTTTGAAATGGTCAGTTGGTATGGCCTTTGGGCGCCTGCGAATTTACCACCTGCAATTTCAAAGCAATTGGCTGAAATGTCCTCAAAGGCCATGAACAGTAAAAGCGTGCGTGATTTGCTGGTTAAGCAAGGGTTTGTGCCAGAACTGATTGCAGGCGATCAGTTTACTGGTTTCTTAACACGTGAACTTGCACAGTTTTCGCGGATCGTACGAATTAGCAATATTCAAATCGATTGAGATTTTTTCAATCTCTACATAATGCATTAAGGAGAAAAAATGAGTACACAAAGATTAGGCATCATCATGCACGGCGTCACAGGACGCATGGGCATGAATCAACACTTGATTCGTTCGATCGTGGCCATTCGCAATCAAGGTGGCGTTACTTTGTCCAATGGCGATAAGGTCATGCCCGACCCCATCTTGATTGGCCGGAATGCTGAAAAAATTGAAGCTTTGGCCAAAGCCCATGGGATCAGTCGCTTTGGTACAGACTTAGACCAAGCGCTGGCCAACAAAGAAGACACGGTTTTTTTTGACGCAGGCACCACTCAAATGCGCCCTACGCTGCTGGCCAAAGCCATTCATGCGGGCAAACATGTCTACTGCGAAAAACCCATTGCAACCAATCTGAATGAAGCAGTAGAGATTGCCAGGCTGGCAGAAAAATCAGGTATCAAACACGGTGCTGTTCAAGACAAACTGTTTTTGCCCGGATTGCGCAAATTAGACATGCTCAAGCGCGCAGGTTTCTTTGGCAAGATGTTGAGTGTTCGAATTGAGTTTGGCTACTGGGTTTTTGAAGGTGATCTGCAGCCGATACAAAGGCCCAGTTGGAATTATCGGAAAGAAGATGGGGGCGGAATCATCTTGGACATGGTTTGCCACTGGCGGTATGTGCTCGACAATTTGTTTGGCGAGGTGCAGTCCGTGTCTTGCTTGGGTGCAACGCACATTCCCACGCGTTGGGATGAAGCCAATCAGCCTTATGAATGCACCGCCGATGACGCGGCCTACGCGACCTTTGAATTGAAGGGTCATCAAGGCGAGAAAGTCATTGCGCAAGTCAACAGCTCCTGGACCACCCGCGTGAACCGGGATGACCTGGTCACATTCCATGTCGATGGCACGCACGGATCAGCAGTCGCGGGTTTGCAATCATGCAAAGCGCAAAGTCGAGTCAACACGCCGCGTCCAGTATGGAACCCGGATGTCAAGCAGACCATGAATTTCACCGAGCAATGGCAAGATGTGCCAGACACGCAGGTGTATGACAACGGTTTCAAAATTCAATGGGAACACTTCATTCGCCATATTGTTGAAAACGAGCCCTATCGTTGGACATTGCCAGAAGGTGCCAAAGGCGTTCAATTGGTTGAAACTGCACTGCAATCCTGGAAAGAGCGGCGCTGGGTTGATGTGCCACCTTTGAGTATTTAAGGTGACGCCATGACAAATCAGCTCCGTCTTCCAAATGCACAAGGCCAACTGACACCCTATCAATTGACAGGGAAAGTGCCTGTGAAGCCTAAAGCAGGGGTCAAATTTAATCGAATTGCTTATTCGGCAGCCCATGTTGTCGCTGACCCTCTTGCCGCCAACGACCCTTGGTTGGATTGCAGTATCGACTGGGACGCCACCATTGCATACCGTCGCCACTTGTGGTCCTTGGGCTTGGGTGTTGCTGAAGCCATGGACACCGCACAGCGCGGCATGGGCTTGGATTGGCCTACCTCACTAGCGTTGATTCAAAAATCGATCGAGGCTTCTAAGGACATATCGGGTGCATTTTTGGCATCGGGATGTGGCACAGACCATTTGAATTTAGAGAGTGTCAAAACTGTTGACGAGGTGATTGCAGGCTACGAATTTCAAATGGAAGCAATTGAGAAATTAGGCGGTCAATTAATTGTCATGGCCAGCCGTGCATTAGCCCGTGTGGCCAAGTCACCGGCAGACTACGAGCGCGTCTATGACCGAATCTTGAGTCAAGCCAAACAACCTGTCTTGTTGCATTGGTTGGGCGATATGTTTGACCCTGCGCTTACAGGTTATTGGGGTAGTGGCAATACCGATGAAGCCATGAAAACAGCCCTCGGTATTATTCAGGCGCATGCCAGTAAAGTAGACGGCATCAAAATTTCTTTGCTCGATAAGGACAAGGAAATTCAAATGCGCAGACTGCTGCCTTCGGGTGTTCGGATGTACACCGGCGATGATTTTAATTATGCAGAATTGATTGCAGGTGACGGATTTGGTGAGCACCGAGTCCAGGGTCAGAGCGATGCGCTGTTGGGGATATTTGACGCCATCGCACCTGCTGCCAGTGCCGCATTGGGCGAGCTGGCCGCTGGTAACTTAGACAAGTTTCACGAAATTTTAGGGCCAACAGTGCCCTTGTCTCGCCATATCTTTAAAGCACCTACGCGCTTTTACAAGACGGGTGTTGTATTCATGGCATGGCTCAATGGACACCAAAAACATTTCACCATGGTGGGCGGCCAACAGAGCACAAGGTCACTGGTCCACTTGGCCGAGTTGTTCCGCTTGGCTGACGCGGCCAATTTGCTGGACAACCCAGACCTCGCTGTTCATCGCATGAAGACGGTTTTGGCAATGCATGGCGTTGAATGATCAATATGAATTTCCTCAACATTTGGAGAACACTGTGAAGCAAAGTCAAAAAAATATTTCATGCCATTTCGCATTCGGACTGGTACTTTCATTACTCAGTTCAGCCGCCTTTTCACAAACTGCGCCAAACTATCCTGATAAACCCATTAAGGTCATTATTCCTTTTCCACCTGGCGGCACGCTTGACAAAGTAGG
>CAIMUZ010000135.1 GCA_903844775.1 uncultured Burkholderiales bacterium | reverse complement strand
TGCACCACTTTCAGCCGAAGATTTGGAAAAAGAAGGTTTGGTTCAGTTTCCAGCCATCATTGGTGGTGTTGTGCCTGTTCTTAACGTCGACGGTATCAAGCCAGGTCAAATCAAAATGACCGGCGAAATGTTGGCCGATGTGTTTGCTGGCGTGATTCCTAAGTGGAATGACAAACGCATTGCCGACATGAACCCCGGTGTTGCATTGCCAGATGCACCTATTACGGTTGTTCACCGTGCGGATGGCTCTGGTACCACTGCAGTATTCACAGACTACTTGGCAAAAGTTAACGCCAACTGGAAGTCTACAGTTGGCGCAGGTGCTGCTGTGAAGTGGCCTGCAGCCTCATCAGTGGGCGGTAAGGGTAACGAAGGTGTTGCGGCTAACGTGACACGTATCAAAAACTCAATTGGTTATGTTGAGTATGCATACGCCAAGAAAAACAACATGCCCCACGTCAACTTGCGCAACTTGGCAGGTCAATTTGTTGCGCCTGATGACGAAACATTTGCCGCTGCTTCTGCCAGCACAGACTGGTCCAAGATTCCAGGTATGAGCATTTATTTGACCAACGCACCTGGTGCCAAATCATGGCCCATCACAGGCGCTTCCTTCATCTTGATGTTCAAGCAGCCAGTCAATAAAGCCAATTCTGCAGAAGTGATTAAGTTCTTTGACTTCGCATTCAAGGAAGGCAAGAAAATGGCTACCGACTTGGAATACGTACCAATGCCTGACGCTACAACTGACTTCATTCGCAAAAGCGTTTGGACCAATGTGAACGTTAAGTAAACAAAATGAGTAACACCCACTGACTTCTCAGTGGGTGTTTCATTGGCTTGAAGTTAAAGAGATTCGTATGAACAATGTCAACAATTTGATGACACCGCACAGGCAGAGTGTTCTGCGCTGGCAGCGATGGCAAGATTTTCTCTTCGAGAAAACTACGATGGCGTTTGCGCTTTCTACTTTGGTAGCGCTAACTGGCATCATCATTTCGTTGTTTATAAGTTCATGGCCTGTCTTAACAACATTTGGTTTTGAGTTTTTTTATACGATTGAGTGGGATATCATCAATTCCAAATTTGGTGGATTGATCGCCATCTTTGGTACAGTGGCTACAGCCACAATTGCAATTTTGATTGCATTGCCATTAAGTTTTGGTATTGCAGTGTTTCTAACAGAAACTTGCCCCATGCCTCTTCGTCGTCCATTGGGCACGGCGATTGAATTACTGGCAGCAGTGCCGTCCATCATTTACGGCATGTTTGGTTTGTTTGTTTTTGCGCCTTTATTTGCTGAATATGTACAGCCCGCTTTGGCTGGTACGCTAGGTCAAATTCCTGGCATTGGAATTTTATTTACCGGTGCCTTCAATGGCATTGGTATTTTGGCTGCAGGTTTGATTTTGGCCATGATGATCCTGCCTTTCATTGCATCCGTCATGCGCGATGTCTTTGAAATTGTGCCCCCTATTTTGAAAGAGTCAGCCTATGGTATTGGCTGTACCACATGGGAAGTTGTCACCAAAATTGTCTTGCCCTATACCAAAACGGGTGTGGTGGGCGGCGTCATGTTGGGACTTGGACGTGCATTGGGTGAAACCATGGCCGTTACGTTTGTCATTGGCAATGCGCACAAGTTGTCACCATCACTTTTTTCACCAGGCAATTCCATTGCATCTACATTGGCCAACGAATTCGGTGAGGCGGAACCTGGTTTGCACTACGCCTCCTTGTTCTCATTAGGCTTAGCTCTTTTCTTAATTACTCTGATCGTTTTGTCCTTGGCTAAATGGATGCTTATCCGAGCTGAAGCCAAGAAAGGTATGAAGACATGAATGCAATTGCATTAAAAGACCCTGCGATTTACGCAAGGCGTAAGCGTTCCAATTTCATTGGCTTGGTTCTTTCAATGTCCGCCATGGCCATCGGACTTATGTTCTTGTTGTGGATTTTGGCTATCTTGATGTTCAAGGGGTTTTCTGCTTTGAGTTTGTCGATGTTGACGCACAGCACACCGGCGCCAGGTTCAGAGGGGGGTGGTCTAGCAAACGCCATTGTCGGTAGCCTCATGATTGTGCTCTCATGCTCTTTGTTGAGTACACCCATTGGTATTTTGGCGGGTGTTCATTTGTCTGAATATGGTGATCGAAGCAAAATGGCTTCTGTCACTCGTTTTGTCAATGACATCATGTTGTCAGCACCCTCCATCGTGATTGGCTTGTTTGTCTATGCCTTGGTGGTCGTTCCCTCCAAACACTTTTCTGGCTGGGCCGGCACCATTGCCTTGTCATTGATTGCTATTCCGGTTGTGGTTAGAACAACCGAAAATATGCTGAAGCTAGTGCCCGTCAGTCTGCGTGAGGCAGCGTTTGCATTGGGTGCACCCAAATGGAAAGTG
>CAIMUZ010000134.1 GCA_903844775.1 uncultured Burkholderiales bacterium | reverse complement strand
GTGCGCATTTCCGTGCGCTTCAGTGATTCTTCAAATAGGTCTGCAAAAGATTCTGACATTCAAGTTCCTAGTCCACAAAAAGGTCTGACGACTGCACCATTGCGTCGTTAACAAGGCTAATTGCGGCGGTTGTGTGCGTTTTCACGCGGGTTAAGTTGTTGAACCACAAGGCCAGTGCGCATGCAGCGCGGATGGAGCCTTGTGGGCCTCTTCAAGACTTTCAGCTTTTAAGCAGAGAAGTCTTGTTTGCTTTGCCACCATTCAAGGACCTGAACCACCGATTGATCGATGCTCAAGTCTGAGTTGTCTAACAGCATTGCGTCTTGTGCTGGCTTCAAGGGCGCCACGCTGCGGGAGCTGTCCCGTGCGTCGCGAGCCTCTAAGTCAGCCCGAAGATCGGCGATTTTAGCCTGAAAACCTTTAGAAATCAATTGCTTATATCGCCTGTCGGCTCTTTTTGCGGCGCTGGCCGTCAAAAAAATCTTCAAAGGTGCGCCGGGAAAGATGACCGTGCCCATGTCGCGGCCATCGGCTAAGAGGCCGGGCAGGCGCTGAAAACTGTGCTGAAGCGCTACCAAAGCCACCCGAACAGCCGGCAAAGTAGAGACCTTGGAAGCATTCATGCCGCCTTCTTCGCTGCGGATGGCGTCTGTGACATCCTTCTCATTGAGCAATACTTTGTCGCCTTCGAATCTGACCGGCAGTTTTTCGGCCAGAGCCGCAATGGCGACTTCGTTAGAGGACTCAAGGCTAAAGCCAGCCTGAAGCGCGGCATAAGCCGTCACCCTGTAAAGCGCGCCAGAGTCGAGGTAGTGGTAGCCCAAGCGCTCAGCCACAAGGCTCGAGAGGGTGCCTTTGCCAGAAGCCGTGGGGCCGTCAATGCAGATCACGGGAATTCGGTCAGCTGGCGTATGGGTGAGCGAGAACAGTGCTTCGAAATAATCAGGAAAAGTTTTCGCGACGCACTTGGGGTCTTCAATGCGGACCGCTTGATGGTCTGGATTGAAGGCTGCCAAAGAGAAGCACATGGCCACACGATGGTCGTCGTAGGTGTGAATACTGGCAGCTTGCCATTGGCCTTCAGACAAGGGATGGATGCGCAACCAATCGGGGCCTTCTTCTACTTGCGCCCCCAGTTTGCGAGATTCTTTGGCCATGGCCGCAATGCGATCAGTTTCTTTCACACGCCAGCTGGCAATGTTGCGCAAGGTGGTGGGGCCGTCTGCATACAAAGCCATGACAGCCAGCGTCATGGCGGCATCGGGAATGTGGTTGCAATCAAGGTCAATGGCCTTGAGGGGCCAGGTACCGCGTTTGATTTCCAACCAGTTGGGGCCGCTTTCAATGTGCGCGCCCATTTGGGTGGCGGCTTCCATGAAACGGATATCGCCTTGAATCGACGATGCGCCCACGCCTTGAATACGAATTGCTTGGTCTGTGGCAGCCAATGCGCCCAGCGCAATGAAGTAACTCGCAGAGGAAGCATCCGCTTCGACATGAATTTCGCCAGGCGATGCGTAATGACTGCCCGCCGGAATGGTGAATCGCTGCCAGCCATCACGTTTGACTTGAATGCCGTAACGTGCCAACAAGTTCAATGTAATTTCAATGTAGGGCTTTGAAATCAGTTCACCCACCACCTCAATAACGATGTCTTTTTGCGCGGCCAAGGGCAATGACATTAAGAGCGCCGTGAGAAATTGGCTGGACACATCACCCCGAACTTGAATGGGCTTGTCGAGCTGCAGTTGTGGTGTGAGAACGCGCAAAGGCGGGTAGCCATCATTGCCCAAATAATCAATCTGACAACCCAATAAGCGCAACGCATCGACCAAATCAGCGATGGGGCGTTCGTGCATGCGTGGCACACCCTTGAGCGTAAAGTCGCCACCCATCACAGCCAATGCGGCCGTTAAGGGGCGCATGGCTGTTCCTGCATTGCCCATGAAAAATTCAAGGGGTGTGCTGGGTTTTTGCAAACTCAACGATGTGCCGTCTGCACTTCGCTGGCCCAAGCCGGTGATGCAAACGCTGTCAGTGCCAAGCTTGTGATCAACGCCACATCCCAATTGACGAAGTGCCGACAACATGACGCGCGTGTCGTCGGAATCTAAAAGATCGTGAACCCATGTGCTTCCCTCACACAGGGCAGACAAAAGCAAGACCCGATTGGAAATGCTTTTAGAGCCGGGCAGGGTGACGGTGCCGCCTGCTTGTTGCAGCGAGGGGATATCGAGAAACGCGGTGGCAAACATGTTGGCCTAATTATTCTTCTGAATTTTGGTTGGCGCTCAAGCGCCAATTGAAACGCAAATCACTGGCTTGACGAATCATGTCTTCAAGTTCATTGTGCTGATTTGTTTCTATGGCCTTTTCGAATTCGTTCAAGGCTTTTTTGAAGTGTGCAATTTGAAGCAACACTTGTTCGCGGTTGGTGGTCAAAATATCGCGCCACACAACAGGATCACTTGCAGCAATGCGCGAAAAATCCCTAAAGCCTGGGCCTCCCAGCGCCATCAACTCGGGGCCGTTGCTTTGTTGGAAGATGCCGCGAATGAGGGCGTAGGCCAATAGATGGGGCAAATGACTGACGGCGGCAAATGCCGCATCGTGTGCCGCTGGTGTGAGTTCTGTGATGTAACTGCCTAAACTCACCCAGATTTGTTTCGCAACCTGGATCTGCTCTGCGCCAGAACTCGCCATTGGCGTCAGTATCAGTGCGCGATCTTTGTACAAATCGGCATCTGAATGTTCGACCCCCGCCACTTCTTTGCCAGTGATCGGATGCGCGGGCACAAAGCAATGAAGTTTGTCGCCCAACGTGGCCTGGGCGGCCAACACAATGTCTGACTTGGTGGAACCTACATCCATGAGCAGTGCATTGGATTTCAAGGCAGGCGCAATGGCTTGAAAACAAGCCGTTGTGGCTTTCACAGGCACCGCCAACAAGACCAAATCTGCATCTAGCACAGCCTGCGCAATGCTGTCTGCGGCAGCATCAATCACACCCATGCTAAGCGCTTTTTGGCGAGAGGTTTGGGAGGCGCTGAAGCCCACAATGTGATGGGCCCAGCCAGCACGCTTCGCGGCCAGCGCAAAAGAGCCGCCCATCAAGCCGCAGCCAATGAGGGCTACTTTTGCGAATTTCATTCGGGAATGGGGTAAGAACCCAGAACCTTGTAGAAGGCGCACAAGCCTTGAAGCTCTTTCAGTGCGGTCGCCACATGCGCTTGTGAGGTGTGACCTTGAATGTCAATGTAGAAATAATATTCCCACTGGCCTGACTTCGCAGGGCGGGACTCAAAGCGGGTCATGGAAACACCATGGTTCTTCAATGGCATCAACAAGTCATGAACTGCGCCTGGCTTGTTGGGCACTGAAACCACCAAGCTTGTGCAATCATTGCCAGATGCAGGTGGCGTTTCCAAAGTTTGCGGCAAACAAATAACCGCAAATCGGGTGCGGTTGCTGGCTTCGTCTTGAATGGCATGCGCCACGATGTGCAAGCCAAATTGAGCGGCGGCCCGCTCACTTGCCAAGCCCGCCCAGGAGGGGTTGGTCTTGGCCAGACGCGCACCTTCTGCGTTGCTGGAAACAGCTCTGCGCTCTGCGTTGGGAAGATGCTGCGTTAACCAAGCTTGGCACTGGGCCAAAGCTTGAGGGTGAGCCAATACCACTTCAATGTCATTGAGATTGTCGATTTGACGGAGCAAGTTGTGCCGCACCATCAGGCTCACTTCGCCAATCACATGGACAGGCGAGCGCAAGAACAAATCGAGAGAGCGCGCCACCACACCTTCGGTAGAGTTTTCCATGCCCACGACGCCATATTGGGCTGTACCCGCAGCGGTGGCATGAAACACTTCGTCAAAGTTATTGCAATAAATGAGGCTGGCGGAGCTGCCAAAAAACTCTATGGCGGCTTGTTCGCAAAATGTGCCTTGTGGCCCCAATACGGCAACGCGTTGGGGCGCTTCTAAGGCCAAGCAAGCTGACATGATTTCTCGCCAAATGGACGCCACATGCGCATTGAGCAAGGGGCCTTGATTTGCTTTTTCAATCTTGGCGATGACCTGAGCCACACGATCGGGGCGAAAAAAGGGCGTGCCTTCTGCGCGTTTGATTTCGCCCACTTTTTCTGCGACCTTGGCGCGTTGATTCAGCAAGTTCAACAGCTGCTGATCGAGCGTATCAATTTGAATTCGCAATTCGCCCAAGGCGTCTGATTGAATGGGTTGCGTCATGGTGTGTCTGAGTTGGTCAAGCGGCCTGAGATACTTTGGTTAAGCTTGTGTTGTTTCAAAATCTTTGAGGTAAGCCACCAGCGCCTGCACACCTTCAAGCGGCATGGCGTTGTAGATGCTGGCGCGCATGCCGCCCACCGACTTGTGTCCTTTGAGTTGCAGCAAACCCCGTGCTTTGGCACCAGCCAAGAACGCGTCGTTGCGCGATTCATCGCGCAAATAAAAAGGGATGTTCATGCGTGAGCGGCATGACTTCTCGACTCGGTTTTCATACAACTGAGATTGATCGAGGTAATCGTAAAGCAAGTTTGATTTGGCGATGCTTCGCTGAGACATGGCTGCAACACCCGAGACCCCATTTTCAGTTTGCGCTTTCAACCATTTGAAAACCAAACCGGCGACGTAAATTGAATAGGTTGGCGGCGTGTTGTACATGGAGCCGTTGTCGGCTACCAACTTGTAATTGAAGGCGCTGGGACAATGCTTCATGGCTTTTCCCAGAAGCTCTTCACGAATGACGACCAAAGTGAGGCCGGCAGGGCCTAAATTCTTTTGCGCGCCGCCAAATGCCAAGCCGACCTTTGACCAGTCAATGCTTCGAGAAGCAACATGTGAAGAGAAGTCGATGACCAAGGGCGCATTGCTGCCAAGGGCCTTCAAGTCGGGCAACGTGTGGTATTCAACGCCATCAATGGTTTCGTTGGTGCAAACGTGAACATAGCTAGCGTTGTCGCTCAAATGCCATTCAGCCGCAGGGGGGATGCGCGTGAACTTGCTATTTTGAGCGCTGGCCACTAAATGTGGCGAACAAAATTGTGCCGCTTCTTTGAATGACTTTTGACTCCAGTTGCCGGTCACCACAAAATCAACGGTACCTTCTTGCGAAAGATTCAAAGGTACGATGGCATTTTCGGCAATGCCGCCACCTTGCATGAACAAGATCTTGAAGTTGACCGGCACTGCCAAAAGTTCCCGCAAGTCAGCTTCTGCTTCTTCGTAAATAGACATGAACTCTTTGCCGCGATGGCTCATTTCCATCACACCCATGCCGCTGCCTTGCCAGTCCAGCATTTCGCTGGCGGCTTGAATCAATACAGCATCGGGGATGGCGGCAGGACCCGCAGAAAAGTTGTAGGGTCTTGTCATTCAGACGAACCGCTGTCCTCTCCGCCGCTTTCATCATCGGCAAGGTTCTCACCGTTTTCATCTTGCACAATGGCATCGTTTTCTACAATGCGTTGCAAGCCAGACAATGTAGCGCCATCGTCCAAGCCAATCAAGGTGACGCCTTGGGTGGCGCGACCCATCTCACGGATTTCAGAAACGCGAGTCCGAACCAACACGCCAGTGTCGGTGATCAACATGATTTCATCTTCGGCGCGAACCAATGTGGCGGCCACAACTTTGCCATTGCGCTCAGATTGCTGGATGGCAATCATGCCTTTGGTGCCCCGACCATGACGAGTGTATTCGGTGATTGAGGTTCGTTTTCCAAAGCCGTTTTGAGTCGCGGTGAGTACGCTTTGTTGTTCGTCTTCTGCCACCAACATGGCAATCACGCTTTGCGTGTCATCGAGCATCATGCCGCGTACACCGCGCGCATTGCGGCCCATGGGGCGGACATCGTTTTCATCGAAACGAACAGCTTTGCCACCATCGCTGAACAGCATCACATCGTGCTTGCCGTCTGTGAGTGCGGCACCAATGAGAAAGTCACCTTCGTCCAAATCAACGGCAATGATGCCTGCCTTGCGTGGATTGCTGAATTCATCGAGGGATGTTTTCTTCACAGTGCCCATGGAGGTGCCCATGAACACGTAGTGGTCGGCAGGGAAGCTGCGCATGTCGCCCGTCAGAGGCAAGACCACATTGATTTTTTCGCCTTCTTGCAAAGGGAACATGTTGACGATAGGGCGACCCCGCGAGCCGCGTGAACCCGCAGGCACTTCCCACACTTTGAGCCAGTACAAACGGCCGCGGTTAGAGAAGCACAAGATGTAATCGTGTGTGTTGGCAATGAAGAGCTGATCGATCCAGTCATCTTCTTTGGTGGCTGTCGCCTGCTTGCCTCGGCCGCCGCGTTTTTGCGCACGATATTCTGACAAAGGCTGGCTCTTGATGTAGCCGCTGTGCGACAAAGTCACCACCATGTCGGTGGGGGTGATGAGGTCTTCTGTGGCCAGGTCTTGGGCATTGTGCTCAATGAAACTGCGTCGTGCGCCCAGCTTGGTTTGCCCAAATTCTTGACGCAGTTCTCCAAGCTCAGTGCCAATGATGGTCGACACGCGCTCAGGCTGGGCCAAAATGTCGAGTAAGTCTTCAATTTCTGACATGACTTCTTTGTACTCAACCACAATCTTGTCTTGTTCCAGTCCGGTCAAACGTTGCAAACGCATCTGCAAAATTTCTTGGGCTTGGGTGTCGCTCAGGCGGTACAAGCCGTCGTTGCCCATGCCAAATTCTTTTTCTAGGCCATCTGGGCGGTAGTCGTCTGCATTGACTGCACCACCATCGGCGCGAGTGCGTGTCAGCATCTCGCGAACCAGTTTGCTGTCCCAGCGGCGGGTCATCAGTTCTGCTTTGGCGACAGGCGGCGTGGGTGCATTGCGGATGATGGCAATGAACTCGTCGATGTTGGCCAATGCCACAGCCAGGCCTTCCAGCACGTGACCGCGTTCGCGCGCTTTGCGCAAGGTAAATACGGTTCGGCGTGTGACCACTTCTCGGCGATGTTGCAAAAACACGCTGATGAGGTCTTTCAAATTGCAAAGCTTAGGCTGGCCATCAATCAGCGCCACCATGTTGATGCCAAAGGTGTCTTGCAACTGGGTCTGTTTGTACAGATTGTTGAGCACCACCTCAGGCACTTCACCGCGCTTGAGTTCAATCACCAAGCGCATGCCAGATTTGTCAGACTCGTCTTGAATGTGGCTGATGCCTTCGATCTTTTTCTCGTGAACCAATTCGGCCATGCGCTCTTGCAAGGTTTTCTTGTTCACTTGGTAGGGCAGTTCGTCCACCACGATGCATTGGCGCTGGCCTTTGTCGATGTCTTCGAAGTGGCACTTGGCGCGCATGATTACACGGCCGCGGCCAGTGCGATAACCATCTTTTACGCCGTTGATGCCATAAATAATGCCGGCGGTGGGGAAGTCAGGGGCTGGAATGATTTCCATCAACTCATCGATGGTGGCGCCAGGGTTGCGCAGCATGTGCAAGCAAGCGTCAACCACTTCGTTCAAGTTGTGTGGCGGAATGTTGGTCGCCATACCGACTGCGATACCGCCAGAACCATTCACCAAGAGGTTGGGAATGCGGCTAGGCAATACCAAGGGCTCTTTTTCAGAGCCATCGTAGTTGGGGCCAAAGTCGACGGTTTCTTTATCGATGTCAGCCAGCATCTCGTGTGCAATTTTGGCCAAACGAATTTCGGTGTAACGCATGGCGGCGGCGTTGTCGCCATCAACCGAGCCGAAGTTGCCTTGACCGTCTACCAGCATGTGGCGCATCGAGAAATCTTGGGCCATGCGAACGATGGTGTCATAGACAGATTGGTCGCCGTGCGGGTGGTACTTACCAATCACGTCGCCCACAATACGTGCCGACTTCTTATAGGCGCGGTTCCAGTCGTTGTTCAGCTCGTGCATGGCGAACAAAACGCGGCGGTGCACTGGTTTGAGGCCGTCGCGGGCATCGG
>CAIMUZ010000133.1 GCA_903844775.1 uncultured Burkholderiales bacterium | reverse complement strand
CGTCAGCACACACAAGTTCGCGCAGACAAGCAATGGAATCTTGCCTACCCTTCTCACTACGGTGCAAAGCTAAGGGTTTGGTTGCGCAATGGCAAGTGCATTGAAGCCAGCCTGCATGACGCGCCAGGTGATCCGGAAAATCCGCTGTCCACTTCAGAAATTGTGGAAAAAAATCAAGGTGTGATGCGGGCTGCAAACTACGCGCCGCGTTCTATTTCACAACTCATCCATGCTTGTACCGACCTGCCAGAAGCCTCTTCAATGGATGATTTATGGGGCGCTTTGGACCAGCTTCAACAGGTTTGACTGAGTCAGTGATCTACATGGCGAAGACCCAAACGCCTCGCTGCATGAAGCTTCTTCAAACTGTCAATCAAGCGGTGATGCCTGTCTAAGCCTTCCAACTTCATGCTGGTGGGCGTTAAACCAAAGAAGCGAACACTGCCATTCACCGAACCCAACACGTCGTCCATGCGGGCATTGCCAAACATGCGGCGGAAGTTGTGTTCGTAGTTTTCGATCGCAAGGTCTGGGTCTAGCGTTACTTCCAGCACCACGTTCAGTGCTTGGTAGAAAAGTTTCCGCTCAACCGTGTTGTCGTTGTATTGCAAGAAAGCCTCCACTGAATCTTGCGCGGCTTCAAATTGCTTCAGTGCCAAATTGACCAGCAGCTTTAACTCCAACACCGTCAATTGTCCCCACTCGGAGTTCTCGTCAAACTCAATGCCTATGAGGGTCGCGATATCGGCGTACTCGTCCAGCTCATTGTTTTCCAAGCGGTCTAGCAAAGCAGCCAACTTGCCATCATCTAAGCGATGTAGATTGAGAATGTCTTCACGGAACAACAAGGCCTTGTTGGTGTTGTCCCAAATCAAATCTTCTATGGGGTAAATTTCAGAATAGCCCGGCACCAAAATTCTGCAGGCAATGGCGCCCAGTTGGTCGTGCACGGCGGTGTAGACCTCTTTGCCCATGCCTTCCAAAATGCCGAACAATTTGGCGGATTCGTCGGCACTGGCAGTACTGCCATTGCCTGCAAAGTCCCACGCCACGAATTCATAATCGGGCTTAGCGCTGAAGAAGCGCCAAGACACAATGCCACTGGAGTCGATGAAGTGCTCTACAAAGTTGTAGGGCTCAGTCAAGGCATTGCTTTCAAAGGTGGGTGGCGGCAAATCGTTCAAGCCTTCAAAGCTGCGGCCTTGAAGGAGCTCTGTGAGGCTACGTTCTAGCGCCACTTCCAAGCTGGGGTGTGCGCCGAAGGAAGCAAACACGCCGCCGGTGCGAGGGTTCATGAGGGTGACGCACATGACAGGGTACTTGCCACCCAGCGAGGCATCTTTTACCAACACGGGAAAGCCTTGAGCCTCTAGGCCTTGAATGCCAGCCATGATGCCGGGATATTTTGCCAGTACTTCGGGGGGCACATCGGGCAAGCAAATTTCGCCTTCCAGAATTTCTTTTTTGACGGCGCGCTCAAAAATTTCGGACAAGCACTGCACTTGCGCTTCGGCCAGCGTGTTGCCCGCACTCATGCCATTGCTTACGAATAAGTTCTCGACCAAGTTGGATGGGAAGTAAACCACCTTGTTGTCTGATTTCCGCTCATAGGGCAGCGAGCAAATTCCGCGTTCAACATTGCCTGAGTTGGTGTCGATCAAGTGCGAGCCTTTTAACTCGCCATCGGGGTTGTAAATACTCAGGCAGTAAGGGTCGAGAATTTCTTTGGGCAGCGCATCTTTCTTGCCTGGCTTGAACCATTTCTCATTGGGGTAATGCACAAACTCGGCGTTGGACAAGTCTTCGCCCCAATACGCACCTGCGTAAAAGTGGTTGTTGTTGAGTCGCTCAATGTATTCACCCAAGGCAGAGGCCAACGCACTTTCTTTGGTGGCGCCTTTGCCGTTGGTAAAGCACATGGGCGAATGCGCATCGCGAATGTGCAGCGACCACACATTGGGAATGATGTTGCGCCAAGAGGCTATTTCAATCTTGATGCCTAGGCCGGCCAAGACGCCCGACATGTTGGCAATGGTTTGTTCCAAGGGCAAGTCTTTGCCCAAAATGAACGTACTGCTTTGGACACCAGGCTTGAGGCTGAGCAAGGCTTGTGCGTCTTCGTCCAAGTTGGCCACTTCTTCGATGACAAACTCAGGGCCTTCTTGCACCACTTTTTTAACGGTGCAACGTTCGATGGAATTCAAGATGCCGCGGCGGTCTACTTCAGAAATATCGGGCGGCAATTGCACCTGAATTTTGAAGGTCTGTTGGTAGCGATTTTCTGGGTCAACGATGTTGTTTTGCGACAGACGAATGTGTTCGGTGGAAATGTTGCGGGTGTCGCAGTACAGCTTCACAAAGTAAGCGGCGCACAAAGCTGAAGAAGCCAAGAAATAATCAAAGGGCCCAGGCGCAGAGCCATCGCCTTTGTAACGAATGGGCTGGTCGGCTATGACCGTGAAGTCATCGAACTTGGCTTCTAGGCGAAGTTTGTCGAGAAAGTTGACTTTGATTTCCATGGAGTGGGAGGCTTTGGCTGCGCTTGCGCATATCTATAAATATGAAGAACAAGAGCTAGCTTTCGCCTCCACGTGGACAGTCAGTATAGGGAAATGAAACCCATTGGCAGTTAAATAAAGCCAAATTGATAAGCATACATATTATATTGACAAGAATTAATAAGTACAGTTATCATTTCGACCAGTTGCCTCGTCAGGCTTCATTTTCTGAGATCCAAAACATGCAGTTTTACAAAGATGGTTTTCGCGGCGGTAGCCCCGACATCAAACCAGCTGCCCCCAATCGCCGAAATCGCGGCATCAACGAACCTTTGCCCGAAAAAGTCGACGTCCTGATTGCTGGCACTGGCCCTGCTGGCCTTTGCTTGGCAGCCCAACTGGCTCAATTTCCTGAAATTGAAACCATGATCATTGAGCGCATGCCCACCAACATCATCAAGGGCAAAGCCGACGGCATCAACACCCGCACCATGGAAATGTTCCAGGCTTTTGGCTTCGCCGACAAGGTCAAGCGCGAAACCTATTGGGTCAACCAAACCGCCTTCTGGATGCCCGATCCCCAAAACCCAGACCACATCAAACGTGCAGGCCGTGTGCAAGACGTGGCGGACGACAGCTCGGAGATGCCGCACATTCTGATCAACCAAGCGCGCTTGCACGAGTTGTTTTTGGAAGTGATGCAAAACTCGCCCTCCCGCTTGGCGCCTGACTACAGCTGGGAAGTTGTCACCCTCACCGTTGACCCCACCACCGACGATCATCCTGTGACCGTCACGTTGAAAGATTCAAGCGGCGTGAACTGGGGTTCTACTCGCACCGTTCGCGCCAACTATGTGGTGGGCTGTGATGGCGCGCATTCCTCCGTGCGCAAAGCCATTGGCGGTGTATTGCACGGCGATGCCGCACACCAAGCTTGGGGCGTGATGGACATTTTGGCCAACACCGATTTTCCGGATGTGCGCCAAAAGTGTTTGATCTCTTCGGCCAAAGAAGGCAATGTGCTGATCTTGCCGCGCGAAGGGGGTTATGTGTTTCGCATGTATGTCGAACTCGACAAACTGCGCCCCGACGAAAAAGCCGCGCAGCGCAAGTTCACCCAAGAAGACATGATTGCCGCGGCCAATCGCATCATTCATCCCTACAGCCTCGATGTGAAAGAAGTAGTCTGGTGGTCTATTTATGACATTGGCCACAGCCTGACCGACAAGTTTGATGATGTGGGCGAAGCGGATGATCGCAACCCGCGCGTGTTTGTGGCCGGCGATGCATGCCACACCCACTCACCAAAAGCGGGACAAGGCATGAACGTGTCGATGCAAGACACCTTCAATTTAGGATGGAAACTGATTCATGTACTTCAAGGCCGTGCCGATCCCAAGCTGCTGCGCAGTTACACCCAAGAACGTTTGACAGAAGCCAAGCGCTTGGTCGATACCGATCACAAATGGTCGCGTGTGATGTCAGAGCCCACGACACAAGCCGAGCGCGATGGCACTGAAGAGCCACGCATCATTCGCCAATTCAAAGACAACTTGGAATTTACAGGTGGCACCGCTGTCAAATATGACGCGTCTTATTTGTTTGCTGTCAGTGCACACCAAGCACTGGCCACAGGCGAAGAGATTGGTCGTCGCTTTCACTCAGCACCTGTGGTTCGCTTGTCAGACGCCAAGCAAATGCAATTGGGGCATGTGGCTCAGGCCGATGCGCGTTGGCGCATTTATGCGTTTGCTGGAAAGGCAGACAGCAGCAATGCAGGCTCAGCCATTCATCAATTGGCAAACTGGTTAGAAACCAATCCTAATTCGCCTGTGGTGAAACACACGCATCAGGATGAAGACATTGATGCCGTGATTGATGTGCGTTTTGTGTTTCAGCAAACTTTTGATCAGTTGGCTTACGAGAACATGAAATCGCTGCTGAAACCGCTAACAGGATCATTGGGATTGCAAGACCATGGCAAAGTATTTTGCGTCGACCACAAAGGTCTGGGCGATGTATATGACATGCGCGGCATCGACCGCGACAAGGGCTGCTTGATTGTGGTGCGGCCCGATCAATATGTGGCCCATGTATTACCACTGGATGGCCGCGAAGAATTGTCAGCTTACTTTGCAGGCGTTCTGCTTTAAGCGGGTAACGATAAACGGTAACAGTTCGCAGGCTAAACTCTTTGGATGAACACAGCTCAACAGAATTTACCTACAGAGGCACCCCAAGCCGTTAGCTTTTGGCAAGCCCTGAAGTTCTGGTTCAAGCTGGGCTTCATCAGCTTTGGGGGCCCAGCAGGCCAAATTGCCATCATGCACGAGGAGCTGGTGGTTAGAAGGCGATGGCTTTCGGAAAAACGTTTTCTGCACGCACTCAATTACTGCATGGTTTTGCCAGGGCCTGAGGCTCAGCAACTGGCCACTTACATCGGCTGGTTGATGCATAAGACGCGCGGTGGCATTGCAGCGGGTGCGTTGTTTGTGTTGCCATCGCTGTTGATTTTGATTGGCTTGTCTTGGATTTACATTGCCTTGGGTCACGTCACTTGGGTGGCAGGTTTTTTCTACGGCATCAAGCCCGCCGTCACTGCCATCGTTCTGCAAGCCGCATACCGCATTGGCTCAAGGGCTTTGAAAAACAATCTGTTGTGGGCTATTGCGGCAGCCAGTTTCGTGGCCATCTTTGCGATGAATGTGCCCTTCCCTTTCATTGTCTTGGCCGCTGTGGTCATTGGCTTTGTAGGAGGGCGAATATCACCTGAATCCTTCAGCGTGGGGGGTGGCAATGCCGCTGTGCAAACAGCCTTTGGCCCGGCGCTGATCGACGACCACACGCCCACACCTGCACACGCTTTATTCTCTTGGAAACGCTTCATGCAAGTGTTATTGGCAGGTGCCGTGTTGTGGCTGGTGCCCATGGGCTATCTGGTGATGAACAACGGCTGGGATCACACCCTCACGCAAATGAGTTGGTTCTTCACCAAAACGGCACTGCTGACCTTTGGCGGTGCTTATGCCGTGTTGCCTTATGTGAACCAAGGCGCAGTGGAACAGTTTGGCTGGGTCACCGCCACTCAAATGATGGACGGCTTGGCCTTGGGCGAAACCACACCAGGTCCGCTCATCATGGTGGTGGCCTTTGTGGGGTTTGTGGGTGGCTATGTCAAAGCGATCCTGGGGCCAGACAGTTTGTTTTTAGCGGGTGCACTCGCAGCCACCTTGGTCACTTGGTTCACGTTTTTGCCATCGTTCATTTTCATTTTGGCAGGCGGCCCGTTCGTTGAGAGCACGCACAATGATTTGAAATTCACAGCTCCCCTGACCGCCATCACGGCTGCAGTGGTGGGTGTCATTTTGAATTTGGCCTTGTTCTTTGGTTATCACACGCTGTGGCCGCAAGGCTTGGCTGAGTCGCTGGATGTGTCGTCTGCCCTGATTGCGGTGGGCGCGGCCATTGCATTGTTTAAATACAAGCGCAATGTGATGCATGTGATTGGGGTATGCGGATTGATTGGCATACTGATCAAATTATTTCCTTGAATAAATTTCTGAGGTAATACCTCTGTATAGGTTCAAGCGCTAAACTCAACAACTCTTCTTCAAAAGACCACTTATGACCCAAGAATTTGACATCGTAGTGCACGGCGCCACTGGCTTCACAGGCCGCCTTATTGCTGAGTATTTATTAACCCGAAACGACACTGGCCTCAAATGGGCCATGGGTGGTCGCAGTTTAGACAAACTGCAAGCAGTCAGAGACGAAATTGGCGCACCTGCCGCAACGCCTCTGGTGGTCATTGAAAGCAGCGACGAGGCTTCTTTGAAATCACTGATGGCCAAAACCCGCTTGGTGATTTCAGCGGTAGGTCCTTACCAGTTGTATGGGAACGAGTTGGTCAAGGCCTGCGCCGAATCGGGCGTGGACTATGTGGACTTGTGTGGCGAGCCCGCATGGATGCGCCACATGATTGACCAACACCAAGCCACAGCAGAAAAAAGCGGTGCACGCTTGGTCTTCTCCTGCGGCTTTGACTCCAGCCCGTTCGACTTGGGTGTGCTCATGGCACAAGACGAAATGACAAAGCGCTTCGGCAAACCTGCATCACGCGTGCGAGGGCGCGTTCGCAAAATGAAGGGCACCTTCTCAGGTGGCACCGCTGCCAGTTTCAAGGCCACCATGGCTGCAGCAGCCACACAGCCTGGCGTCATAGACTTGCTCAAGAACCCTTTCTCACTCACCCCCGGCTTTGAAGGCCCGCGCCAACCCACCGGCCACAAACCGATGTTGGACGAGGTAATGGGCGTCTGGGTTGCGCCCTTCATCATGGCCACCATCAACACCCGCAATGTGCACCGCTCCAATTTTTTGTTGAAGCATGTGTGGGGTTCAAATTTCGCCTACGACGAAATGATCGTCACCGGCCCTGGCGAAAAAGGTGAAGCCATTGCCAACGCCATTGCGCAAGACAAGAGCATGAGCGAAGACAAACTCAAACCGGGTGAAGGCCCATCTAAGGCTGAACGCGAAGCAGGCAGCTACGACGTCTTGTTCATTGCAAGCAACGACCTAGGACAGTCTGTGCAAGTGGGCGTGAAAGGCGATCGCGATCCAGGTTACGGCAGTACTTCTAAGATGATTGCCGAAGCAGCCATCTGTTTATTGAAAGATGCATCGGCCACAAAGGGTGGTTTCTGGACGCCTGCTTCAGCAATGGGGCATGCACTCATTGCGCGTCTGCAGTCACATGCAGGCCTCACGTTCAGCGTGGAATAAACCCGCTGTGAATCTCAAGGATTGAGTTCCATCGCCGAAGGTAAATAGCCCTTCAAAGTGTGAACGCCATTGGCAAACAAAATGGCGTTCACAGTGGCTTGTGCGGTAGCTTGCGCCGCCATCACGGTGAGCAGCAACATGTCGGGCGGGCCTTCTTCAGCACACGTGGCCATGGCAAACAAGGTGTCGCCATCCAACAGGGTGTGTGCCGGACGAATACTTCGCGCAAACCCATCGTGCGCACTCATGGCCAAGCGCTTGGCTTGTGCTTTGTTCAAGCTTGCATTGGTGGCCACCACACCAATGGTGGTGTTGGTGCCCGCCAATGGTGAAACCGCTTTTTGTCCTGCCAACAGGGCTTGCTGCGTATTGAGCAAACGGGTGCCATCTGATGTGCGTGCACCCGCCAGTACGTTGCCAGTGGCAGGGTCTATCACATCACCCACGGCATTGCACGCTACCATGGCCGCCACTTGCCAAGGCCCCACTTTCACCAACGCATGGCCCACCCCGCCTTTCATGGCGCGATGCAAACCAAACAGCTTGCCCACCACTGCGCCAGCGCCTGCTCCCACATTGCCCGACAAAGGGTGAATCATTGATCGCATCGGACTGGCAGACAAGGGTTTCTGGTAAAGCGCATCTTCGCAAGCAGCGTAGCCTGCTGCTGCATCGGGTCGTACTTGAGGGCTGTCACCTTCGCGCACCACTGCCAAATCAAACAACACCGCTGCCGGCACGATGGGCACACATCCATGATCTGTTTGAAATCCCATGTTGCGCTCGTCTAACCAGCGCATCACCCCGCTGGCAGCATCAAGGCCAAACGCGCTTCCACCCGATAGCAAAACAGCATGCACCTTGTCGACCAAGTTGGCAGGGTCCAATAAATCGGTTTCTCGAGTCCCTGGCGCAGCACCTCGCACATCGACAGCACCCACTGCACCTTGCGGCGCCAACACAACGGAGCAACCTGTGAGCCTTTGACCTGAAGTGAAATGACCGATGTGCAAACCTGCAATGTCTGCAATGCTTCCCTGGTGCGGGTTGGAGCGCTCGCTCAGGCGGTTGTTAACAATGTTCTGTGATGTCATGCAAGAACCTTTGATCAATGCACCAACTTTATGCGCTCAAGCAGCTGTGAATTGGAATTAACTTGAAGATCCATCGTATTTTTTTCCCAGCGCCAACAACTCAGGCGTCTCAATCAGCGCATTGAGCTGGTCAAAATCCAACATTTTTTCGCGCCAAGGTGCTGTGGTTTGATGTGTTTTCAAACTACCGTAATAGGCCTGCAAGTTGTGCGAGACGGCCCGTGCCGTTCCGCCCGGGAAAATCACTATTTTGAAACCGACCTTGCCTAACTCAGCGGCACTCAGAATGGGGGTTTTGCCACCTTCCACCATATTGGCCAGAAGCGGAATACGCTGTGCAAATCGGTCGCAGGCCATTTTCATTTGCTCGGGTGTGCGCAATGCTTCAACAAACAGCGCATCGACGCCGCACTCTAAATATTTTTCTGCACGATCTAAGGCCGCTTCCAAACCCTCTACGGCCAAAGCATCTGTGCGGGCTAAAATGAGGGTGCTGTCGCTTTGTCTCGCATCCAAGGCAGCGTTAATTTTTCCCTGCATTTCTTTGACAGGCACCACCCCTTTGCCATCCAAATGACCGCAACGTTTGGGGAATGTTTGATCTTCAATTTGAATCATGGCAGCACCTGCCCGCTCAAAGTCGCGCACAGTGCGCTGCATGTTGAGCGCATTGCCAAAGCCTGTATCGGCATCCACAATCACAGGCACACGAACGCGGTCGGTGATGTTGGCCAGTGTGTTGGCCACTTCGCTGGCAGTGGTTAAGCCGATGTCTGAGCGGCCCAATCGGGTATAGGCAATAGAAGCGCCCGACAAGTACAGCGCCTCAAATCCAGCCTGCTCTGCAATGAGTGCAGTCAGCGCGTCGTAAATGCCAGGGGCCAGCAAGGCACTGGGTTGTTGCAAGCGTTGGGCCAATGACATAAAAGTTGTTCCTTGGAATGATTAAATTTGAAAATACAAAGGGCGAGACTGTCAACCTTGAGCCGCCTGCAATTTTCGAGCAATGTCTTGCGCGACCAACCAGCCACCGCCCACCGCGCTGAGCAATCCATTGCCTGCCAAATAGCCATCGGCACCCCGCCCTGAAACGCCGCGCGCTGCACCGCCTGCGGCATACAGGTTGGTCAACACTTGGCCATTGGTTTTCATCACTCGACAATGGTCATCGACTTCCAATCCGCCTTGCGTGTGAAACAGCGCACCCGTGACCTTGATGGCGTGATAGGGGGCTT
>CAIMUZ010000132.1 GCA_903844775.1 uncultured Burkholderiales bacterium | reverse complement strand
GGGCGCCATGGAAACGGGTTATCAGCGTGGCAAGATTCAAGACGAATCGATGCACTACGAAATGCTCAAGCACACCGGTGAGTACCCCATCATTGGCGTCAACACCTTCCGCAATCCCAAGGGTGACGAAGTGCTTGAGAAGCTGGAGTTGGCTCGCTCTACCGAAGAAGAGAAAAAGTCTCAACTCGACCGCCTGCATGCATTCCACGCCAAACACGCCAAAGAATCACCGGCCATGCTGGCCCGCTTGCAGAAAGCCGTGATTCACAACGACAACGTGTTTGAAGTGCTGATGGACGCCGTGCGCGTTTGCTCTCTGGGTCAAATTACCAACGCCCTGTTTGAGGTGGGCGGTCAGTACCGTCGTAACATGTAAGCATGAACATTCTTTTCGTCGCAGACCCCCTCGCTTCCTTCAAGATCAAGAAGGACACCAGTTTTGCCATGATGCGCGAGGCGCAAAAGCGCGGTCATCAGGTTTCTGCTTGCGAAGTGCCGCACATTCAATGGCAAAAAGGCGAGTGCGTCAAAGCCGCGGTGCAAGACTTGCGTTTGACGGGCGATGCCCATGCTTGGTATGAGGTAACAGCTTCACGACAAGCATGGCTGAAAGACTTTGACGCCATCATCATGCGCAAAGATCCCCCTTTCGACTCTGAGTTTTTCTACGCCACCCATTTGCTCAGCCAAGCCGAGCGCGAAGGCGCCAAGGTGTTTAACAAACCGGCTGCGCTGAGAGATCATCCTGAAAAACTGGCCATCATGGAGTTCCCCCAATTCATTGGGCCGACTTTGGTAACGCGCTCTGCACAAGCCATTCGCGCATTTCACGCGGAACATCAAGACATCATTTTGAAACCCCTTGATGGCATGGGCGGCATGGGTATTTTTCGTGTAGGCGCAGATGGCATGAATTTGGGTTCCATCATCGAAACCTTGAACTTAGACGGCGCCCAATCGGTCATGGTACAAAAGTTTTTGCCGGCCATTGCGCAGGGTGACAAACGTGTGCTCATCATTGGCGGCAAACCCGTGCCTTTTTGTTTGGCACGCATCCCCCAAGGCGGTGAGGTGCGCGGTAATTTGGCAGCAGGTGGCAAGGGCGTTGCACAGCCTCTGAATGACAACGATCGCGCCATTGCAGAAAGTGTGGGTGCCGTTTTGGCGGCACGCGGTTTGCTGTTAATTGGCCTGGATGTCATTGGCACCCACGTGACAGAAATCAATGTCACCAGCCCAACTTGCTTCCAAGAAATTTTTGATCAAACAGGGTGCGATGTGGCGGCCATTTTTGTGGACGCTTTAGAAGCAGCCGTGTCAAAGGCACAAGCACCGCATTGAGCGTGCACGGGTGAATGCTGGCAACGCGCGCTTTGCTTAAACCAAAGCGCCGTGACCACCGACTGGCTTTTAGCCTGCCTTGACCTTCAACCGCCATGCGTGCAGCAAAGGCTCGGTGTAACCGCTGGGTTGCGCTTTGCCTTTAAAGACCAAATCGCATGCAGCTTGGTAGGCCTTAGACGTTTTGAAATTGCCAGCCATCTTTTGGTACAGAGGATCGCCTGCATTTTGCTGGTCCACCACAGCGGCCATGCGCTCCATGGTGGCTTTCACTTGTGCCTCGGTCACCACCTTATGCGCCAACCAATTGGCAATGTGTTGGCTGCTGATGCGCAAAGTGGCACGGTCTTCCATCAAGCCCACGCCATGAATGTCTGGCACTTTAGAGCAACCCACACCTTGGTCGACCCAGCGCACGACATAACCCAAGATACCTTGTGCGTTGTTGTCAAGTTCGTTTTGTTTGTCTTGAGCCGTCCATTCGGCCGCTTGCGCTTTGGTGACCACAGGGAACTGGAGTAACTTGTTCAAAGTTTCTTCGCGCAAGTCTTTGGCATTTTGTTTGCCAATGCTTTTTTCCATGTGCTTTTGCAATGCAGGCACATTCACTTGGTGATAGTGCATGGCGTGCAAAGTAGCCGCTGTAGGGCTGGGCACCCACGCAGTGTTGGCGCCAGCGTTGGGGTGCGCCACTTTTTGCTTCAACATGTCGGCCATTAAATCAGGCATGGCCCACATGCCTTTGCCAATTTGTGCGCGCCCGCGCAGACCGGCTTGCAAGCCCACAGCCACATTGGCCTTCTCATAAGCACCCAACCAAGTGCTGCCTTTGTTGTCGCCCTTGCGCATCACGGGACCTGCCAACATGCAGGTGTGCATTTCATCGCCCGTGCGGTCCAAGAAACCGGTGTTGATGAAGGCCACGCGTGATTTGGCGGCCGCAATGCATGCGGCCAAATTGGCACTGGTGCGACGCTCTTCGTCCATGATGCCCAGCTTGACGGTAGAGGGCTTCAAGCCCAAGACTTTTTCCACGCGGCCAAACAAGGTATCGGCAAAACCAACTTCTTGAGGACCGTGCATTTTGGGTTTCACGATGTACACGCTGCCGGTGCGGCTGTTGCGGAAATCGGCACCCTTCTTTTTCTGCAAATCGGCCATGGCACACGTGGTCGTGATCATGGCGTCCAAGATGCCTTCTGGAATTTCTTTTTGGGTGCCGTCTGCTGCGTTGTAAAGAATCGCAGGGTTGGTCATGAGGTGCCCCACATTGCGCACAAACAACAAGGAGCGGCCGTGCAATATTTCGTGACCTTTGCCGCTGGGCTTGTTGTAGACGCGGTCACCATTCAAGGTTCGCTTGAATGTCTTGCCGCCCTTTTGAACTTCTTCAGCCAAGGTGCCTTGCAAGATACCCAACCAATTGCGATAGGCCAAGACTTTGTCTTCGGCGTCCACTGCGGCCACGGAGTCTTCTAAGTCAAGAATAGTGGAAAGCGCAGACTCGACCACCAAATCGGACACCCCTGCAGGGTCTGTTTTGCCAATGGGGTGTGACGTGTTGATTTGCAAATCCAAGTGCAAACCATTGTGCTTGAACAGCAAAGAAGTGGGGGCCTTGGCATCGCCTTGGTAACCCACCAATTGCTTGCTATCGGCCAAGGTCGTGGCGCCCGACTTCAAGCTCACCACCAATTTACCGCCCTTGACGCTGTAGCCCGTGCTGTCAATGTGCGAGCCCTTTTTCAAAGGTGCACAACGGTCAAGCACATAGCGGCAATACTCAATCACTTTGGCGCCGCGCTTGGGGTTGTAGCCGGTGCCTTTTTCGCAGCCCTTGTCTTCGCTCAATGCGTCGGTGCCATATAAGGCGTCATACAAAGAACCCCAACGTGCGTTGGCCGCATTCAAGGCATAACGCGCATTCAAAATAGGCACCACCAATTGTGGTCCTGCCAGCACAGCCAACTCAGCGTCCACGTTTTTGGTGGTGGCTTTGGGGCTCTTGGGTTCTGGCACCAAATAACCAATCGATGACAAATGTTTGCGATACGCCTTCATGGCCTTGGCATCGTTCACGGGGCCAGGGTTGGCGGTGTGCCATTTGTCCATTTCCAATTGGATGCGATCGCGCTCGGCCAACAAGGCAATGTTCACGGGTGCCAAGTCTTTCACAATGGCATCAAAGCCAGACCAAAAAGACTTGCTCTTCACGCCCACCGCTGGCAGCACTTGATCTTCAATGAAACGGTACAAAGGGGTGGCGACATGGAGTCCGTGAATGGCAATGCGATCAGTCATGAGAACCTCTTCAAAATAGAAATAAAACGGTTTGGGGCCAGGAGGGTGGTTTCCCCATTCAACAGACTCCACTTTATTCGATGTTTCGAGGTTTATAAATCAGACAAATATCCTTTAACTTGTGACTTTTTTGCAAAGATAAGTCCCAAATTCTCTGGAATTAGAGAAAATAGGCACCCATACTCTCGCAACTCTAGAAAGCGGTTTGCACGATGACTCAGCCCATGCCCCTTCCTTATGAAGGCATCCGCGTTGTGGAGTTCACCCACATGGTGATGGGCCCCACTTGCGGCATGGTGTTGGCAGATCTGGGTGCTGAGGTGATCAAGATCGAGCCCATTGGTCATGGCCGCTCAGGGGACAGTACGCGCCAATTGATAGGTTCAGGGGCAGGCTTCTTTCCTTTGTTCAACCGCAACAAAAAAAGCGTGGCCCTTGATTTGCAAACGCCTGAGGGCAAAGAGGCCGCGCTTCGCTTGATCGCCACCGCCGACATCGTGAGCGAAAACTTCAAAGCAGGCACCATGAAGAAACTGGGCCTCGACTACGAGACTTTGAAAAAACTCAATTCGCGTTTGATCTATGTTTCCCTCAAAGGTTTTCTACCGGGTCCTTACGAGCATCGCACCGCCCTAGACGAGGTGGTGCAAATGATGGGCGGGCTGGCCTACATGACAGGCAGGCCTGGCGACCCTTTGCGTGCAGGTTCCAGCGTGAACGACATCATGGGCGGCATGTTTGGTGCCATGGGTGCGATGGCGGCCTTGGCACAGCGCGCGCAAACAGGCGTCGGCCAAGAGGTGCAAAGTGCCTTGTTTGAAAACAATGTGTTGTTGGTGGCGCAACACATGCTGCAATATCAACTCACAGGCAAAGCCGCCGAGCCCATGCCCGCCCGAATTTCCGCATGGGCCATTTACGACGTATTTGAGGTGAAAGACGGCGAGCAAATATTTTTAGCCGTGGTGAGTGACACCGCATGGAAAGTGTTTTGCGAAGTTTTTGATTTTGCAGATTTGCTGTCAGACGACCGGCTCACCTCGAACAACGCTCGTGTGCAAGAGCGTTCTTGGTTGATCCCCTTGTTGCGAGAAAGATTGTGTGTTCATTCCTCGGCACACTTGAGCGAAGTGTTTGAAAAAAATGCACTGCCCTACGCACCCATCACGGCACCCCATGAACTGTTAAACGACATTCACCTGAAGGCAACAGGTGGCTTAGCGCCTCTGTCAATGAACGATGGACAGGAAATTCAAACTGTGTTGCTGCCGCTGACCTTGAATCACCAACGGCTGAAGGTTCGATCGCCCGTGCCTCGTTTGGGCGAGCACAACACAGAAATTCTGAGCGGCTTGGGCTACGACACTCAGCAAATTGAAAAGCTGAGTGAGTCATTGCCAGAAACTTTGAATCAACACATCAATGCGCCAGCGCGGAAAGGCTGAACATGGACAAACTCAAAGTTTTTGAGTCCTTCGTTTCAGTGGCCACACGCGGTAGTCTGAGTGCTGCTGCACGCGCTGAAGGGGTGGCGCCGGCCATCATGGGCCGCCGCTTGGATGCGCTCGAATCACATCTGGGGGTGAAGTTGTTGTTGCGCACCACGCGCCGCATCAGTCTGACCCACGAAGGCAGTGCCTTTTTAGAGAACTGTCAGCGGCTTCTCAGCGATGTCGCCAATGCTGAGGACAGCGTTTCAGCGGGCGGGCTGAAGGCCAGCGGGCATTTGCGAATTACGGCGCCGGCTGGTTTTGGGCGCAGACACGTGGCGCCATTAGCGCCCTTGTTTCATGCGCAAAATCCTGAGGTCAAAATTTCTTTGAACTTGAGCGATCGGGTGATTGATTTAGCGGCCGAGGGCTTTGACTTTGCCGTCAGGGTCGGCGACTTACCAGACTCCTCCCTGGTGAGCGTTCGACTGGCCGACAACCGCAGACTGTGCGTGGCCACGCCATCCTATTTAGCCCGGCACGGCATTCCCGAGCACCCTTCCGACTTGTTGCAACACAGCTGCCTCACGCTGTCGAGCGATGCCTCGCAAACCAGAGGCTGGGCCTTCAAAGTCAACAACCCAGATAACCCCGAAGGCCCTGAGGTCATGTACCTTCGCCCACATGGCCCTTTAGATTGCTCCGATGGGCAGGTTTTGCACAGCTGGTGCCTGGAGGGCATGGGCATTGCATGGCGCAGCACCTGGGAGGTCGAGAACGACATCCAGTCAGGCCAATTGGTGGAAGTTTTGGCCGATTTTGCGGCGCCGCCCAATGGCATTTATGGCGTTTTCCCACAACGCAAGCACTTGCCCCTCCGATTGCGCCTTTGGATCGACTTTTTAAAGCATCAATACAGTCTGCCCGCAACTTGGCAAAGCGCCCCGTAAAATCGGGGGATGCTCTCAGCCAAACAAGAATTACTCTCGGCCCTCACGGCCGAACTCGAACGCCTGCACCCCGGTGCTGGCGCCAAGGCCACTTTTGAGTCCCCCAAGGTGGCCGCTCACGGCGATTTAGCCTGCACGGCGGCCATGCACTTGGCCAAACCCTTGGGACAAAACCCCAGACAAGTAGGCGAAGCGCTGCGCACCGCACTCATGGCCACACCTGCTTTCACCCAATGGGTAGAGAGCATTGACATTGCAGGCCCTGGCTTTTTAAACCTCAAGCTCAAACCCAGTGCCAAACAAGCAGTCATCCAAGAAGTTCTGCATGCAGCTTCTTGCTTTGGCCAGCAAACTGAGCGCAAGGAAAAGGTTTTGGTGGAGTTTGTGTCCGCCAATCCGACCGGCCCCTTGCACGTGGGTCATGGCCGTCAAGCCGCACTGGGCGATGCCATTTGCAATTTGTTTGCAACACAAGGCTGGTCTGTTTACCGCGAGTTTTATTACAACGACGCGGGCGTGCAGATCAACACCTTGGCCACCTCCACCCAATTGCGCGCACAAGGCTTCAAGCCAGGTGACGACCAGTGGCCCAGCGGGGACAACGCAGCGGCCTACAACGGCGACTACATCCTAGACATTGCGCAAGATTTCTTGGCAAAGAAAACAGTCAAGTCTGACGACCGTGAATTCACTGGCAGTGGCGACCTGAACGATTTGAATGGCATGCGCGAATTTGCCGTAGCCTATTTGCGTCACGAGCAAGACCTCGACTTGAAAGCCTTCGAAGTCAAGTTTGACAACTACTACCTGGAGTCAAGCCTCTACACCAGCGGCCGCGTTGACGCTGCTGTGAAGAAGCTTCAAGATGCCGGTAAGACTTACGATCAAGATGGCGCGCTCTGGCTCAAGTCCACCGACTATGGTGATGACAAAGACCGCGTCATGCGCAAAGGGGATGGCACCTACACCTACTTTGTGCCCGACGTGGCCTACCACATCACCAAGTGGGAGCGCGGCTTCACCAAGGTCATCAACATTCAAGGCACCGACCATCATGGCACCATTGCACGCGTGCGTGCTGGCTTGCAGGCCGCTGGCGCGAGCATTCCTGAAGGCTACCCGGATTACGTGTTGCACACCATGGTGCGCGTGATGCGCGGCGGTGTGGAAGTGAAAATTTCCAAACGTGCAGGCAGCTATGTCACGCTGCGAGATTTGATTGAGTGGACCAGCAAAGATGCGGTGCGCTTCTTCTTGCTCAGCCGCAAGCCCGATACCGAATACGTGTTCGACATTGATTTGGCCTTGGCCAAAAACAACGACAACCCGGTCTATTACGTGCAATATGCCCACGCACGCATTCATTCTATTTTGCGCACTTGGGGTGGCGATATGACCACCTTGGCGAAAGCAGATTTGTCGAACTTAGACCATCCCAAAGCACAAGCGCTGATGTTGCTGTTGGCCAAATATCCAGAGATGTTGACCGCTGCCGCACAAGACTTTGCCCCCCACGATGTGACCTTTTATTTGCGCGACTTGGCAGCGAGTTATCACAGCTACTACGATGCTGAACGCATTTTGGTCGAAGACGAAAATCTTAAATTGGCGCGCTTGGCATTGGTTGCCGCCTGCGCACAAGTCTTGCAAAATGGCTTGAAAATTTTGGGTGTATCGGCACCTGAGCAGATGTAACGCATACTTTCACATCCACAACGACCCCCCACTTTCGGCACTACCTTGAGAGCACTCCACAACATGTCCCACTCCACCCCTCAAAGCCAGCGCGGGGGCACCTTGCTGGGATTTATTCTTGGACTGGTCATTGGGCTGACTGTGGCCCTTGGCGTGGCCATGTATGTCACCAAAGTGCCCATGCCCTTCAGCAATAAAAATCTCAGTCGGTCTGCTGAACAAGATGCTGTTGAAGCGCAAAAAAACAAAGATTGGAATCCCAACGGTGCGCTTCAAGCCAAACCTGCGACGCCACCTGAAGGCAGTGCAGAAGGTGTTGCGGGTGCGCCTGGTGCGACTGGTGCGCCTGCTTCCCCTGGCGCACCTGGTGCACCTGGTGCAGCCAGCAATTCAGCCATCCCGCCGTCCCCCAGCGCACCCGCAGTGGCAGCCGACCCTTTGGGCGATCTGGCCAAAAGCAAATCCGCTGCCAGCATCCCACCCCCTGCAGCGGCAACGCCACAACCTGCAGCAGGCAAAACTACCAACAACACCGATCCCTTTACTTATTTTGTTCAAGCCGGTGCATTTAAATCTGCTGCCGACGCGGATGCCCAAAAAGCGAAGCTGTCCATGATGGGCATTGAAGCCAAGGTGAGCGAGCGGGAGCAAGCAGGCAGAAGTATTTTTAGAGTCAGAAGTGGGCCCTTTGATGACAAAGATCAGGCCGAAAAAATCAAAGCTCGTTTAGATTCAAGCGGTATGGATGCGGCGTTGGTCCGCGTCCAAAAATAAGCTGTACCTCACCTCTCTTTCTTATCAGGAGCGTCAACATGAAACGTCGTGAATTTTCTTGGGCCACCATGGGTGTGGTGGCCAGCGCTATCGGCTTAAAAAGCGCCGCTTGGGCACAAGGCCCCGCTAAGTTTTTACCGGGCAAGGATTACATCAAGTTAGACCGCACCATTGCCACCGCCTCTGAAGCGGGAAAAATTGAAGTCATTGAATTCTTTTGGTACAGCTGCTCGCACTGCAATGCCTTTGAGCCCGCCTTTGCACAATGGGTTAAAAACGCACCCAAAGATGTTGTGGTGAACCGAATTCCCGTGGCATTTCGCGAAGACTTTGCGCCCCAGCAACGTTTGTTTTTCACCTTAGAAGCGATGGGCTTGCTTGAGAAAATACACATCAAAGTTTTCCAAGCGATACACGTAGAGCGTTTGACCTTGAACACCGATGCCAGCATTTTGGCCTGGGTTGAAAAACAAGGGGTGGACAAAAATAAGTTTGCCGACATTGCCAAATCATTTGGTGTGGCCAGCAAACTCAAGCGTGCCGTGCAATTACAAAACGATTTCAAAATTGAGGGCGTTCCATCCTTGGGGGTTGCGGGCAAGTTTTACGTCGATGGCACCTTGGCGGGCAACATGGAGCGGGCCTTGCAAATCACCGAGTCCTTGTTGTCCCAAGCTCGCCAAGGTCGCATCTGATCTTTTAAAAGGTGTTGCACATCAGCCCGCTTCGGCGGGTTTTTTTATGAATTTTCTTCCAAACAGATGTGTTTCCCCTCTGAACACCTACAATAAAGCAAGATTCGCGCCTTTATGAAACTCAAGCTCATTCGATTGTCATTTGCTTTGATCGCCGTCCTCACGGTGGTGTGCGTGTCTGCCGAAAAAGCAGACCGAGACAAGCCCATGAACATTGAGGCCGATGCCTTGAAGTATGACGACCAAAAGTTGTTGACCACGTTCACAGGCAAAGTTCACATGAGCAAGGGCAGCTTGGTTTTAAAAGCGGCACGCATGGAAGTGAAGCAAGACGGCCAAGGCCATCAGGTTGCCAAGTTATGGGCCGAGCCCGGCGAGAGAGTATTTTTCCGCCAAAAACGGGAAGGCCTCGACGAATTCACAGAGGGCGAGTCTGAAACCATCATTTACAACAGCCAAGCCGACACAATCACTCTCACCTCGCGCGCCGAAATACGCTTGCTGCGAGGCAGTGTGGTGGCAGACCGCATACAAGGTCATCAAATCTTGTTGAACAACATCACCGAGGTGTTTTCTGTCGACGGCAAGCCCAGCACAGCATCAGGTAACGGCTCAGGCAGCGGCTCAGGTAACGGTTCAGGCAGTCAGCGCGTGAAGGCAACCATCACACCTCGCTCCAAAATCAATGAACCCACCGCACCTCCTTCGGGCATGCAACTCAAGCCAAGCCAACGCATTGGCTCTGACAAGCCATGAACTCGAAGTCTGAAGTCAGCAGCCTAGAAGCGCGCCATTTGCAAAAGTCGTATGGCAGTCGTCAAGTGGTGTTTGATGTTTCTGTCAAAGTTCAAAAGGGCGAAGTGGTGGGGCTACTCGGCCCTAATGGCGCAGGTAAAACGACTTCTTTCTACATGATTGTGGGCTTGGTGCGCAACGATGGTGGCCAAATATTGATTGATGGCGAAGACGTGACGCGCATGCCCATACACCGCCGCTCACGCATGGGTCTGTCTTATTTGCCACAAGAGGCTTCTATATTTAGAAAACTCACCGTCGCCGAAAACGTTCGTGCGGTCTTGGAATTACAACTGAATACCGATGGAAATCCTTTAAATGAAGCTGAAATCAGCGAGCGCTTGAATGAACTTTTGAAAGATTTGCGCGTAGAACATTTGTACGACTCACCGTCCTTGGCATTGTCGGGTGGCGAACGCCGCCGTGTTGAAATTGCACGCGCCTTGGCAACAGGTCCACGTTTCATATTGCTGGACGAACCTTTTGCCGGCATCGACCCGATTGCGGTCATTGAAATTCAACGTATCATTGCCTTCTTGAAAGAGCGCGGCATTGGCGTACTCATTACCGATCACAATGTTCGCGAAACTTTGGGCATTTGCGACCACGCTTACATCATCAGTGAAGGCCGCGTACTGGCAGAAGGCACCCCGCAAGACATCGTCAACAATGCAGATGTGCGCCGTGTTTATCTCGGCGAACACTTCCGAATGTGATGGCTGAAAACATATGAAGCAAAGCCTGTCACTTCGGATGTCCCAGCACTTGGCGCTCACGCCACAGTTGCAACAATCCATTCGGCTGCTTCAACTCTCCACCCTAGAGCTGAGTCAAGAGGTTGAGCAAATGCTCGACGAGAACCCGTTTCTTGAGCGCAGCACCGAAGAAGCACCCCAAGAGGATTTTGGTTTACCCGAGGCCGATGCCCGCGTCAGCTTAGGCGACCGGGTTTCCGAAGCCGCCACCGATGCAGGGGCTGACTCGCGTGATGCGGCCAGCGAATCGACCGCCTCTGTCTCAAACGACGAAGCCGTGACCGATGTAGCCGACAGTTGGGATGGCGATGGCAGCGTTGAGATGGCACCCGACGACAGCGAGTGGGGCACCGATGCAGGCGTACGAAAGAACAACACCAACAACGACTCAGAAGGCGCCGATGCCATTGAGTTAGCGCGCGGCTTGGGTTCACTCACAGACTATTTGCATCGACAAGCTTTGTCGATGCGCTTGTCTGAAATTGATCGCGCGGCCTTGCGCTTCCTCATCGAGTCTTTGAACGACGATGGCTACTTAGAAGACAGTCTTGAGTCACTGGCGCAAGGCTTGGCGGGTACCGACGACATCGAGCAATTGGAAGAGTTGGTGCACCGCTTTACTGTCGCTTTGAGCTTGTTGCAATCCTTAGAGCCTGTGGGCATTGGCGCACGCGACTTGGGCGAATGTTTGCGCATTCAACTCAAGGCGATTCTGAAAGATGAACCCGATCACGAAGTGGCAGCAGTCGGTCTGAAAATTTGCGCATTGCCTTTGGAGTTATTGGCCAAACGCGACTTCAAACGCTTGGCAGTGCAGTGCGGTGAAGAAGAAGCCCTTGTCAAACTGGCGCTCACCTTCATCACACGCTTAGAGCCCAAACCTGCACGCCCCTTTGCCAATGCCGAACAACATGTGATCGTGCCGGACGTCTTGGTGATTGGTACACGCAAAGGTGGTGAACCACACTTCAGAGTGCAGCTCAATCCCGATGTGATGCCCAAGCTGCGCGTGCATGACATTTACGCCAATGCCTTGCGAGGCGGCAAAGGTGAAGCGCATTTGGGTTTGCAGCAACGCCTGCAAGAAGCACGTTGGTTCATTAAAAATATTCAACAGCGTTTTGACACCATTCTGCGTGTCTCTACCGCCATTGTGGAACGCCAGCGCAACTTCTTCATTCATGGCGAACTGGCCATGCGACCTTTGGTGCTGCGCGAAATTGCCGATGAGTTGGGCTTGCACGAGTCCACCATCAGCCGCGTGACAACTGCCAAATACATGACCACCCCCATGGGCACCTTTGAGCTGAAGTTCTTCTTTGGCTCAGGTCTTGGCACCGACAGTGGCAGCGCCGCCTCGAGTACCGCTGTGCGTGCCTTGATCAAACAATTGGTCGCAGCAGAAAATCCCAACAAACCCCTGTCAGACAACCAACTGTCTGAAATGCTCAAAGAACAAGGCATCGATTGCGCGCGGCGCACCGTGGCCAAATACCGCGAGGCGCTCAAAATTGCGCCCGCCAACTTGCGTAAAACTCTGTGAACTCGCTTCAACTCTTTATGCCCTGCGCCGCCGGCGTTGAGGGCTTGCTGGCCGACGAGGTACACCAGCTGACGGGCCTCACGGGCAATGACCTGCTCACGGGCCGCGGCGGTGTGATGGCCAATGCCTCATGGCGCGATGCCATGCGCCTTAACTTGCATAGCCGGCTCACACAGCGCGTGCTGATTCAACTGTCCCAAACTTTTTATCGAAGTGAAAAAGATTTGTACGAAGCGGCCAGCGCAGTGGCTTGGGAGATTTGGTTCACCACACAACAAACTTTCAAGATCGAAATTACAGCGCAACACAGTCCGCTGACCAGCCTTAACTTTGCCGCACTCAAAATCAAAGATGCCGTAGCTGACCGTTTTCGCGACAAACGCGGAGAACGTCCCGATGTGAACACGCAGTGGCCTGATGTGCGTATTTATGTTCACCTCACCACCGACAGCTGCACGCTTTACATAGACACCTCTGGCGAGCCCTTGTTCAAACGCGGTTGGCGGGAAGACAAGGGCGATGCGCCCCTCAAAGAAACCTTGGCCGCCGCCATGCTGGCTGCCAGCGGCTGGGATGCGCACACGCCTTTGTACGACCCCTGCTGTGGCAGCGGAACCATCGCCATTGAGGCGGCGCAAATTGCCTGCGGCATTGCGCCCGGCATCCTGCGCCGTTTCGGTTTCGAAAAATTATTGCCCTTTCAACCGCACGTCTGGCAAGCTCTGCAAAACGCCGCCAGAGAGCAAGAGCACGAATCCACCGCCGAAATCCACGCAAGTGATGTGGCGTTTCGGATGGTTGATTTCACGCAGCGCAATGCCGAGCGCGCAGGCGTCGGCCAAGTGGTGCAAGCTCGCGGTGGTGATGCACTCCAGCGCATGCCGCCTTGCGAAACACCCGGACTCATGCTGCTCAACCCGCCTTACGGAGAACGCATTGCAGCGGCAGGTGTGGCCGGCGTTTCTAGCATGGGCAGGGCTCGTGAAATTGCCGAGGGCGAAGATGGTGGCGAGTTCTTCTCGCAACTGGCCTCGCATTGGAAAAAGAATTACAACGGCTGGACCGCATGGATGCTCACACCCGACTTGAAGCTGCCCACCAAAATGCGCCTCAAAGAATCACGTCGCGTCCCCATGTGGAACGGCCCTATTGAGTGCCGCATGTTCCGCTTCGACCTCATGAAGGGCTCTGTGCGTGACAAGCTCTGAGGTGCAAGCACAGGCAGCAAAGACAGGCCCGGCACAAGCCTGGGTCATCGACACCAACATCGTGCTCGATCTGTGGCTGTTTGAAGACCCCGCCACTGAACCCCTGAGAGCAGCGCTCCAAAGCGGGCGCATTTCTCATTTGGCCACCGCCAGCATGCGTGACGAACTGGAGCGCGTGCTCACCTATCCCCACCTCATCAAACGCATGGTCAAGTCCCACATTGAAGCGCAAGACATTTTGATGCGCTTTGATGAACACTGCATGTCTGCTGAGCCTGCTGCCAAAGCGACCTGTACTTGCAAAGATCCAGATGATCAAAAGTTCATCGACTTGGCTGTCGCGCATGCAGTGCCCTTGCTGAGCAAAGACGCTGCCATTTTGTGCATGAAGAAGCGCTTGTTTCAATCTGGCGTTCTGCTAAACCCTGACCTTCTGCCTGCAGATTGACCGCCTTGCGGATTCAACGAAGGCTCATCTCCTCTGAAAACTGGACTCCCTCATGACCGGCCTGCAACCTGAAGACTTTGACGCTCTCGATGACATCTTGGACGACTTGCGCACGCGTTACGAGGAGACGCCTCAGTGGGAGTTTTGCGAAGGTTTCATGGTGGCACTCATCTGCTGCCGCCGCGCCATTCCAGAGGCAGAATGGTTGGCCATCTTATTAGGTCTCGAAGATGACGAGGGCGATGCCGGCTTTGCCGATGAGGCTCAAAAAGTTAGATTCTTGAGTCTCTGGCAACAGCGCTTTGATGAAGTCAAGAAATCCTTAGACACCGAAATCAAAACCCTCGACGAAGACAGCGCCTACGCGCCTGAAGTGATGGATGTGCGAGGCGCTATTGCCAGTTTACCGATCGAAGAGCGCGCAGAAATTGACAGCGAAGAAATTCCTGCCTTTGCACAAGTCTGGGCCTTGGGCTTCATGTTTGCCGTTGAAAACTGGCCCGATGAATGGACGCCCCCTAAAGACAAAGAGGCCGCACAGTGGCATGACACAGCACTGGAAGCGATTGTGGCGCTCACAGAAGATGACACCGACGAACCGACACTGTCTGCACTCAGCGAAGACGGCCCCTTAAGCGTCAGCGAGTCGCGCCTCAACGCTTATGGCGAAGCCCTGTGGGCCGTCTATGATTTGCGTGAAATTTGGCGCAGCATAGGCCCCCGCGTGATTCAGGTCATCAAAGAGGCAACGCAAGGTCGCAATGATGTCTGCAGTTGCGGCAGTGGCAAGAAATACAAGAAGTGCTGCGGCATTCACTGAGTGCGCTCAGCAGCCTTTTAAAGTGGCATCGAATTTTTCAAGCCAAAAAACGGCGCAAGCTTTGAACCGTCAGGTCGGGCAATTCCTCGGGAATAAAATGTCCTGAAGGCACGACGTGCCCCGACACTAGGCCTGCACATTGCGCTTGCCAAAGTTCAAGGGGCTTGAACATTTTGTGTACCACACCGCGATCACCCCACAGCACCAACAAATCACACCTGATTTTTTGGCCAAGTGCTCGACTTTCTTTGTCGTGAACCAAATCAATGCCCGCACTGGCGCGATAGTCTTCACACGCGGTATGCACAGCAGGCATGAGATCTCCAGGCTGTTCGGGGGCCAAGTTCATGCTGCGTTCATACTCTGCCATGGCTTCAGGCTCAATGAACGAAGTGCCTTGCGAGCCCCAACCACCTAGCTTAGCGTGGAGGTAATTCAAGACGTTGCCACCGATCATTTTCTCGGGCAAGGGGCTGGGTTGAATGAGATGGAACCAATGATAGTAGGCCCGGGCAAAATCCATATCGGTTCGGTTGTACATGTCAAGCGTGGGTGCAATGTCCAGAACGCACAACTTGAGAACACGCGCTGGAAAATCGACCGCCAATCTGTGCGCCACACGTCCACCCCGATCATGGCCACACACATAGAAATTGTCGACATTGAGTTGGTCCAGCAAGCCCACCACATCTTGGGCCATTGCGCGCTTGCAGTAGTTGCTGTGATCGGGCAGGCCAGGCTCGTGCGAAGAATCGCCATAGCCTCGCAGATCGGGCAATAGCAATCGATAGTCATTCTTAAGCGCTTGGGCAACCCGATGCCACATGACGTGTGTCTGTGGAAATCCGTGCAAGAGCACGAGGACCGGCTTGTCAATTTGCGAAAGCCAATTGGCTGAGATGCGCGCACAAACGACGACGCCATTCACATTGAATTGACGTTTTTCAAAGCCTTCGAACCAAGTGCTCGCAGCTTCAGGCGTGGCAGCAGTGATGTCAGTTGGAGACGTACTCATGCGCTTATTGTGGACTGGATCGGTGAGCTAGGCAATCAGCGTTGAGCACGAATTTCTGCCAAATCATTCCAAACATCTTGACGTTGTAACTTGCCTTTGACAACTTCAAATCGATCGATAAATCGGATGTCTTTGAATTCACTGCCATCCAGCCAAATGCCATTCAGCATGCCGCGGCAATACACCACGGTCTTGTCGCTTTGCCAAGACTCGTCATACGTCATGCCAGCTTTGGCAACGCGTTGATAGCGGGGCGCCGCCCAAGCCAACAACTCAGGCAGTTGACGCATGGTTTCACCCCCCGGAAAAACCATCTCGAAATTGGGCGCTAAAAATGCCTGTGCTGCTTCAAAGTTTCGGGCAGCCATGCAGTTTAAAAACTGTGCCACCAGTTGACTGGCTTCTGGCAGCACAGGGCCCCCCGTGGAAAATACGTTGCCATCTCGCCGATAAGCACTGGCCTCATGAATAAAAACGGTGGTGCCTGCGTCGCTGGCATCAATCACCGATCGGGCGGTGTGCGCCAAGCGTTGAACCAAGCGCTGCTGCGCATCTTGTGGATAACCGGGCAAGAGAGTGACTGAAATAACGGGCATATTGGTATTTCCTATTTAACCCAGCGGCGAAACGCCAAGCACCTGGGCATGCAAACTCCCAAAGATGGTCTGAACTCACATTGTCTAGGAATTTGAGGCCATCAGTTGCTGCTGCAACAAGGATTTTTGCACTTTACCCAAGGCACTCTTGGGTAAATGTTCCAGAAACAAAGTACGTCGAGGTAATTTAAAGCGTGCAATCTGTTTTTGCAAGTGCATCAAAATGGCCTCTGAATGAAGATTTTGTCCTTCAATGGAAGCTTCTCGCGTCAAAACCAACACAGGTACCTCACCCCAACGTTCATCGGGCAGACCCACCACCGCACATTCTGCAACGCCCGGTAAATCGGCCAAGGCATTTTCAATTTCTGCGGGATAAATATTTTCGCCGCCCGAAATGATCATGTCTTTGTTGCGACCCACAATTTGCAAACAGCCATGCGCGTCCAAATAGCCCATGTCACCAGAATGAAACCAGCCATCTTGCAAACCGTTCAGTGCCACGGACTTACCGCCATCCCAATAGCCACGCATCACATTGGGGCCTTTCACACAAACTTCACCGGTCTCCCCTTGCGACACTGTCATGCCTTGTGGATTGATTAATTTCAAAGACAAATGTGCATGGGGCCAACCGGCATATCCCATGCACGCCATGGCATCTTCAAATTTCAGTACCACGCTCACTGGCCCCGTTTCAGTGGCGCCATATATCTGACCCACAGGAATGCCACGCGCATGAAACTTTTCAATATAGGCACTGGGCAATGTGGATGAACCCGCCATGATGCCGCGCAAACGATGTAAGTCAGAACTCGGCCAATCAGGGTGTTCAAGCACGGCCCTCAATGTGGCAGGAACCAGCAAAGAAAGCGTGGGCCGTGTTTCAGAAGAACCTTCAGAGACAGCCGATAACCAAGACTTGGCATCAAACCGAGGATGCAAATGGACCGACACCCCAGCCAACAAAGCAGGCAAGGTTTGAATGCAAAGACCGCCCACATGGAACAGGGGCAAGGTGGACAAAACGATGTCATTGGCGTTGAAGTCATGCGCCTCGTGGCTGGCCAAGGCATTGGACAACAGACCCGCTTGTGTGTGTACCGCCCCTTTTGGCAGACCTGTTGTGCCCGAGGTATAAACCAAGAGCACATCAGTGTCCTCAGAAAGGAGTGGCAATGTGACATGTCTGGGCGAGGTCAGGTCAATCAATTGGTGCAGCTCGCAGACTTGCATTTCAACAGCAGAGGCAGTCTTGGCAGAACCTGTCCTCAAACGATCAGCGACATCCGCGTGCAACAGATCGTGAACCAACAAACCAGGCTGCGCATCTTTGATGACCATGCTGAGTTCAGCCACCGCCAGCCGAAAATTGAGGGGCAAGAAAATCAAACCCAGCCGGGCGCAAGCCACCAGCATCACACATTGCAACTCATGGTTCAAGCCTAGCCATGCCACGCGTTGCCCTTCTGCCAGGCCATAGGTCAACTGAAGATGACCTGTCAAACGCTCGACACGCCGCCAGAATTTGGCAAAATCAAAATCTTCCGTTTGACCTGGCATGCCAAATCGAATGGCCAATTTCTCAGGCTGATTCTGAGACAGTTCCCAAAAGAGTTGCGCTAATTTGGAACTTTCGCTCATTCGTCTTTCTCACCTGCTTCATAAAGCGTTTCACGGCCTAAGCGGTCCAGACACAATTCAGCCGTCCAGGGCAACATGAGGGAGCCACAACGTGCATCGCGGTACAAACGCTCTAGGGGCAGCGACTTCAACATCGATTGACCGCCACAGGTGCGAATGGCCAAACGCGCAATGTCTTGGGCGTTTTCCATGATGGTATATTGCGCCGCATAAGCTCGCAGGCGCGAGGATTTGGGCGGATCAATCTTGGCATCCTCAATGGCGCGCAAAAATAAGTTTCGTGTCTGCTCCAACTTCACGAACATTTCAGCCACAGCAATTTGTTTGGTCGCAAATTGGCGACGCTTTACAGGCCCTGTCCCCGGAATTTCTCCTCGCAAATAAGCCACGGTGAAATCGTAGGCGGCTTGGGCAATGCCCATGTAAGTGGGCGAGAGGGTCATGAACATGTGCGGCCAACGGCTGGCCGCTTGAAAATAAATACCTTGCGGCATGAGCGCTGCATCATCTGGCACAAAAACATCTTTGAATATCAAATTGCGTGACACCGTGGCGCGCATGCCCAAAGGGTCCCAGTCACCTTCGATCGTTAAGCCAGGTGTATTTCGGGATATCGCCAAATACAGCGTGTCACGGCGAGACAAATCAGCGTCTGGTTTTTTCTCTGTGCAAAGCACACCAAAGAAGTCTGCTGCATCTGACAGGGATGCAAAAATCTTTTTGCCATTGACGCACCAACCGCCCTCCACCTTGACAGCTTGTGTGCCAAAGGGTTGCGCGCCTGCGGCAGATGCACCGCCTTCAGAAAAGGGTTGCGCATAAATGGCACCCTCGTTGACCACGCGTGAAAAATGTGCTTTTTGATGGACGCGATGCAAGGCACGTTGATCGGGCGTCATGTCTAAATCCTCAGACAACAAACCACTCCACATCATGGTGCAAACATGCATATTGAAAGTGAGCGCCGTGGCACCACACCAGCGACCAATTTCTGCCGAGACCATGGCATAGGTGGCGTAGTCTGCACCTTGGCCACCATGCGCCTCGGGCACGCACAAAGCCAGCAAGCCGGCATCCTTCATGTCTTTGTAGTTCTCAAAAGGAAACTGAGCGTCTCGATCCAGCTGCGCCGCGCGGGGGGCAAACTTATTTTTACCTAGATCGTGCGCCAGCGACATGAGGCGTTTTTGTTTTTCTGTGAGCGAATAGTCATCGCCACAGATTGGCATATAAGGCTTGGTCGCCACATTGATCGTCATACAAACATCCTCAACTCAAAAATAGCGGTGAACAAAATTTAAAATGGCTTCATGAAATGGTGCTTCTTGCTCAAAGCTCATGAGGTGCCCCACGCCCGCAATACATTGGTAGTCAGCACCTTGGATTTTTTGCGACATGCGTCGCAATACTTCTGGGGGTGCGGTTTTGTCATGCTCGCCGGCCAAACATAAAGTAGGCACGGTGATGGTGGGCAACGCGGCGCGCTGCTCAAACGTGACCAAGGCATGCAGTGCTGCACGGTAGGTACTCGGCGGTACGGCAGACATGCAGGCATGCGCCAAAGCCAAACCAGTGGGATATTGCGCAAGCCCTGTGCCTTCGGGCAATGCATCAGGACCCACCATGCTGGGAATTAAGCGATCGGCCACTTGCGCCATCGATTGGCCCGCCTCCAAAGGCAACAATCGCTGCGCCACAAATTGCTTTTGAAAATCACCGTCTTGGTGACCAAATGCAGGACTGCTGGCGGCAATGACCAAGCCCGCAATGCGTGATGGGCGGCGCGTCCAGGTTTCCAAAGCCACCATCCCGCCCATGCTGTGGCCTACCAAAACAGCTTGCTTCACTTTCGCAGCGTCCAACAGGGCTTCGAGTGATGCCGCCAAGCTTTCAAAACTCAGCGGGCCGTCAAGAGGGCTGTCGCCATAGCCAGGCATGTCCCATGCCAAGGCCCGATAGCCTTGTTCTGCAAAATAATCCACAGACGATTGAAAACCTTTTTTGCCACCCCCAATACCGTGCAAAAACACCAAGGTGGTTTGACCCGTGGGTGGCCCGGCTTCAATCCAAGCTGGGACTGAGACATTCATGAAGCAGCGCTTTCAAACACACCCTTGACCAACTCGCCTTCTTTCACCACATGCTGGCCATCTAAGGCAACGCTGCAATGGCGCATGGGCAAATCAAAGTGTCCCAGGGTATGGCGTCCAGCCACTTCATTGGCACCCGTGGAGTACAAAAAGTTACCCGCAAAGGCGCGCAGCTCTGTGCCATTGCAATCGCGCTTGTCATAAAAGGTCATGGCATCCCAACGTGCAGCTGGATTCAAACCAAACCCCACATGCGACACAGCGCACGCATCACGGTGACCTTCTTTGTCGATCCATGCTTGGTAATAAGAGCGCATCATGTCAACGTCCACGCCTTCGCCTTCCATGCGCACAATGGTGTCGTTTTCAATGGTGAGCCGAATGGTGTCGCGAAGGTAGCGTTTGAAGGTGAGGTTGACATCGCCTGGCGCCATCACCAAGCTGCCGTTGACACTCCCTGCTGCTGGGAATGCCAGCGTCAAGCCGCCCGGCCAATGGGACACCATGCCAGGCTTGGCGCAAAAACCCCAAACACCGCCCACCACAGCTGATTTCAGTTGAATGTTGAGATCGGTACCGGCTTGAGAGGTCACATGCATGTGTTGGGCACCGCGCAGTTTTTTCATGGCGTGACGAACGACGCCTTCCAAAGCCGGATCAGGCACGGTGCGCTCCAATATTTCAGGATGCTCATTGGAAATCATGAGCAAGCGCGGGACCACACCTTCGGCACCTTTCAAAATAGCGGGCAATTCGGGTGCATGCAACATGCCCTCAACCGTGCAATCAATGATCAGGTTTGAACGCTGCAATGCAGCCACTACCGCGGACAAGTTTTGAATCACATCGGTGGCACCTGTTGACCTCACAGGGGCCGGAGCGCTTAGTGCGGGCGTGGGCAAGCAAACTTCAAAAACTTGCGCACCCATTCGCTGCAGAGCGAGTCTTGCCAAATCAACGTTAACGCGTCTGGACTGGCTTTCAGTCAACAAGGCCACCACTTCACCCGCTTGCACATTGCACAATGCAAAGGTCCGCTCAAAGGCAGTCAACCAACGGTGTTCAATTTGTTCAATCAGCATCATGAATCCTTGCGATACCCACTCTCGTGAGAAAATGGTGTTAATTCTTTTCCAACAAGTTTATATGAAATTTCATACAATAGCCTCATGAATTCCCCTAATACCAGCTTCGACACGCCGCATTTCAAGCAAGCACTCTCGCGCTTTCCCACAGGTGTTTCCATCATTACCACCCATCAAATGGGTGACGCCAACCCCGCTGAATGGGGGCATCAATTTGTCGGGCTTACCGCCAGTTCATTCAACAGCGTCTCGCTCACCCCGCCTTTGATTGTCTGGAGCTTGGGACTAAAATCACGGACTTTGCCATCCTTTCAAAAAGTCTCGCACTATGTGATCAACGTTTTAAGCGAACAACAATTGGCGCTTTGCCAACAGTTTGCTTTTGGAAAAGATGATCGTTTCAAAGGGATCGATTTTGAATTGAGTGCCAAAGGACTGCCCATTTTGAAGGGCGCTTTGGCATGGTTTGAATGCCGCAACCGAAGTCAATACCCTGAAGGCGACCACATCATTTTTGTGGGTGAAGTTGAAAGCTGTGGCTTCGAACAAGGCTCGCCTTTGGTTCACCAGCAAGGTGGTTTTTTTGAAGTTGGCCCAGCCAAAGTTTAAGCACCATGGCAGAGAAAGAGTTTGTCGACAGCTACTTGCCCTACCTTTTGGCGCGTGCAAGCTTTAGCATTTCCAGTGAATTTCATGCCCAAGTAGAAGCTGCTGGCTTCACAGTGTCTGAGTGGCGCATTTTGGCCTCTCTCTCCGGCGTGAAGCAAAGAACCGTCGGTGAGTTGGCCGACATTGTTTTGGCCAAGCAACCGACCGTGACCAAAATGGTATTGCGCATGGCCTCTGAAGAATTAGTAAGGCGCACCCCTTGCACTCAAGACAAGCGCCAAGCTTGGGTCAGCATCACCCCAAAGGGGAAAAAAATGGTCATGCCACTTTTAAAGAAAGCAGCACTTCATGAAAAGAAAGTGCTGGCCACTTTGGGTGCATCACAAAGCCATTCATTGAAATCTATCTTGCAAACTTTAATACGCAAGTAATTTTCAAGGCTTAACCGCCGTCACTTCAATTTCAACCAAGGCCCGATTTTCTACCAAGTCGGCCACTTGAACCAAGGTCATGGCGGGATAGTTTTTGCCCATGACTTCTTGATAAACCTTGCCCAGTTCTCTGCCACGCGCAACATATTCTTTTTTACTTTTCACATACCAAGTCATGCGTGCCATGTGCTCAGGACCGGCACCGGCACACGCAAGCGTGGCCACGATGTTTTGCAGTGCCTGCTTGCACTGCGCTACAAAATCATCGGTTTCAAACTGGCATTGACCGTTCCAGCCAATCATGCCAGCCACAAATATCATTTCGCCACGCGCTGCAATGCCATTGGCATAGCCTTTGGCAGGGGCCCAGCCTTCGGGCTGAAGAACTTTCAATATTTCGTGTGACATCTTTTTTTCCTTATTTTTCTGAATTTAAAGCAGGCGCTTGCTGCCTGAGTTTGAAGCGCTGCAATTTACCAGTCTCAGTCCGCGGCAAGGCTTCACAAAACACCACGCGCCTTGGATATTTAAAGGGGGCGATGGTCTGCTTCACAAAATCTTGAATCTCTTTTTCCAATGCAGGCGAACCTGACTCGCCTTTTTTTAAAACGACAAAAGCCATGACCACCTGACCCCGCTCAGGATCTGCCGCGCCCACCACGCCACACTCGGCGACTGCCGGGTGCTGCATCAGGGCACCTTCAACTTCAGGCCCTGCAATGTTGTAGCCCGCCGAAATGATCATGTCGTCATTGCGTGCTTGGTAGCTGAAATAACCATCGGCATCCATGACGAACGTATCGCCGGGCAAGTTCCAACCTGACTTCACATAATCTTTTTGACGCGGATCGTCTAAATAGCGACACCCGGTTGGGCCCCTGACAGCCAAACGCCCCACTGTTCCAGGGGGGACGGGCTTCATGTCTTCATCCACAATTTGAGCCTGATAACCTGGCACCACTTTGCCAATGCTGCCAGCACGAACTTCTTGGCCGGCACTGGCAATGTAGATGTGAATCACCTCGGTACCCCCAATACCATCGGTCATCTCAATGCCCGTGGCTTTCTTCCACAATTGGCGTGTGGCGTCGGGCAATGCCTCACCTGCAGAGACGGTGTGTTTGAGTGTTTTAAGCCGCCATGCGTTTGGCTTTTCTGTGACCAGCAGGGCCATCTGTCTGTACATGGTGGGCGCGGTGTAACACTGCGTCGCACCGTATTTGTCAATCGCCAAGAGCAAAGACTCGGGCGTGTACTTTTCGAGCAACACCGCACAAGCACCGTAGCGAAGTGGGAATGCCAATAAACCCCCCAGACCAAACGTGAATGCAATGGGCGGCGTACCGCACACCACATCACCCTCATCCATTTTGAGAACATGTTTTGGAAACAAATCACACATGGCCAAAATATCGCGATGGAAATGCATCGTCCCCTTGGGCTGTCCTGTGGTGCCGCTGGTAAAGGCGATCAAGCAAACGTCATCGCGACTGGTGGGATGCGCATCAAACAGAGTTTCGTGCTTGGCCATCCGCGACTCAAGCCCTTCACGGTCTTCTGATCTGAACACAAGCACTTGCTTCAGAGATGGCGCGAAGTGCTGATGCGTGCTGTCTCTACAATGTGCAAGCTCTTCGGACAACAAGCTGTCGCAAAGTGCCGCACTCACTTGCGCTTTGTCGATCATTTGCTTGAGTTCTGCAGCACGCAGCAAGGGCATGGTGGGGACCACCACCAAACCGGCCTTGAGCGCTGCCAAAAAACTGGCTGCCATCATGGGGCTGTTGCCGCCGCGAAGCAGCAGTCGCTCGCCCGACTTCAACCCCATGTCATGCACCAACACATGGGCAATTTGATTCACCTTGGTTTGCAACTGTGCATAAGTCCACTCGATCGGGCCTGTGGCATCCTCGCCTCGCAATGCAATGCGAGAACCTCGGCCTTGAATGACATGGCTGTCAAGCAAGGCTTGTACACAGTTCAGTTGCGGTGGATATTGAACTTCCAGCCGGTCAAAGATAAACAGCGGCCATTGCTCGGCCGGGGGCAAACGATCCCGCGTGAAGGTGTCAACGTGAGATGTCGGGCATAGGGCTTGGTGCATTTGTGTCCTTATTTAAGCAAGTCACGACCAATGATCAGTTGTTGCACTTCTGTCGCGCCTTCATAAATTCGAAGGGCTCGAATTTCACGGTAAAGCGACTCCACAATACAGCCCTTCTTGACACCCATCCCGCCATGCATTTGAACAGCCATGTCAATGATTTGCTGCGCATTCTCAGTGGCCGTCATCTTGGCCATGGCGGCTTCCTGGGTAATGCGCTGGCCTTGATCGCGCAGCCACGCTGCCCGATAAGTGAGCAAGGTCGCTGCATCCAACAGGGTGGCCATTTGCGCTAACTTGCTTTGCGTGATCTGAAAATCAGCCAGCGTACCTCCAAACATTTTTCGCTGTTTGGCCCAAGCAATCGACTCGTCTAGGGCTCTGCGCGCAAACCCCAGTGAAGCGGCTGCCACCGATGTTCTGAACACGTCTAAAGTGGCCATGGCCACTTTGAAACCCTCGCCAGCGGCGCCTATTCGTTTGGTATGTGTCACCAACACATTGTTGAAATGCAATGTGGCCAATGGATGGGGCGCGATCACGTCAATGCGCTCGGCAATTTCTAGGCCTGGCACATGGGCGTCCACAATAAAGGCACTAATGCCTCGGGCACCTGGCGCTTCGCCCGTGCGCGCAAACACCACATAAAAATCAGCAATGCCGCCATTGGAAATCCAAGTCTTCAAACCATTCAGACGATAACCTTCTGGCGTTTCAACGGCACTGCATTGCATGGCTGCCACGTCTGAGCCCGCCTCAGGCTCACTCAAAGCAAAAGCGGCCAAAGCTTCTCCTCTGGCCACTCGGGGTAAATAGTCCGCTTGCTGTTGCGACGTTCCCTTCAAACTGATGGCGCCAGAACCCAAGCCTTGCATGGCAAAAGCAAAATCAGCCAAGCCATGATGCCAAGCCAGTTCTTCGCGCAGCAAGCAAATCGTCCGTGTATCTATCACGTCCGATGTACCGCCATACAATTTGCCAGCAATGGCGGGCTTTAACCAACCGTCTTGGCCCATGGCTTTGACCAGTGCCACGCATTCTCGATCGATCGCCTCACGCGATTCATCGTGCGCATGGGGGGCACCAAATTGGCGTTGCGTCCACGTCTGCAAACGATCTTTGAAGTCGCGATGCGAGGCTTCAAAAAATGGCCATGCCAAATGAGCGGCTGAATTCATCTTCAGTCTCCTTGGAAGACTGGCGTTTGCTTGGCCACGAAAGCGTGATATGCCCGGTGGAAATCGTTGGTGGCCATGCAGATGGCTTGCGCCTGTGCTTCGGCTTCGATGGCCTCGTCAACTCCCATGTTCCATTCTTGTTGCAACATTTTTTTAGTCATGCCATTGGCAAATGTGGGGCCACTGGCCAAGATCTGCGCCATCGCTTGCGCTTCTGCCAGCACAGATTCGGGCGAGCACACGCGGTTATAAAAGCCCCAGCGCTCAGCCTCCTCGCCAGGCAAGCCGCGACCGGTGTACAACAGTTCAGAGGCGCGTCCCTGCCCAATCACGCGCGGCAACAAAGCACAGGCGCCCATGTCGCATCCTGCGAGGCCGACCTTGTTGAACAAAAAGTAAGTTTTGCTGCGTGCGGTGCCATAACGCAAGTCAGAGGCCAATGCCAGCAGTGCTCCGGCACCCGCACAAATACCATCGATGGCCGAGACGATGGGTTGCGGACACGCACGCATGGCCTTCACCAAATCGCCGGTCATGCGCGTGAATGTCAGCAAACCCGGCATGTCCATTTGAGTGAGAGGCCCAATGATTTCGTGCACATCGCCCCCCGAACAAAAATTACCCCCCGAGCCTGTGACCACCACGGCATGAACATCTTCGGCATAGGACAAAGCGCGAAACAAGTCACGCATCTCGGCATAGGACTCAAAGGACAAAGGATTCTTGCGCTCGGGTCGGTTCAAAGTGAGCGTGGCCACGCCATCTTTAACTTCAAACAGAACATGCTCGGCTTTGTAAAGGGCCAACTTGTTGTTGTGCCTTGGCAATTGCTGCGGCTGACCTGGTAAATATTTTTGACTCATGATGTCTCCTCTTGATTCTGTAAATTCTTTTTCATCGTGCCTAGCAAGGTATAAAGCTGGCTCTGCTGGTTCTTTGAAAGACCTTCAAACAGTTCGGCCACCCAAGCCTCATGGGCCACAGCCATGTGCGTAAATGCATCACGTCCCGCCTTCGTGAGCTTGACTGTAAAAGAGCGGCGGTCATGCAGCCCCACTTCCCGGGCCACCAATTTTTCTTTTTCCAATTGGTCGACGATGGTGGTGATGTTGCCTCCCGTCACCATCATGCGGCGAGATAATTCGCCCATGGTCAAACCATCGGGATGCTTTTCTAGTTGCGCCATCAAATCGAAACGTGGCAAGGTGATGTCAAAAGACTCCCGCAGTTTTTGCCTGATCTTGTCTTCTACGCGGGTGGTACAAGACAGCAAGCGCAACCACAATCGCAATGACGCATGCTGATCGGCATGGGCCCTGAATTCATGATCGGCATTGACTTGCAGTGTCAGAACTGAGCTCATCACATTGACTCCCCGCCATCGATGGCAATCGATTGACCATTCACTGATGCAGCGGCCTCACTGCACAACCACATCACACTTTGAGCAACCTCTTCGGGTTGAATCATCCTCTTCTGCGGGTTGTGTGCCACCAAGGCTTCACGCGCTTGCGCTTCGGTCTGGCCTGTTTTGGCCACAATATTGGCAATCGATTCACGCACAATGTCGGTCTCGGTAAAACCCGGGCAGACGGCATTGACCGTCACGCCTTTTCGTGCCAACTCAAGCGCCAGACTTCTCGTCAACCCAATCACGCCGTGCTTTGCTGCCGCATAGGCCGACACATAGGCATAGCCTTTCAATCCCGCGGTACTGGCAATGTTGACAATGCGAGCGGCTTTGCCTTGCGCACCTGCACTCAGCAAATCGGGCAAGGCGGCTTGAATACAAAGGTAGGTTCCCGTTAAGTTGACGTTCAGCATCTGATGCCACAAGGTCATGTCAGTTTTGGCAAAGGGTTGGCTCAGCGCCTGCCCCGCGTTATTGATGAGCACATCCACCGAACCGAGCGCATGATGGTTGGCTTGGTAAGCTGCTGTGACAGATGCAGCATCGACCAAGTCCATCAAACTCACGTGCACTTTCACACCGGGACATGCTTGTTCCAAAGTCTGTTTTTGCAAATTCAAAGTGGCCAGATTTCGGCCTGACAAACTGAGTGTGGCGCCTTCGCGTGCAAAGGCCAACGCGATGGCAGCGCCAATGCCGCGACCCGCACCTGTGATCCAAACATGGCGCATCAGTTTTCACCCTTGGCCGCAGCGGGCGAGGCGGCCATCGCAGCCATCGATGCCGCACGTTCAAAGTTGGTTTCCATTTGGCGTTTGCCCGACACATAGGCTTTGTGCCAGTTCAAATCTGAGTAGCCAATGCGCGCCGCTTCTTGCATAGTCCAAGAAGGATTGGCCAAATGTGGACGCGCTACCGCACACAAATCAGCACGCCCGGCGGCAATGATGCTGTTCACATGATCGGCCTCAGAGATGGCGCCGACCGCAATGGTTCTGACTCCCGCTTCATTGCGAATGCGATCGGCAAAAGGCGTTTGAAACATGCGGCCATAAACGGGCTTCTCTCGCTTATCGACTTGACCCGAGGAGCAGTCAACAAAGTCGACACCTGCGGCTTTAAATTGCTTGGCAATTTCAATGGCATCGTCTGGCGTGATGCCGCCTTCCACCCAATCGTGTGCCGAAATACGTACCGACATGGGCTTGTCTTGTGGCCACACTTTTCGCAACGCTTTGAACACTTCCAAGGGGTATCTTAATCGGTTTTCCAGGGAACCGCCAAACTCATCGTGACGCTGATTGGTCAAAGGTGAAATAAAGCCCGACAACAAATAGCCGTGCGCGCAGTGCAGCTCCAGCCAATCAAATCCGGCTTGGGCACCGCGCTCAGCCGCCGATACGAATTCGGACAACACAGCGTCCATGTCAGCACGTGTCATGACATGCGGCACTTGGCTCACACCTTCCATGTAGGGCAAGGCGGATGGCGCCATCAAGGGCCAGTTGCTACCATCGCGCGCAACATCGCTCAAGGGCATGTCCATGCCGTCCCATGCCCTGCGGGTTGAGCCTTTTCTACCCGCATGGCCTAACTGCAAGGCGATCTTGGCATCAGATTGCTGATGCACCAAACTCACAATGCGCGCCCACGCACTTTCCTGGGCGTCATTCCACAAACCGGGGCAGCCGGGGGTGATGCGACCTTCAGGAGAGACGCACGTCATCTCAGTGAACACAATGGCGGCACCACCCATGGCCCGTGCGCCGTAATGCATCAAATGAAAATCGCCTGGCACACCGTCCTCCGCAGAATAAGTGGCCATGGGCGAGACCATCACGCGATTCTTCAAGGTGATACCACGCGCTTGCAATGGCAAGAACATGGGCGGTGTTGATTTGGCTTTGGCGGTGTCATCAAATTCCACCAGCGACGCCATGAATCTTTCATACGCTGAAACAAAGCTGGCATCGCGCAGTCGCAAATTCTCGTGTGAAATACGCTGACTGCGTGTGAGCAAAGAATAGGCAAATTGCTGGGGCGGCAAATTGACATAGCGAGACACATTCTCAAACCACTCTGTGGAATTGCGCGCTGCATTTTGAATCTTCAGAACTTCAATCGAACGTGTGTCTTGATACGACGTCATGACCTCTTTCATGCTGCGCACATCATGTCCTAGACGCTCAAAGGTGTCCGCCAATTCAATGGCATCTTCAAGGGCTAACTTGGTACCCGATCCAATCGAGAAATGCGCCGTGTGAGCGGCGTCGCCCATCAACACATAAGGCACCTCGCGGCCATCTGCCGATTTGTCCCAATGAACCCACTGATCGCAAATGACGCGCGGAAACTTAATCCAATGCGCAGAACCGCGCAGGTGATTGGCATTGGTCATCAACGCATGACCATCCAGATATTTTGCAAACAGCTTTTCACAGAAAGCCACCGACTCTTCTTGCGACATCTCTTCAAAACCCGCCGCCTTCCAAACACTCTCTGGCGTTTCCACAATGAAGGTCGAGGTGTCGCCATCAAACTGATACGCATGCGCTTGAAACCAGCCATGTTCGGTTTCTTCAATGGCGAAGGTGAAGGCATCAAACAGTTTGCGCGTGCCCAACCAAACAAAGCGGCAATCACGTTCGTCAATGTCGGGCTGGTAGGTACTGGCAAAGCGCGTGCGCACCCTGGAGTTAATGCCATCACACGCAATGACTAAATCGGCTTGGTACAAGGCGGCTACGTCTGCATTGGCATCGACTTCTTGCTCGAACAGCAACTCAACGCCCAGCTCTTCACAACGCTTTTGCAAAATGTTCAGCAAACGCTTTCGGCCAATGCCACAAAAGCCATGGCCACCCGAACGCATCGTCTCCCCTTTAAAATGCACCGCGATGTCATCCCAATGGTTGAAAGATCCTAAAATTTCTGAAGCCGTGCTGGGATCAGCCACTTGCAACTTGGACATGGTGGCATCTGAAAACACCACGCCCCAACCAAAAGTGTCGTACGGCTTGTTGCGCTCAAGCACCATGATGTGGTGCTCGGGATGCCGCAATTTCATCAGCAAGCCAAAGTAAAGTCCTGCGGGACCCCCGCCTAAACACACGATTTTCATTCTGCAGTTCCTTGCCCAAAATTAATTGTTTCAACTTCAATAGTTGAAACTTAAAGTAATTATGAAGGGGGGACTTACTGGGGTCAAGGGCAAAAAAAAAGCAGCTTCGAAAAGCTGCTTTGGAGGGTTTATTGGTTCATGACCGTGATACTGATTCGCCGGTTTCGCGGATCCTTCGGATCATTGGGGTTGTAGGGCGCGGTGTCGGCCACACCCTCGATCTTGGCAAATCGCCCGTCCGGGATGCCCTTTTTCTCGATGATTTTTCTGGTTTCCTCGGCCCGTTCAGCCGACAGGGACCAGTTGTTGCGCCCATCCGTATTGGCAAACTTGGCACTGTCCGTGTGGCCGCGAATGGCCACTTTATTGGGCATACCCGCCAATGTTTTACCCACTTCGGCAAGGAGCGCTTGCGCCCTGGGCGTCATCGATGTACTTCCCAAACCAAACATTGCAAAGTCTGCTTTGTCGATAATTTCGATTCTCAAGCCATCTTTGTCGCGCGCAAACTGCACCTGATCCTTCAAATTGTCCAATTTAGGATTCTTTGCCATGGCTTCTTTGATTTCTTTTTCCATCTTGTCAAAGTTGGCTTGGTCAGCTGCTTCCTTGCCTTTTTTGCCAGGATCGCCATCTTGACCTGACTCTTTGCTGTCAGCGCCTTGAGGCGACGGATCATTCTCGGTTGGGCCCCCTTGCGAACGCGGCGTCACCATGTTCAACATATTGGTTTGTTTGGCTTGGAATGGAAAGCCATCGGTATCAATGACAGAGGAGCCGCCCAACATGCCATCTGAGCCGGCCAGCTTGCCCATGGTCACATTGCTTTGCGAAGTGGGCTTGAAATAGTCTGCAACGCTTTTGCGTTGGTCGGCATTGGACGCGCCCAACAGCCACATCAACAAGAAGAAGGCCATCATGGCGGTCATCATGTCGGCCAGCGCAATTTTCCAAGCGCCACCGTGAGCACCTCCGTGCCCATCGTCCATGATTTTTTTGATGGTGATGGTGGGTGCCACCACCACCGGCGCATCAGGATCGGCTTCTTCAGGAATAAGGGGCGCGGCCTCCGCAGCCGCTTCAGGCGCAGCCTCTGCCGCCGCATCCACGAGCGCTTCAGCAGGCGCTGCTTCAGCGACTGCTTCTTCTGTAGGGGCCTCTAAAACTGCCTCAGCCATGCTGCTTAACCTCTCAACCCGTCAAACACTTCAGCAAAACTTGGCTGATTGTGATGGCTGATACCTGCCCTCGCAGCTTCAATGATCAGGGGCATGGGATGTCCATGCAATGTGCCAATGATGATTTGCTTCACCACTTTGTAAATTTGGCCTTCGTCGTCAATGATCTGAGCCAAGCGCGAGGCCATGGGTTCAATGAATCCATAAGCCATGAACACGCCCAAGAAGGTTCCCACCAAAGCGCCACCAATCATGGCACCGAGAACGGCAGGTGGCTGGTCAATCGCGTCCATGGTTTTCACCACACCCAACACACAAGCCACAATACCCAAAGCGGGCAGCGCACCGGCCAAGGTGGCCAAAGCAGCTTGCGCTTTCAGGGCATCGTGGTGGTGGGTTTTGATAGACAGGTCCATCACGTCTTCCACCGCATAAGGGCTTAACGGGCTGGTGGACACCACCATCAAACGAACCGTGTTGCAAACCAAATCCAACAAGGCATGGTCGTGCAACATTTTGGGATATTCCGCAAAGATGGCGCTGGACTCTGGATTTTCAATGTGCGCCTCGAGGGCCACAGGGCCCTCGGTTTTAAGCGTTTTCATGATTTTTGACACCACAAAAATGGT
>CAIMUZ010000131.1 GCA_903844775.1 uncultured Burkholderiales bacterium | reverse complement strand
GTGGTGTTAAATTTGATGACATTGCTTCCGGCTGTAATGTCACCGATGTAAGTTGCTGTTGTGGCCTGACTTAAATTGATAATGTCAGAATTAAATGTAGTGCTAGAGCGCACCTTGGCAGGCTATGCCACGCACGCTAACTTTTGGGGCGTGGTGGTGGTGGGCTTGGGCTGTGAGTCCAACCAAATCAACACCTGGTTGGCGCATAGCAGCTTGCGTGAAGGCGATACGCTCAAGGTGTTCAACATTCAAGACACAGGCGGCACTCGACTGACTGTTGAAAAAGGCATTGCCCTCATCCAAGAAATGCTGCCACGTGCCAACCAAGTCAAGCGCGAACCATGCAGCGCAGAACACATCACCATAGGCTTGCAGTGTGGTGGTTCTGATGGCTACTCTGGCATCAGCGCCAACCCCGCTTTAGGCGCAGCGGTTGACTTGCTGGTTCAGCACGGTGGCACCGCCATCTTGAGCGAAACACCTGAAATTTATGGCGCCGAGCATTTGCTCACACGCCGCGCAGTCAGACCCGAAGTGGCGCAAAAACTCATCGACCGAATTCACTGGTGGGAAAACTACACCGAAATCAACGGCGGTGAGATGAATAACAACCCCTCGCCTGGCAACAAGGCCGGCGGCCTGACGACCATCTTGGAAAAATCTCTGGGCGCTGTGGCCAAGGGCGGCACCAGCAATTTGCAAGCTGTTTATGAATACGCAGAGCCTGTCAACACGCATGGCTTCGTCTACATGGACACCCCAGGCTACGACCCCGTCAGTGCCACAGGCCAGGTGGCCGGTGGTGCCAATCTCATTTGCTTCACCACAGGTCGTGGCAGCGCATATGGTTGTGCGCCCTCCCCCAGCTTGAAGTTTTCCACCAACACCGCTTTGTGGAAAAAACAAGTAGAAGACATGGACTTGAATTGCGGCGAGATTGTCGACAACGGCGTGAGCATTGCCGACATGGGCCAGCGCATTTTCGACATGATTTTAAAAGCCGCATCGGGTGAACCGACCAAAAGCGAACAACATGGCTACGGGCAGAACGAGTTTGTGCCTTGGCAAGTTGGCGCGGTCATGTAATTGAAAGTTTGTTTATGAGCCATTGCATCCCAGCAGATCAACTGCGTCAACAAATTAGCGGCATCATTCAAAAAGCAGGGAGTACGCCCGCCGAGGCTGAACAAGTGGCTGCCAATTTGGTCATGGCCAATTTAAGTGGTCACGACTCGCATGGCGTGGGCATGGTGCCGCGTTATGTCGATGCGGTGCTGGAAGGCGGTCTGAGCCCCAACACCGGCGTCAAAGTGTTGATCGACACGGGGCCCCTTCTAAACTTAGACGGCCAACGCGGCTATGGCCAAATCACAGGTGTGCAAGCCATGCAAATGGGCATTGAACGCGCCAAGCAACATGGCGTGTGCACGGTAGCGCTCAGCCGCTCGCATCACTTGGGCCGTATTGGTCACTTTGCCGAAATGGCCGTGGCACAGGGCTTGGTGTCCCTGCATTTTGTCAATGTGTTGTCACGTCCTGTGGTGGCGCCTTTTGGGGGTGGTGATGGCCGATTTGGCACCAATCCCTGCTGCATTGGCGTGCCCATGGGCAAGCGCGAGCCCTTTGTGCTCGACTTTGCCACCAGCCGCGTCGCTCAAGGCAAGATGCGCGTGGCGCACAACAAAGGCGAACAAGTACCTGATGGTTATTTGATCGATGAAAACGGCCACCCCACCAACGATCCAGGCGTGGTGGTGGTACCGCAGTCCAATGGGATGTTTGGCGCCCTCATGACCTTTGGCGAGCACAAAGGTTTTGGCATGGCCATGGCCTGCGAATTGTTGGGTGGCGCGCTCACTGGCGGCGACACATGGCATCGTGAAGCCGATCACAAACGTGCGGTTCTCAACGGCATGCTGGTCATGCTCATCGACCCGGTCCGCTTGGGCACACAAGCCTCCTTTGAACAAGAAGCCTTGGCCTTTGAAGATTGGCTGCGCCAAAGCCCCAATGCGCCCGGTACCGAGGGCGTGATGTTGGCAGGCGAGCCTGAGCGCAAAGCCCGTGTCGACCGTGAAAAAAATGGCATTTGGATTGACGACGCCACTTGGGCTGAAATTAAAGCGTCTGAAGAAAAACTGAGATAACACCATGTCTGCCACCCAACTCTCGCGGGCTACATTGCCGCAAGTGCCGGCATCTGTGCAGAAGCCGGCCTATTCACCAGAAGCCTCCATGCCTGGTGTTGTTCATTTAGGCTTGGGCGCATTTCATCGCGCTCACCAAGCCATGGTCTTCGATCAACTGTTGCGCGAAGGCGATATGCGCTGGGGCATTCATGGCGTGGGCATGACCCAGCCGGGCTTGGTTCATAAACTGCGCGCACAAGACGGCTTGTATGCCGTTCGCATTGCAGGTGCCAAAGGCATCGAATGGCAAGTGCCCGGCGCACTTTGGCAAACCAGCGTGCTGACCACGGAGCGCCAACATGTTTTGAATGCCATGGCTGCTCAAAGCACGCGATGGATTACTTTGACTGTGACTGAAAAAGGCTATACATCGGCCTTGGCCCAACTTCTGATTGACGGCTTGCGTTTGCGCCATGCCGCAGGTCTGTCTGGACTGACCATCGCATCCTGCGACAACCTGCAAGGCAACGGCCACAAACTCAAAGCTTTGCTGCATGCCACGGCCACCCCCGCAGACACCGAATTGATGAAGTGGACAGATGTCCATTGCGCATTCCCTTGCAGCATGGTCGATCGCATTGTGCCGGCAGCCACTTCTGAAGTGGCAGATGCCGCCCAGGCCGCACTCGGTTTGCAAGACGATTGCGCACTCAGCACCGAAACATTTTGGGAATGGGTCATTGAAGACAACTTCGTTGACCCGGGCGATGCAGCCTTGTTAGCCCGTTGTGGTGTGCGTGTGACCTCACAAGTCCACAGCTATGAAGAAGCCAAATTGCGAATGCTGAACGGCAGCCATACCGCCATGGCATTGATCGGGGCGGTCAGTGGCCGCGCTCACATTGCCGATTGTATTGGGGCAGAACATATTCGTGAATTTGTACATCGCTTGATGAGCCAAGAAGTGGCGCCACATTTGAGTCGCACCGATTGGGCCGAGTACCGAGATGCACTCATTCAACGTTTTGGCAATCCGTACTTAAAGCACAGCGTGCATCAAATTGCCACTGACAGCTCGCAGAAAATTCCACAACGCTGGCCACCTTCTGTGTTGGAACAAATAGCCATAGGTGCTTCGTATGAACATCACGCATTGGCCGCGGCTGTATTTTTGCGTTACACCTTGGGCAAGGATGAACAAGGCCAGGCCTATGCCCTCAATGATCCACAGGCCGACAGCCTGATCGCCATCGGATCAAAGCAGGCCACGGATCCCCATGGGTGTGTCAGCGCTTTGTTGGCCCGTGAAGATTTGTGGGGCGCAGAACTGGTGGCGTCAGAGGCTTGGCTCGCACGCGTCACCCATTGGCACGACCAAGTTTTGCACCAAGGCGTCGACGCCACTGTGAAATACATGATTCATCAAAACTTTGCATGAAAATAACTTCTGCCCGTGTCATTGTTTGCAGCCCCGGCCGCAATTTCGTCACACTCAAAATAGAGACTGACCAAGGCCTGACTGGCATTGGCGACGCGACGCTCAACGGCCGCGAACTGTCGGTCGTGAGCTACTTAGAAGAGCACGTCATTCCGTGTTTGATCGGCCGCGATCCCCAGCAAATTGAAGACATTTGGCAATATCTCTACAAGGGCGCTTACTGGCGCAGAGGTCCTGTCACCATGACGGCCATCGCCGCTGTAGACACCGCCCTGTGGGACATCAAGGCCAAAATTGCAGGACAACCTCTTTACCAATTGCTGGGCGGCAGAAGTCGTACCGCCATCATGTCTTATGCGCACGCCACAGGCCGCGACACCGCAGAAACAGTCGACGAAGTGTTGCGCCACAAAGAGATGGGTTACTTGGCCATTCGCGCACAAAGTGGCATTCCGGGACTCAACAAAGTCTATGGTGTGAGCGGCAACGGCCGCATGTACGAACCTGCCGACGGCCCCTTGCCTGGTGAGCACGACTGGAGCACAGAGAAATATTTGAACCACACGCCTGGTTTATTCCAAGCCGTGCGTGAAGCCGTGGGACCCGACATTCATTTGCTGCACGATGCGCACCATCGCTTAACGCCCATCGAGGCCGCGCGTTTGGGCAAGGCTTTAGAGCCCTTCCATTTGTTTTGGCTAGAAGATCCCACCCCTGCAGAAAATCAAGACGCCTTCAAGCTCATTCGCCAACACACCACAACGCCTTTGGCAGTGGGTGAAATTTTCAACACCATTTGGGACTGCAAAGATTTGATCGAGCAGCAACTCATCGATTACATTCGCACCACTGTCACCCATGCGGGTGGCATCACGCATCTGCGGCGGATTGCAGACTTGGCCAGTCTTTATCAAGTCCGCACGGGCTGCCACGGCGCAACCGACATGTCACCTGTTTGTATGGGCGCTGCTTTGCACTTTGACACCTGGGTGCCCAACTTTGGCATTCAAGAACACATGGCGCACAGCGAGGAAATGCTGTCGGTGTTTCCACACGATTGGCGCTTTGATAAAGGCATGTTGTATTGCGGCGAGTCCCCCGGCCACGGCGTAGACATTGACGAAAAATTAGCCGCCAAGTACCCCTATCAACGTGCATATTTGCCTGTCAACAGGCTGCAACATGACGGTACTTTGTGGAGTTGGTAAGTCTCCAACATAGAAATCAAAAGCGCTGGTTTTCAGCGCCTTTGAGGGAGGCCTTGTTTACAGAATCCTGGCCAAGGAAGCCTGTAAATTCTCTGAGGGCAGGCGCTTAAAGCCCGAGCGTGCAAAGCGTTGCATGCGGCCCATCATGAACGCCACCAACAAAGAGGCGGCCACTTGTGCATCGACAGTGGGTGTCTCACTTGGCGCACCGCCATCGCGCAAAGATTGCTTGAAGGCACTTTCGAGTTTGTCGAACAACAAGTTCATGCGTTCTTGCAAACGCTCGTTTTCAAAGACCAAAGCATCGCCCGTCATGACCCGCGCCATGCCAGGGTTTTTTTCTGCAAATTGCAAAATGAGCGCCACAGTGCGGGCCACTTGGGCAGGGCCAGCGGGTTCGCGATCGGCAATTTGACGTACAAAAGCAAACACCGACTGCTCGACAAAATCGATGAGGCCTTCAAACATTTGCGCCTTGCTGGCAAAGTGACGGTACAAGGCTGCTTCACTCACGCCTAACTTGGCAGACAAAGCCGCAGTGGTAATGCGCTCTGCACCAGGCTGCTCCAGCATGCCTGCCAATGTTTGCAAAATTTGCAAGCGACGCTCGCCAGGTTTTGGGCGCTTGCGTGTGGGTGCCTCAGAGGCACCCGATGCACCGTGGTCAGGCAAGATATCGTCGGAGTTTGTCGCTGTTGTCATGAAGGTTCCCCTGCTCAATGGCTGCGAATCATGGTGCCGAATGCTTGATCGGTCAAAATTTCTAGGAGCATGGCGTGTGGCACACGGCCATCAATGATGTGCACCGCATTGACACCGCTTTTGGCCGCATCCAGCGCACCGCTGATTTTGGGCAGCATGCCGCCACTGATGGTGCCATCGGCAAACAATTCATCAATGCGGCGAGCGCTGAGGTCTGTCAGCAAGTTGCCGGCTTTGTCGAGCACACCCGGCGTGTTGGTGAGCAATACCAATTTTTCGGCTCTGAGCACGCTGGCCAATTTACCAGCCACCACATCGGCGTTGATGTTGTAGCTTTCGTTGTTTTCACCAAAGCCAATGGGGCTGATGACGGGAATGAACGCATCGTCTTGCAAAGCTTTGACCACGCTGGGGTCAATGGACTCGATCTCGCCCACTTGGCCCACATCGTATTCTTTGGAAGGGTCCGCGCTGTCGACCATCTTGAGTTTTCTGGCACGAATCATGCCGCCATCTCGGCCTGTCAAGCCCACCGCTTTTCCACCTGCTTGATTGATGAGGCCCACAATATCTTGCTGCACTTCACCGGCCAACACCCACTCCACCACCTCCATGGTTTCGGCATCGGTCACGCGCATGCCTTGAATGAATTCGCCTTTTTTACCCAAGCGATTCAAGGCTGTTTCAATTTGAGGGCCGCCGCCATGAACCACCACAGGGTTCATGCCCACCAATTTCAAGAGCACCACATCTTCCGCAAAGTCGGCTTGCAAGGCGGGGTCGGTCATGGCATTGCCACCGTATTTGATGACCAATGTCTTGCCATGAAACTTACGGATATAGGGCAAGGCCTGCGCCAAAATTTCTGCTTTGTCGCGTGGCGAAATATGCGCCAAAGAATCGTTGTCAGTCATGTTGGGCCGTCAAGTTAAAAATATGCAAGTCAGTACTTGCTCATTTGAATAGGGGCTTTCAAAGCCATATTGTGAACACTTTTGGGGAAAATAGCACCCCACTCAGGCCAAAGTTCACAAAATTTTTGAGAGCATGGCTTCGACCCCTGTCTGCCAAGCCGGTAATTTGAGTTGCAGCGCATTTTCCAGCTTGCTGCAGTCGAGCCTGGAGTTCAGCGGGCGGGCAGCAGGCGTTGGAAATGCGCTGGTGGGAACGGCGGCCACTTCCTTTGCCGTGTAATGCAAATCAGGCTTGAGGAGTTTGGCCGTTTGTAAAACATATTCTGCGTAAGCGTGCCAGGTGGTTTCGCCGGCTGCCGCCAAGTGATAAATGCCCGACAAGGGCTGAGCTTGCTGCAAACTCAATGCCGTGATGTCGGCCAACAAGGCTGCACCGGTGGGGGCGCCAAATTGATCATTGATGACGGCCATCTTCTCCCGCTCTTGCGCCAAGCGCAGCATGGTTTTGGCAAAGTTGCCGCCTTGTGTTCCATAAACCCAGCTGGTTCTGAAAATGACATGCTTGGCGCCTTGCTTGGCAATGCCTTGCTCACCTGCCAGCTTGCTATGGCCATAAACATTGACCGGCCCAGTAGCGTCCGACTCAACCCAAGGTTTTTGGCCACTCCCATCAAACACGTAGTCGGTAGAAAAATGCACAAGGTCGGCGCCAATGGCCTCACAAGACCGCGCCAGCACCTCTGGCGCCAGTGCATTCACCAAATCCGCAGTTTGCTGATCTGTTTCGGCTTTGTCGACCGCCGTATAAGCAGCTGCATTGACCACCACATCGGGCCGAAACACGCGCACTGTCTCGGCCAGACCTTCTAAATTACTCAGGTCGCCACAATGAGAAGTGCTCCGCCTGTCAAGCGCCAGCACCTCACCCAAGGGTGCCAAGCTGCGCTGTAGTTCCCAGCCCACTTGACCGTTTTTACCCAGCAATAAAATTTTCATGCGGTGTATTGTTTAGACACCCACTCGCGGTAAGCGCCGCTTTGTACGTGCGCCACCCATTCGGTGTTGTCTAAATACCAAGCCACCGTTTTGCGAATGCCTGTCTCAAATGTTTCTGCAGGTTTCCAGCCCAATTCTTTTTCAAGTTTGCGGGCGTCAATGGCATAACGTCTGTCGTGGCCGGGCCGATCTTTCACATAGGTAATTTGCTGTGCGTAGCTTTGGCCATCAGCACGGGGGCGTAACTCATCGAGCAAGGCACACACCGTTTTCACAATTTCAATGTTGGGCTTTTCGTTCCAGCCCCCCACGTTGTAAGTCTCGCCCAAACGGCCGCCTTCCAAAACGCGGCGAATGGCGCTGCAATGGTCTTTCACATAGAGCCAGTCACGCACCTGCATACCGTCGCCATACACAGGCAGGGGCTTGCCCGCCAGCGCATTGACAATCATGAGGGGAATGAGTTTTTCGGGAAAATGCAGGGGGCCGTAGTTGTTGCTGCAGTTGGTGGTGAGCACGGGCAGACCATACGTGTGGTGCCATGCACGAACCAAATGATCGCTGGCCGCCTTGCTGGCGCTGTAGGGGCTGTTGGGCTCGTACTGATGCTGCTCTGTAAATGCCGGATCTTGGGGGGTCAGACTGCCATAAACCTCATCGGTCGAGATGTGCAAAAAACGGAAATTGCTTTGTGCTTGTGCTTCCAAACTTTGCCAATGTCCACGCACCGACTCGAGCAAACGGAAGGTACCCACAATGTTGGTTTCAATGAAGTCGCCGGGACCATGAATCGAGCGATCGACATGACTCTCAGCTGCAAAATTCAAGACAGCTCTAGGTTGATGCGCTGCCAATAGTTGGGGCAACAATGCTGAATCGCCAATGTCGCCTTGTACAAACACATGTTGGGGCTTGTTTTTCAAAGATGCCAAGGACTCCAAGTTGCCCGCATAGGTCAGCTTGTCGAGGTTGACAATCTTTTCGTCAGTGTTGGCCACCCAGTCCAATACAAAATTGGCACCAATGAAGCCAGCCCCGCCAGTGATCAGCACGGTCATGTTGATTCTTTCTAAAACGATATTTTATAAGCTTGGCAGGCCCTGCGTCTGCGGTTAAAGTGGATTACCAAAGGATCAACCCAAGAAGTACGGAACGCCCATGGCCACACAGTCACCCAAAAAACCTGCCAAAAGTGTAGCAGCCCCATCAGCCCAAGCCGAGCCTCCTCACAGCGCGGCCTCTAAAGACATTTGGTTGGCCGGCCTAGGCGCCATGGCACAAGCGCAAGCGCAAGCTCGCGCTCAAGGCAGCAAAGCTTTTGAAAACTTGGTGGCCGATGGGTTGGCCTTTCAGAGAAAGTCACAAGCAGCCGCTCAAGAAAAACTGCACGAAGCTGCGGCTCATTTCAACCAACTCACCCAAGGTTTGGGGGCAGGATTGGTTCAGCCTATGGGTGCCAAAGTAGACCGCTTAGAGCATTTGTTTGAAGATCGAGTGGCGCGGGCGCTTAAAAGTTTGGGCTTGCCGACGGCTCAGGAAGTTGCTGATTTGCAAGAGCGCGTCACCGCATTAGAAGCGGCTCTTGGTAAAAAAGCCCCTGTCAAATCTAAAAAATCGCCTGCTTAAGAGCTCTTCATGGCCAAAAAAGCCCCCCGTCGCACCGCCGAGCGAATTGCCACGGTCTCTTTAGACCTGTTCAACCGCTATGGTGAACCCAATGTGTCGACCACCCTAATTTCTTCGGAACTGGGCATCAGCCCGGGTAATTTGTATTACCACTTCCCGGCCAAAGATCAGTTGGTCAGCCATCTTTTTGACAACTACAAGGAAGACATTCTGAAGCTGTTAGACGCCAGCCAAGATGTGAAGGACGTTGAGGACGCTTGGTTCTTTTTGCATTCGTTGTTTGAACTCATTTGGGCGCACCGGTTTTTGTACCGTGACCTGAATGATTTGCTGTCCAAGAATCGGCACTTAGAAACAAACTTCAAACATATTTTGGAAGTCAAAACCGCATCGCTCAATCACCTGCTGCAAGCTTTGGCTCGGCAAGGTCATATTCGCAATGAGCCAGATACTTTCAGTACGTTGTCGGCCAGCATGTCGGTGGTTGTCACCTACTGGCTCAGTTATGAATACGTTCGCAACCCACGCCACGCCATGGCACCCGAAAGTGCGGGCGATGCATTGGCGCGTGGTGCGCGTCATGTGTTGTTACTGCTTGCACCGTATTTGGAAGACGCCTCAGAACGTGCGCACCTGATGCAGATCACTCAAGCCTATGCAGTGACAGGAGCTTAAGCAAATCGAGTTTGTGCGACTTTCAACAAGCCGTCAAAAATAAGACTGTCGACCAGCTCAAACTGAATGGCCATGCTGGGCGCCATTTTCCAGCCGGCGCCCCCTGTCATCACACAATGCGGCACCATGCCCGTGTGCTCTTGAAGATGGTGCACCATGCGCTCACACGCCCCCGCAATGGCATAGGTGCCACCACTGGTCAGTGCATCGCTGGTGTTGGTTGGAAAGGGCCTGACTTCACCTGTCGGTACGTGAAGGCCGGCAGTGCCCGATTCCAATGCACGCAGCATGATGCCATGGCCAGGCAAGATCAAGCCCCCTAAAAATTTACCGTGCTGATCAATCGCTTCCACTGTGACGGCTGTGCCGACCATGACAACCACCAAAGGTTTGAGAATGCCTTGGGCCAACATGCGATGCCGTGCACCCACCATGGCCACCCAACGGTCTGAGCCCAGCCTTGTCGGATGGTCGTAGCCATTGCTGATACCGGCTTCTTCTGCAGACGATATGACCCACTGCGGCGAAATGTCCCAAAGTTCCATTTGCTCTTGCACGCGACGCTTGACGGCATCGCCGGCCACCACGCAACCCAGCATGTGGGTGGGCGCAGCCAAACTGGCCCACGGTCCGTCAGCCAGTGTTTCGATGTTCTCTAAAAATTCGGCGCCCTGAGCCAACACATTGGCTTGAGTGTGGGGCCGGTCGTAGAGCGCCCACTTCAAGCGGGTGTTACCGACGTCGATGGCCAAAAATGTCATATGCGGATGATAAAGAGATTTAAGGGCTTTAAAGCATCCGATGCCTGGGGGTGGCAATCCACTGAATCAAGTTCAATTCTGACGCCAAGGGAGGCCCCGTTTGCGCCATCCACCGAGAATTCCGCGGTGCGCGTTGGCATCCGGGTCGCCCTCAAACCCTTCCAAGATGTTGTAGGCCTCTAGGCCGAGCTCGGCCGCTCTTTGCGCGGCGGCAATCGATCGAACACCACTGCGGCACAGCAGCACCAATTTCTTGTTGGGGGGCAAGGCCAGCAACTCTGAGTCAAAAACAGGATTGACCTCCATGGCGGGCCACTGTTTCCAAGCCAAGGCTTTGGCATCCGGTACAAAGCCGACCCATGCGCGTTCAGCATCAGATCGCACATCAACCAATAATGCCTCGCCAGACTGCACCCATTGCCAAGCCAGCTCAGGCGAAATGTCACCCGCATAAGCTTGCGCAGCTTGCACTTTGAACAAGTCATTGCGTGAACCCTCACCGCCCGCATCGTGACGCAGTCCTGAAGATAAGTTGGCAGGCACAGCCTCGTCGATTCTGTGCGGCTTGGGCAGATTCAAGTGGTTCATGATCTCGCTAAATTGCGCCTCAGTGTGACCCGCAGTTCTCACGTTGTATTGCATTTCATGGGCAATGCTCGAGTGAGTTCGCCCCTGATAGTCATGGCCAGGCCAAACGGTTGTGGCAGCGGGCAGTTTGTACAAAATCTGAGTGAGGCTGTGGTACATGGCGCTTGCACTGCCTGATTGAAAATCAGTGCGTCCACAACCATTGATGAGCAAGGTGTCGCCTGTGAAAACATGCGTTGCGTTGGGCGTGTCCAGATAAAAGCACATGCTGCCTGCGGTGTGACCGGGCGTGTGCAGTGCTTTGAAGGCGAACGCGCCAAATGGAATCATTTGACCGTCGACCAACTGAACCGCTGCAGTGCCGATGTGACAGCCTTCGGGTGCGGCGGTTTGAACGCCAAAATGTTCGGCCAACAAACCTGCGCTGGTAATGTGATCTGCGTGGGCATGGGTTTCTAAAGCCCAGCACAATTTCAAGCCCATGGCTTGGATGGTTTTTTGATCGCGCTCGAGTTGATCAGCAACGGGGTCAATGATCACCGCCTCCAAGGTCTGCGGGTCATGAATCAAATACGTATAGGTGCTTGAATCCGCATCAAAGAGCTGAATCACCTGGGGAGAAACTGGGTGCATGATTCAAGCAAACTTGGTTAACATTTCAGCCACATGCTCGGCTGATTGATCACCTTGCTCGATCATGCAACCCACCATGGAAAAGAAGGCCTTGTCCAAAGCTTTGCGGGATGCCGCCATTTGCTGGGCAATTTTTTCGCAGTCCGTGTCTGAATCAATGAGTTTCTGCAAGCCCCGCAACTGCCCTTCAATTCGGGCCAAACGTGCGCAGAGTGCTTTCTTTTTTTCTGGATCGGTAATTCGGCTCATGGGATTCTTTCTGAAGCTGGCAAATTATGATAACTTTTGTCACCTTTTCAAAACAAATTTCTGAAAGTATTTTGATGTTTGCCAATTTCAACCCCTTCTTCACTGCAGCCATCGGTGGTGTTCTGATAGGCGCCGCAAGCTGGTTACTGTGGTGGGGACTGGGCCGCGTTGCTGGCATCAGTGGCATCACCGCAGAGGCCTTGACGGCGCCAAGACATCCCGACACTTGGCGTTGGGCTTTCTTGGCAGGTTTGATCGTGGGCGGTTGCCTGCTAGGCCAAGGCTTAGAAATTCCAAGTCTGCCCACCCGCCCAATGGGTTTGCTCATTTGCGCAGGCCTGTTAGTGGGCATCGGCACCGTTTGGGGCAGTGGTTGCACCAGCGGTCATGGCGTTTGTGGCCTGGGTCGATTATCGGTTCGGTCATTGATTGCTGTGCTCACCTTCATGGCCACCGGCATGGTCACGGTCACCCTCATGCGGGGTGCCGCATGAATACCACACCACCCCGTTCGGGTCGACTCGGACTGGCCTTTACGGCCGGCCTCATTTTTGCAGCAGGTCTTGTACTCTCGGGCATGACGCAACCTCTCAAAGTGCTGGGTTTTCTCGACATCACCGCAGCCTGGAAAGGCAGTTTTCCAGGGCTTTGGGATCCCACGCTTGCTTTTGTGATGGGCGGCGCTGTGTGCGTCACCTTGCTGGCCTTTGCGTGGACGCAAAGACTGACCAGCTCGCCTTATTTGGCGGCGCAATTTCATGAACCGGCGCGAACTCAAATTGACTTGCCCCTTTTGGCAGGGGCTGCGCTTTTTGGTGCCGGTTGGGGCTTGGCAGGTTATTGCCCTGGGCCTGCCTTGGCGTCGGCCCTGTTGAATAACGATGCGCTCATCTTTACAGCCGCCATGCTGACAGGCATGTTGATCACGAAAGCTTTAATGTCCCGAAATGCCAAGACTTCTGGTTGACGTTAACGTAAACGTCAATTAGACTGTGTCGCTCTACAAACGGCCCTTTTATTTTTCTCTGGAACGAAGCCATGACCGACCTGTCTGCAGAATTCAAAGCACTCGCTGAATACCGCCCCACCCATAAAGTGCGTTTCGTGACTGCCGCCAGTTTGTTCGACGGCCATGACGCTGCCATTAACATCATGCGCCGTATTCTTCAAAGCATGGGCGCTGAGGTGGTTCATTTGGGCCACAACCGTTCTGTCGATGAGGTGGTCACTGCGGCTTTGCAAGAAGATGCACAAGGCATTGCCATCAGCTCCTATCAAGGCGGCCACGTCGAATATTTCAAATACATGGTCGACCTGCTGCGCCAGCGCGGTGGTGAACACATCCAAGTATTTGGCGGCGGCGGCGGTGTGATTGTCCCCGCTGAAATTCGTGAGTTGCATGCCTACGGCGTGGGCCGCATTTACAGCCCTGAAGACGGCCAACGTATGGGCCTGGCGGGCATGATTGGCGAGATGGTCATGCGTTGTGACAAAGACCTCAGCCCTTACGCACCGAAGGATTTAAAAGCCATTCAAGGCGGCACTGAGGCCAACTGGCGCTCCTTGTCACAACTGATCACGGTGCTGGAAAACGGCAGCGCTTCGGCAGACATCGTGGCGGCATTGCGCACTCAAGCTGCCCAACACAAGGTGCCCGTCTTGGGCATTACCGGCACCGGCGGTGCAGGCAAATCTTCATTGACCGACGAACTCATTCGCCGCTTGCGTTTGGACCAAGGCGACGACTTGCGGATTGCGGTGGTGTCCATTGACCCCTCACGACGCAAGAGCGGTGGCGCCTTGTTGGGCGACCGCATTCGCATGAATGCCATCAACCCCTGGCGCAATGGCGCACGTGTGTTCATGCGCAGCTTGGCCACCCGCGATTTTGGCAGCGAAATTTCTGCCGCATTGCCCGATGTGGTGGCGGCCTGCAAAGTGGCTGGCTTCGATGTCGTGATTGTGGAAACCTCCGGCATTGGCCAAGGTGATGCCGCCATCGTGCCGCATGTCGATGTGCCGATGTATGTCATGACGCCCGAGTTTGGCGCGGCCAGTCAATTGGAAAAAATCGACATGCTCGACTTCGCCGAGTTTGTGGCCATTAACAAGTTTGATCGCAAAGGGGCCAGTGATGCCTTGCGCGATGTGGCCAAACAAGTTCAGCGAAACAAAGAAGCTTGGACCCTGCCGACTGAACAAATGCCGGTGTTTGGCACCATGGCGGCGCGCTTCAACGACGATGGCGTGACGGCTTTGTACCAAGCGCTCAAAGTGCGCTTGGGTGAACTTGGATTGAAGCTCAAAGACGGTCTGCTGCCCCGCGTCGATGTGCGCCACAGCACCAACCAAACACCTGTCGTGCCCCCTGCACGCGCACGCTATTTGGCTGAAATCAGCGACACCATTCGCGGTTATAAAAACCAAGCTCGCGCACAAGCTCGATTGGCCCGTGAAATTCAACAACTTCGCTCATCAGCGGCCATGCTGGAAGCCGACAAACCCAGCCACACGCAGGCTGCCACCGCTGCCATTGAATTGGCAGTTCGCCGTGAAGAAACGCAAACGCCTGGCGCCCGCAAGCTCTTGAATCAGTGGCCCGAAATGCAAAAGGCCTACGCCGGCGACGAATACGTGGTGAAGATTCGCGACAAAGAAATTCGCACGGCACTCACTTCCAAAAGTTTGTCGGGCACCACCATTCGCAAAGTGTCGCTGCCCACTTACGAAGACCACGGTGAAATCTTGAAATGGCTCATGCTTGATAACGTGCCAGGCAGCTTTCCTTACACCGCCGGCACCTTTGCATTCAAGCGGGAAGGCGAAGACCCCACGCGCATGTTTGCGGGTGAAGGCGACGCCTTCAGAACCAACACGCGCTTCAAACTGCTCAGCGAGGGCATGGCCGCCAAGCGTTTGTCCACCGCCTTTGACTCTGTCACGCTGTACGGCAACGACCCCGACCCCCGTCCGGACATCTACGGCAAGGTCGGCAATTCAGGCGTGAGCATTGCCACCTTGGACGACATGAAGGTTCTCTACGGTGGCTTTGACTTGTGCAACCCCAGCACCAGTGTGTCCATGACCATCAATGGTCCTGCACCTTCCATCTTGGCCATGTTCATGAACACGGCCATCGACCAAAACCTAGAAAAATTCAAAGCCGACAACGGCTGCGATCCCACTGCACCCGAAGCTGCAAAAATACGCGAATGGGTCATGGCAAACGTGCGCGGCACTGTGCAAGCCGATATTTTGAAAGAAGACCAAGGCCAAAATACCTGCATCTTCAGCACCGAATTCAGCTTAAAGGTGATGGGCGACATTGCGCAATTTTTTGTCAATAACGATGTGCGCAATTTCTACTCTGTGTCCATCAGCGGCTATCACATTGCCGAAGCGGGTGCGAACCCCATCAGCCAATTGGCCTTCACCTTGTCCAACGGCTTCACCTTTGTGGAAGCCTACTTGGCACGTGGCATGCACATCGATGACTTTGCGCCCAACTTGAGTTTCTTCTTCAGCAACGGCATGGACCCTGAGTACACCGTGATGGGCCGAGTCGCTCGCCGCATCTGGGCGGTGGCCATGAAGAACAAGTATGGCGCCAACGAGCGCAGTCAAAAGCTGAAATACCACATTCAAACTTCAGGCCGCTCTTTGCACGCACAAGAAATTCAGTTCAACGACATTCGCACCACGCTGCAAGCCTTGATCGCCATTTACGACAACTGCAACTCATTGCACACCAATGCGTTTGACGAAGCCATCACAACGCCCACCGAAGACAGTGTGCGCCGCGCGATGGCCATTCAGTTGATCATCAACCGCGAGTGGGGCTTGGCCAAAAACGAAAACCCCAGTCAAGGTGCCTTCATCATTGAAGAGCTCACAGAATTGCTGGAAGAAGCGGTGCTCGCAGAATTTGAAAAAATTGCAGACCGCGGTGGCGTCTTGGGCGCCATGGAAACGGGTTATCAGCGTGGCAAGATTCAAGACGAATCGATGCACTACGAAATGCTCAAGCACACCGGCGAGTACCCCATCATTGGCGTCAACACCT
>CAIMUZ010000130.1 GCA_903844775.1 uncultured Burkholderiales bacterium | reverse complement strand
GAGGTCGAAGCACTCTCTTTGTCAACGAAAGTGCGGGCGGCTTTACCGGGCAGGTCGCCATCGCTTTCAAAGAAGGCAATACCCCAGCCGTCGGCGTGGTGGTCGGTACACCCGCCGCGCTGTGAAAATCCGGTAAAACTAAGCGTCAGACTGGCCGGCAAGCGGCTGTTCATTCCAAGCAATTGGCACATGCGGTCAGTGTACCTTTGCTTGGGACGTAAAACTGACTATCAGCGCGGTTCGCTCCAAAGTTTTCCGCCGGTAGACCAGTTTTCAGGTTTGACATCGGTGATCAAAATATCAACGGCGTCGGGTGAGCCGCCCAACACCTCAACGGTGATACGGGTGATCTCTTGGACGAGTTTTTTCTTTTGCTCAACTGTGCGGCCTTCGAGCATTTCAACGTGGTAGGTGGGCATTTCTTTTCCTTGGGTTTGTTCAATGTTGGGATGAAGGTCTATTTTAAAAACGGACAGCGCAGAGTTTAGACTGCAGTATGTTCGTATTTTCGCCCTTCCTGTTTTGATGACTTTGCAGCAGTTTTACCCTTTTGATCGCCGCTCTGTGTGGTTGCTCTGTGCCATGGGCGTGTTACACGGGCTCATGGGCTCGGCCGTGGGTTTATCGGTCGATGAAGCCCATTATTTGCTGTATGCATTGCACCCCGCGTTGAGTGATTTTGACCATCCGCCCTTGGTGGGTTGGTTGCAGTGGCCTGGGGTTGCACTGGATCTGCCGACAGTTCTGTTGCGTGTGTTGCCGGGTGCTTTGTGGCTTGCGACTGCGGCGGGGGTGTATCAGTTGGCCGAGTCTTTCCAAGACAATTCAGGCGCTGGATTTTGGGCCTTGGTAGCCTTGGCCTTGGCCCCCCTTTTGCACATTTTAGGGATTGGCTTGCTACCCGATTCGCTGCTGATGTTTTTCACGGTGGCCCTGATGTGGCAAACCCGTGTGCTGATGCAAGCCTCCGCACTGCATCGCCCTTGGCCGTGGGTGGTGTTGGGCGTGATGTTGGGCTTGGCGGGACTCAGCAAGTACACCGCGGTATTGCCTGCGTTGGCGGTGGTCGTGTGTTTGCTGGTGGCCCATGGGGTTCGTGTCTTGCGTAATCCTTGGGCCTGGCTTGCAGTGCTGCTGGCCTTGGTGATGGTGATGCCAGTATTTTTATGGAACGCGCAAAACGGCTGGATTTCTTTTGCCTACCAAGCGCAACATGGCGCGGGGAGCAGTTGGAATGGGCTTAACGTGGCGCAATTTGCTTTGGTGCAAGTGTTTGCATTTGGCCCTTTGTTGTGGTGGGGACTGGGTGGTCTTAGAGAAGAAGACAAGCCAGGTAAGCCCCGTGTTGCTGTTATGCGGGTCTTCTTTTATGTGCCTTGGCTGGTGATGGCGCTGATGGCAGGCGGTGGGAGCAGCTTGCCGCATTGGACTGCGCCAGCATGGGTGGCTTTGGCCCCGTTCGCGGGAGTTTCTTTGGCGAGATGGGCTCAAACTGCTAAATCAAGATTCCAGGCTGTCGGCATAAAGATTCTCTTGCTTGCTCAGGCCGTCTTATGCGCCGCCTTGCTAGGATTGATGCTGACGGCAGGTCAACCCTTCTTAGCGGCGGGTTTCAAAGATGTGCCTGTCGGAAGCAATCCT
>CAIMUZ010000129.1 GCA_903844775.1 uncultured Burkholderiales bacterium | reverse complement strand
GAAACAGTCAAGTGATCAAAGGTATGGAATTATCGTAATAAAACTACAAAAAAGCACCATGTAATCGATTGAATTAGGGAAAACACCCAATAATTGAATTTTTTAAAGCTTCAAAATATGTAGCTTTTCTACATATTGAGACTTTTGTCCCCAGTAAGCCGGACATTCAAAGGCTTGTGCATACCAATGGATTCATTTTGAAACTTAGCCACCTGCCACTGCAAAAGTTTATCCGCGCGCTGTTGATGGCGGCCCCCTTGCTTTTGGGCGGCTGCGGCGGATCTTCCAATTCAAATGCGGGTGCCATTGATAGCGCCAACAAGGGCAGCTCGCTGGAAGTGCCCGATTTGGGGGCAGTGAGTGTGGGTTCAGTCTCAAGCCCCCTGCCATCGGGGTGGTGGAAGGGCGCATTCATGCAGGTCTACGTTCGCGCCTACCAAGACAGCGATGGCGATGGGATAGGTGATTTGAAGGGTTTGATCCAACGCCTAGATTATTTACAAGACCTTGGCGTCAAAGGAATTTGGCTATTGCCCGTGACACAAAGTTCAGACCGAGATCATGGCTATGCCGTGAAAAATTACCGCGCTATCGAAACTGACTACGGCACGCAAGCAGACTTTGATCGACTCATCAGTGAAGCTCACAATCGCGGCATCGGTGTGATTGTTGATTTCGTCATCAACCACGGCAGCAACCAACACCCTTTGTTTTTAAATTCAGCCTCATCGGCTTTCAATGCTCAAAGAAACTACTTTGTTTGGCAAAACACCAAGCCCACAGGATGGCGAATTTATGGCCAAGACCCTTGGTTTGCCAGCAATCAAGGCAACGGTTTTTATTTTGCAGGCTTCTCAAACACCATGCCGGACTTCAATTGGCGCGCCTCGGAGGTCGATCAATTTCACCATGACAACTTGCGCTATTGGCTCAACAAAGGTGTCGATGGTTTCAGATTTGATGCTGTCGGAAATTTGATCGAAAACAGTTCGACAGCTTGGGAAGTGCAAGCAGACAATCATGTCATCATGAACAAGGTCCGACAAACTGTGATGCAGTACAACGATCGGTACATGGTGTGTGAAGCGCCGGCTAACTCTGGTGCATTTGCACAAAGCAGTTCTTGTGGCAGCGCCTTTGCATTTGATTTGTCTGGCAACATTGTGGCGGCGGCCAAAGGTGATGTCGGTGCCATCCAACGGTTGGCAGACTATTACAAAACACGCTCAATCAATTTGGCGCCCTTTGTTTCTAATCACGATCGATTTGCAGGCGACCGACTGTGGAATCAAGTGCAAGGCAATATGGCGCAATACAAATTAGCTGCTGCCAGTTACTTGCTGTTACCTGGTACGCCTTTTATTTATTACGGTGAAGAAATTGGCATGGCCGCCTCAAATGCCTTGTCGGGTGATGCTGCCATTCGCACCCCCATGAGCTGGACGGCAGATGCCAACGGGTTTAGCAGTGGCAGTCCTTTTAGGCCACTCTCAAGCAACATCAGTACACAAAATGTGACGCAACAGTTGACAGACGCCGCATCACTTCATCGGCACTACAAAACATTGTTGGCACTCAGAAATTCTCAAGTCGCATTGCAAAGCGGCGCCTATGAAGGCGCATGGTCGAATCAAAAAACAATGGGTTTTCAGCGAGTCGCCGGCAACGAAAAAGTCATGGTGATCTTGAACTATGACACCGCCAATGCCGCTGTCAGTGTGGGCAGTTTGGTGGCTGGTGAGGTTTGGTCCCCGCTGGAAGGTACGTCTAGTTCTGGTACTGTGAACAATGCGGGCGTGATGCAAATCAGCGTCCCTGCACAATCGTTTGTCGCACTGAAGAAGAATTAATCAGCATGAGCTTTTTCAATAGATCTAAGGGCTTGGGGGGCCTGCTGGTCATGGCCTGTCTATTGGCGGGGGTTTTTTTTGTCCAGCGGCAAACGCAAAATCAAGGCCCACAAGAAGATTGGCAACACGGCGCATTCATGGAAATTTTTGTCCGAAGTTACAAAGACAGCAATGGCGATGGCATCGGAGATTTAAAAGGCCTCACCCAATCACTCGATCATTTAAAAGCGCTGGGCATCAAAGGCATTTGGCTCATGCCCATTACGGTCAGTGCAGACCGAGATCATGGCTATGCCACCCGTGACTTTCGAAACATCGAGCCAGACTATGGCACGCTTGCCGATTTTGATGAGCTCATTCAAGAGGCGCACAAACGAGGCATTGGCGTCATCATGGACTATGTGTTGAACCACAGCGCCTTTCAGCATCCATTTTTTGAAGAGGCATTGATCAATCCGCAAAGTCCTTACCGTCAATGGTACGAATGGCGAAATGGAAAACCAGTAGGCTGGGATATTTGGGGGCGTGATCCTTGGGTGACCACGATCCACGGGAGTTACCTTGCAACCTTTGGCGCGCCTATGCCCGATTTCAACATGCGCAACCCCGAAGTCGTCAAATACCACGAAGACAATTTGAAGTTCTGGTTAGACCGAGGCATTGACGGATTTCGACTGGACGCAACACCGCACTTGATTGAAAACAATGCCAAAGATTGGAATGATCAACCTGAAAGTCGGCGGCTGACTCATCACTTCACACGGTTGATCAAGTCGTATCCCAACAAGTATGTGGTTTGTGAAGCCACGGCAGAACCCAAGGTGTATGCGCGCGAAGACATTTGCGGCGGTGCATTTGCATTTGGTTTAGAAAATCAAATTTCAAAAGCTGCAAAAGGCGAAGCGGAGGCTATTCAAAAAGTCGCGCAGTACTATACGCAAGCGCCCCACACACTGGCCAGTTTTGCTTCCAATCACGATCAGTTTGCGGGCAAACGTCTGTGGGATCAAGTCAATGGCAACGAAGTGCAATACAAGTTGGCTGCTGCAACTTACTTGTTATTGCCAGGGACACCCTTCATTTATTATGGTGAAGAAATTGGCATGGCTGGTGCCAAAGGTTTGACCGATGACCCCTTTATCAGGGGGCCTTACAGCTGGCAACCCAATGAGAAAACTGCTGGCTTCACCTCGGCTCAACCGTACCGCGCTGCATCGGGCAATGTCAGTACGCACCATGCACAAGGACAGAAAGCGAGCGACAACAGCCTTTGGTCGTTTTATCGCGATATGCTGAAGCTTCGCAACACACGCATCTCCCTGGCCAAAGGAAGCTACGAAGCGGCGCAAGCCCAAGGTCAAGTCTTGGCTTACCAAAGAAAGGCTGGGCAAGAGCACAGCGCAGTCATCATCAATTACGGCAAGCAGCCTGCCGCCTTTCAGTTGGAAGACATTGCCAGCAGCGCGACACTTCGCCCGATCTACCCTAGCAAGGGCATACCCAATCAGAAGGGCGCTCAGCTCACGATGCCCGCGCAGTCCGTCTATGTCTTTGCTGTAGAAAAATAATGAAGTTCACACCATTTCAAGTTTGGTCTTTCAGCTGTTGTTTGGGGCTTGGTACCGTGGCGATGGCGCAGATGCCTACGGCCAGCGTCAATGTGGCGCAAGGTACCAATGCCACCTGCCAAGCTGTGCCGCAAACCATTCCGCCCATGTATTTGCGGGGCAGTATGAATGGTTGGACAGCGCAAGAAGATTTTGAATTTGTGTGGGACTGCAATGCATTCTATTTGAACGTCAAATTGCAAGGTGAGCACGAATTCAAATTGGCCGATGCCAAGTGGCAAGCCCAAAGTAGTTGGTCAGTGCCCGATCGCAAGATGGCCACAGCGCCAAATGCCATGGCCTTGTTACCAGACAAGCCCAATGGTCCAAGCACCAAGCTCACATTTTCGGGCTCCCACACTTTGCGCTTGAGTTTGTTGGGCGGTCATGCCTTGCTTGAACTGTTGCCTCAGACCTTTGTCGACCCCCGACAAGTGGCAGTGACAAACCCCGTTGCCCTTAGCCTGCACCACCATTCTCGCGAGCTGGCCTCTCGTCAGCCTTTTGGCGCCGTACCGCAACACCAAACAGTCAACTGGACACTTAAAGCTTTGCCTGGGGTTGAACGCGCTACTTTGGTCTTGGATGTGAGGCGCTTAGAGGGTAATCAAGAAATTTTGGACTACCGAAATTTAGCGCGCATCAACATGAAGCGCACCCAAACGGACACCCATGACTTGTTCAAAGCCAGCTATCGTTTTAAAGACAAAGCCATCTATGGGTATTGGTTTGAAGTG
>CAIMUZ010000128.1 GCA_903844775.1 uncultured Burkholderiales bacterium | reverse complement strand
TTAATTGTTGACCAATCCACTATACTACTCACCTAGTTCCCGGAGAAAACCCATGAGCGCATTAGCCGAAACAATTCCTACAGAAATGCCCGAAGCCATTGTCTTCACAGACAGTGCTGCCGCCAAAGTTGCAGACCTCATTGCCGAAGAAGGCAATCCAGATCTGAAGCTGCGCGTCTTTGTGCAGGGCGGTGGTTGCTCTGGTTTTCAATACGGCTTTACCTTCGATGAAATCGTCAACGAAGACGACACCACCATGACCAAACGTGGCGTGTCATTGCTCATCGATGCCATGAGCTACCAATACCTGCTTGGCGCCGAAATTGATTACAAAGAAGACCTGCAAGGTGCACAGTTTGTGATCAAGAACCCCAATGCCACCAGCACTTGCGGCTGCGGCTCCTCTTTTTCAACCTGATCCATTCAGATTGAAAGCGGGCTATCTGGGATAGATAGCCCCCAACACACGGGCGCCTCGAGCGCCCGTGACGCTTTCTAGGCTGCCTGTTTCTCGCTTCATGGCTTTGGCGGCCAACCACGCAAAGGCCGCGGCTTCGACTTGCAAGGGAGGCAGTCCTTGCAAGTCTGTGGAGGCCACTTGGACACCCTGTGCATGTGCTTGCAGGCGAGACATGAGCTGACCATTCAACGCACCACCCCCACACACCCACAGTTGATGCGCCTCGGGCGCGTGTCGTTTTAAATCTTGCGCAATGGCCACGGCCGTGAACTCGCAAAGGGTGGCTTGCACGTCGACGGCAGCAAGGTCTTTTTGCGAATGATGCAATGAGTGCAAATGTTGTTGCAGCCATGTCGGGTTGAACAAATCTCGGCCGGTACTTTTGGGTGGCGTTTGATGAAGAAAGGGTTCGCCCAACAGGCGCTGAAGCAAGGACGGAATGACTTGTCCTTGCGCAGCCCACTCGCCATTGACATCGTAGTTTGTACCTTGGTGCAAATGAACCCAATGGTCCATGAGGGCATTGCCTGGACCACAATCAAAACCAATGATTTGAGGACTTGCCGCGTTCAGAGAGGATGCACTGCGCAAGATGCTGATGTTAGAAATGCCGCCAATGTTCACGACAGCCACCGTGTGTTTGCTGGCGCCAAATATTTCTGCATGGAAGGCGGGCACCAAGGGCGCACCTTGCCCACCCGCGGCCAAATCACGTGTTCTAAATTCAGCCACCACGTCGATGCCAGTGAGTTCTGCTAACAAGGCAGGATTGTTGAGCTGCAAGGTGTAACCCACTGCGGGTTGGCCGTGGCTGGGGTCGGCGTCAAACTCGAGCGGGCGATGTCGCACCGTTTGGCCATGCGCCCCGATGGCTTGAATGTCATTGGCTTGCATGCCGCTGGCATTGAGCAAGGCGTGAACCACTTGCGCATAGTGTCTGGCCAAGCAATTGCCAGCCAAAGCGGCGCGATGCAATTCATTGTCGCCAGGTGTATTGAGGCTGAGAAGTTCTGCGCGAAATTCAGCATCAAATGCTTGGAAGACATGCTGCAAAACTTTCAGTTGGCGCGTGCCTGATAACAAAGAAGGAGACGCGTCATGTTGAACCAAATTGCCACTGTGGGTACTTTCTTGCCACTCGAGCAAGACACCGTCCACGCCATCGAGCGAGGTGCCAGACATCAAACCCATGAAATATTGCGAGTGAGATTCAGCCGCCGTTGTGAGCGATGGGGGTACGGAAGAAGAGGGGGAGGAGGACAACCTGGCCCCTGCCAACGCTGAAGATTATTGAACGTTGCCTTGACGCATTTGCGCCGCAGCCATCAATTGTGAACGGGCAACTTGTGCGCGCTGGTTGAATTGGGTTCGCAGTGCTGAAGAAATGGGCTCGGCTGAGCCTTGCTGCGCCAAAGTGAGTGGGTCAACGTGACGGCCGTTAACGCGGAATTCAAAGTGCAAATGCGGGCCGGTAGACAGGCCCGTTGTGCCCACAGCACCAATCACGTCGCCCTGTTTAATGCTTTGGCCGCGCTTGACTTGCATGCGGCTTAGGTGGGCATAAACCGTAGCTTGTTGACCATTGTGCTGAACGACCACCATGTTGCCATAAGCGCCTTGGTAACTACTTTCGACCACCACACCATCGGCCACTGACATGACGGGCGTACCTGTGGGGGCAGCGTAGTCAACGCCAGTGTGAGCGCGTTGGGTGTGAAGAATGGGGTGCTGGCGCATGCCAAATCCGCTGGTGCGGCGAGAGTAAGGCACTGGGGAAGCCAAGAAAGCGCGGCGCAGGCTGTCGCCTTTCATGGTGTAGTAAGCACCTTTTTGTCCGGGCTCTTGGAACCAGACAGCGTCGTAGGTTTTCTTGTCGTTCGTAATTTCAGCGCTGAGCAAGCGACCTGTGCGCAGGGGCTCGCCTTCGGCTTCGAGAGTTTCGTAAACCACGGAGAACACAGCACCTTTGCGCAATGCACGGTGAAAGTCGATTTGGCCGGAGAACACATCGGCCAGCTGGCGCGTGACGGTGTCGGGCAAGCGGGCTTCATCGGATGCGGCATACAAAGAGGATGCGACAGTGCCACCCGCCATGCGAACACTGGCAGTCAGGGGCGCTGTGTCGGTACGAACACTGAATTTGTTGTTGTCATTGCGCGTGATGACCAAGCGCTGAAATTGGCTGTCGCTGTCGCTTTTGAGCCAGCGTGTGGTGAGGGTGAGCAATTGCTGCTGCTCGTTGGCTTCAACGGAAACGTTGCGGCCTGAACGGTTCAGCAGGGCTTGACGAACCTCTGGGTTCTGGCGAATGTAGGCAGCTGCAGCTGAATCGACCAGCCCCAAGCGGCGCAAGAGACTTTCTGCGGTGTCGCTGCCGCGTGTGATGTCATTGCGATAGAGCTTGAGGGTTTTTTGTTCCAGAGAGGCGACTTGTTGTTCAAGCTTGGGTGTTTCTAGCGTTTCGACCAAGGTACGAACAGGCAAATTAGAAGCATCAGGACCGAGATTGGCAACCGCAAATGCGCCGCCGCCGCCGCCCAGCAACACGGCAGCCAGCACAGCTGTGACGTGTTGAGGATGACGAACGACAAAAGCCCGCAGCGTTTCGCTGTGAGCTTTGGCCAATGCCAACAGCGCTTGGCTGTAGGGTTTGGCGATCGTCAAAAACTGGTTGATGAAATTCATTCGGTCCGATAAATAACAATAGCAAGGTCAGCCCTTAAAATAGGACAAACAATTCCCGCCATTCTAACGTGTAAGCCGCATGGCGAATACTGGAAAACCCTTATGAATTCACCCGTTTCAACCCCATTTCCCGTGACAGATGCTGTCAAAGAGGCATTGGCGGTGACTTTGCGAGGCTGTGAAGAGCTGATTCCCCAAGAAGAATGGGTCAAAAAACTGGCCAAGTCAGAAGCCACCGGCGTGCCGCTGCGCATCAAACTGGGCCTGGACCCCACCGCACCGGACATTCACGTGGGACACACCGTGGTGCTGAACAAAATGCGCCAGTTGCAGAATTTGGGCCACCAGGTGATTTTTTTGATTGGCGACTTCACCAGCCTCATTGGCGACCCTTCGGGCCGTAATTCCACGCGCCCCCCTTTAACGCCTGAGCAAATCAAAGCCAATGCCGAAACTTATTACCGCCAGGCCAGCTTGGTTTTAGACCCCGCCAAAACTGAAATTCGCTACAACAGCGAGTGGAGTTTGCCGCTAGGCGCCATGGGCATGATTCAACTGGCGGCCAAGTACACCGTGGCGCGCATGATGGAGCGCAACGATTTTCACGATCGTTTTAAAGCGGGCACACCGATCAGCGTGCACGAATTTTTGTACCCGCTCATGCAGGGCTATGACTCGGTGGCATTGAAGTCTGACCTTGAGTTGGGCGGTACCGATCAAAAGTTCAATGTGCTCATGGGCCGACATTTGCAAGCCGAGTACGGCCAAGAGCCGCAATGTATTTTGACCATGCCTTTGCTAGAAGGGTTGGATGGTGTGGACAAAATGTCCAAGTCTAAAAACAATTACATCGGCATCAGCGAAGAGCCCAACACCATGTTTGCCAAGGTTTTGTCTATCTCTGACGTGCTGATGTGGCGTTGGTTTACCTTGCTGTCGTTCAAGTCCATGTCCGACATTGAGATGTTGAAGAAGCAAGTGGCTGACGGTTTGAATCCGAAGGAAGCCAAAGTGGCTTTGGCCAAAGAAATTACGACGCGCTTCCATGGTGCGGCGGCGGCCGATGCGGCCGAGCAAGACTTTATCAATCGAAGTAAGGGCGGCGTGCCCGATGAAATTGCAGAAGTGAATTTGAGTGGCGCGCCATTGGGCATAGGTGCTTTGTTGAAGATGGCTGGGTTGGCGCCCTCTGGCACAGAGGCCAATCGATTGATCGATGGCGGCGGGGTCCGTGTCGACTCCTCTGTCGTGAGCGACAAGGGATTGAAGCTGGAAATTGGCACCTATGTGGTTCAGGTGGGCAAACGCAAATTTGCGCGTGTGCATTTGAGTGCTTGATGCATTTCCTTTGATGTGCCGCTTAGCGCTTGTCACGGATGTGCGTTAACCTGAAGCTATGATTTCTAAATTACCGTCGTGGTCTCCACGCACTTTATTGTGGGCCTCTGTGGTGGTGGCCATCATCACCATCGGCCTTAAAACTTGTGCCTGGTGGATCACTGATTCGGTCGGTTTGTTGTCCGATGCCATGGAGTCTTTGGTCAATTTGGCCAGTGCTATTTTTGGGTTGATGATGGTCACGGTAGCCGCGCAACCCGCTGACGAAGAGCATCCTTATGGACATCACAAAGCAGAATATTTTTCATCTGGCTTTGAAGGCATTTTGATCATCGTGGCAGCCTTGGCCATTATTTGGACCGCCAGTCATCGTATTTTTGATCCCAAGCCCATTGAGCAAGTAGGCTGGGGCTTGGCTTTGTCTGTGGGCAGTTCGGCATTGAATGGCTTGTTGGCGTGGGTGATGTTTGATGCCGCCAAAAGGCATCGGTCCATTGCTTTGGAAGCCGATGCCAAGCACTTGGTCACCGATGTGTGGACTTCG
>CAIMUZ010000127.1 GCA_903844775.1 uncultured Burkholderiales bacterium | reverse complement strand
GCCTGTTTACGCCACCCTTGATTGCAAACAAGTCAGCACCCACGTGCTTCAAGTTTGCATGAACCGTCCTGAAGTGGGCAATGCACTGAACACCCAAATGGCGGTGGACATGCTGGACTTGTGGACTCGCTTGACCGATGTGCCCGGCGAGATTCGCTGTGTCGTTTTGACAGGTGCTGGCAGCAAGATATTTTGTGCAGGCGGCGACCTCAAAGAACGAAACGGTATGACGCCCCAAGCTTGGCAGCACCAACATGAAATTTTTGAACGTTCGTATTGGGCGTTGATTGATTTGCCATTGCCCGTCATTGGCGCCGTCAATGGCCATGCCTTTGGAGGTGGTTTAGAAATAGCACTTTCATGCGATTTTTTGTATGCCAGTCAAGACGCACGGTTTGCATTTCCAGAAGTCACCTTGGGCATCATGCCGGGCATGGGAGGTACACAAAATTTACCGCGCGCCTTGGGCGAAAGACGCGCCAAAGAATTGACCCTGACGGGTCGTCCCTTTAGCGCGGCGCAGGCCAGTGAATGGGGCTTGATCAACCAATTGGCTGCTTCTGATCAAGTGTTGTCGCTTGCCTTGGAAACCGCGCAAAAGATTGCCAGCAACGCGCCTTTGTCGGTAAAGCAAATCAAAAAATCGATCCGATATGGCGGCCAAATGGAGTTGCGTACAGCCTATCGTTTTGAAGTGGAAGCCTACAAGCACTTGGTGGACACCGACGATCGGCGAGAAGGCGTGGCCGCCTTCAACGAAAAACGTCCGGCTGTCTTTAAAGGCCGGTAAGTCAAACCGAGGTCTGGGTGATTTCCTCAAACACGCCCTCTTGGACCGAGCAATTGCTGGCCTTGCAAGGCCGATCCATTAAAAACCACGATCGCCAACGCGCTGCATTGCACTTGGTCGACTGGTTTGGCAGCGTGATGTTGGGTCATCACTCCGCTGCGGGAGAAGCCATCAGCCGTTGGGCAGCGCATGCGCCCAAAGGCGCTTCCTGGACAGTGGGAGGACTGCAGTTGAACAGCGACGCAGCTGCCTTGTTCAACGGATGCTTAGGCAATATTTATGAGTTGGACGATTTACACCGCGGCGCCGTCGTGCACCCAGCAGACACCATCATGGCAGCAGCGCTCGCAGTTGCGCAAAGAGAAAAAGTTTCGCCTCAGGCATTTTTAGACGCTGTGGTTCGCGGTTACGAAGTGGCCATCCGTGTTGGTTTGCTAGCTGGCACGCCGCATTATCAACACTGGTACAGCACGGCCACATGTGGTGTTTTTGGTGCCGCAACGGCTTGTGCAAGCTTATTGAAACTTGACGCTCGCCAAGCCACGAATGCGTTAGCCCAAGCGGGCATGCAAGCGAGTGGCGTTTGGCAATGTCGCATGGAATCTGGATTTTCTAAACAACTGGCAACTGGGCGCAGTGCGCAATCGGGTGTGTTGGCAGCTGACTTAGCATGGGCTGGTTTGGAAGGACCGCGCCACATCCTTGAAGGCGAACATGGTTGGCTAGCGGCCACAAACAGCATGCCCACAATGAAGCATGCCATGGCGGTGCTAACACCTGAGGCTGGAAGCCCATGGTTGATTCATGAAGTGAGCTTCAAGCCCTGGCCCGTATGCCGGCATGTACATCCGGCCATTGCTTGTGCTATTCAACTGCACAAAAAAATAGGCCCTGTTGACGATATTGTTCGCATCGAAATAAGTACCTACCAAACAGCCCTTGATTTTGCCAACGAACCAAATCCCACGACCAGCCAACAAGCTCGCTTTAGTTTGCAACATGGCGTGGCAGTGGC
>CAIMUZ010000126.1 GCA_903844775.1 uncultured Burkholderiales bacterium | reverse complement strand
GTGTTGCAGGATGGCGGCCAACCGCTCCAGCCCCATGCCGGTATCGACGCACGGTGCCGGCAAACGCACCAGGCTACCGTCCGGCTGCATGTCAAACTGCATGAAAACGTGGTTCCAGATTTCAATGTAGCGGTCGCCGTCCTGCTCGGGGCTGCCGGGCGGGCCGCCGGCAATTTCAGGTCCGTGATCGTAAAAGATTTCTGAGCAAGGACCACACGGGCCGGTGTCGGCCATCATCCAAAAATTGTCGGACATGTAACGCCCGCCTTTGTTGTCGCCAATGCGCACCACTCTTTCAGGCGGCAGGCCAATCTCTTGGGTCCAAATGTTGTAGGCTTCGTCATCTTCGATGTAGACGGTGGCCCACAATTTGTCCGCTGGCAATTGATAAACTTCTGTGAGCAACTCCCACGCCCACTTCAAGCTGTCGCGCTTGAAGTAGTCGCCAAAGCTCCAGTTTCCCAACATTTCAAAGAAGGTGTGGTGACGCGCGGTGTAGCCCACGTTTTCCAGATCGTTGTGTTTACCGCCTGCGCGCAAGCAAGCCTGAACCGAAGCCGCGCGCACATAACTGCGTTTGTCAGAGCCCAAGAACACATCCTTGAACTGCACCATGCCTGAGTTGGTGAACATCAAGGTGGGGTCGTTGCCGGGAACCAAGTGGCTTGACGCCACCACGGTATGACCTTTGGACGCAAAAAAGTCCAGGAATGTTTTGCGAATATCAGCAACAGAAATAACAGGTGTGCTCATGGAAGGGGTATCTTAAATAAAGCCGAACTGGGCTCAACTTTCCATTATAAGATTGCAAGCACCGCTTCCAAGCTTTCCCAAATACCCCTAGGAGACCCCATGGACATGAAAACATCCCCTTTGGCCCTGCTCAAAGACCCCACCCTTTTAAAAACAGATGCACTGATCAATGGTCTGTGGGTCAAAGGCGGCTCGCGTTTTGACATCAATGACCCCGCCACGGGCGTCAAACTGGCCGATGTGGCCAATTTAGGCGCAGCCGAAGCTGAACAAGCCATTGCAGCCGCCAATGCCGCTTTGCCCGCCTGGCGCGGCAAAACTGGCAAAGAACGAAGCATTTTGTTGCGCAAGTGGTACGACCTTCTGATGGCCAATGTCGACGACCTGGGTCGCATCATGACCGCAGAACAAGGCAAACCCTACGCCGAAGCCAAAGGCGAAGTGATGTACGGCGCCAGCTTTGTCGAGTGGTTTGCCGAAGAAGCCAAGCGTGTCAATGGCGAAACCTTGCCCCAGTTCGACAACACCCGACGCCTGATGGTTCTGAAACAACCCATTGGCGTGTGCGCGGCCATTACGCCGTGGAATTTCCCCTTGGCCATGATTACCCGGAAGGTGGCTCCTGCTTTGGCTGCAGGTTGCACCGTGGTCATCAAGCCCGCCGAATTGACACCTTTAACTGCCCTGGCCGCAGGCGAACTGGCCATTCGCGCTGGCATCCCTGCTGGCGTGATCAATTTGTTAACCGCCGATTCAGACAACAGCATTGCCGCAGGCAAAGTGTTTTGTTCAAGCGACATTGTTCGTCATATCAGCTTCACAGGCAGCACCGAAGTGGGCCGCATTTTGATGGCCCAGTCGGCGCCGACTGTGAAAAAACTGTCACTCGAGTTGGGCGGCAATGCGCCTTTCATTGTGTTTGACGATGCCGACATCGACAGTGCTGTAGAAGGCGCGATGGCCAGCAAATACCGCAACGCAGGTCAAACTTGCGTCTGTGCCAACCGCATCTATGTGCAAGAGTCTGTGTACGACGCGTTTGTGCAAAAGTTTGCCGCCAAAGTGAAAGCTTTGAAAGTGGGCAACGGCTTTGAAGACGGCGTGGCGCAAGGCCCCCTGATTGAGCCTGCAGCCATTGAAAAAGTGACACGTCACGTCGAAGATGCCAAAGCCAAAGGTGGCGTGGTGCTGGCAGGCGGCAAGGCTTTGAACGGACAATTCTTCGAACCTACCGTCATTGGCAATGCCACTTCAGACATGCTGTGCGCCAAGGAAGAGACCTTTGGTCCTTTCGCTCCCGTCTTCAAATTCAAAACCGAGCAAGAAGCCATCGATGCTGCCAACAACACAGAGTTTGGTTTGGCCAGTTATTTCTACAGCCGCGATGTAGGCCGAATTTTCCGTGTCAGCGAAGCCTTGGAATACGGCATGGTGGGCATCAACGTTGGTGTGATTGCCACAGAACACGTACCCTTTGGCGGCGTCAAGCAATCGGGCTTGGGCCGTGAAGGCTCACACCATGGTATGGAAGAGTACCTTGAGATGAAGTACTTGTGCATGGGCGATATTTTGAAGTGAACCATCACCAGTCACCAATGAGGGGAAAAGCATGAAGATTGGAATTGCAGGCATCGGCAAAATGGGCAACGCCATCGGAATTCGCCTTTTAGGACTCGGACATACCGTCAGTGTATGGAACCGGACATCCGATAAAACAACGGGCCTGGTGAATGCTGGCGCTCAAAGGCTGGCAACTCCCAAAATGTTGGCCGAGTCAGTTGATGTGGTGCTCACGCTGCTGACCAACGAGGCCGCCTTAGACGATGTGTATTCAGGTCCAGAAGGTTTGCTGACTGGGGCCGTTGGCCACAAAATCTTCATTGACATGAGCACCGTCAAACCCTCCAAGCCCAAAGAAATCGCATTGAGAGCACATGCTGTGGGTGCTGTATTTTTAGAGTGTCCTGTCGGCGGCAGTGTTGGCCCCGCCAAAGAAGGCAAGTTGCTTGGTTTTGTAGGCGGCGATGCTGCCGATGTCGAGAAAGTGAAGCCCTTGCTGGATCAGCTTTGCAAGCGGGTTGAGCATGTTGGCGCTCACGGCGCAGGATCAACCGTGAAGCTGGCCGTTAATTTACCCCTGATGGTTTACTGGCAAACGCTGGGCGAGTCACTGTCTCTGGTGGCACCACTGGGCATTGATCCTGCCCGAATGATCGATATTTTGTCCGACAGCTCCGGTGGCCCCAACATGCTGAAAGTCAGGGGCGCCATGATCGCTCAAACACTGCAACAAAAGAAAAGTGAGCAAGTAACCGTGAGTGTTTCAACCATGCGCAAAGACATGCGCGCAATGCTTGATCAAGCAGAGGCCACCCAAAGGCAGTTGCCACTGACGGCCTTGGCCTTGGCTCAATTCAATGCCGCCGCAGAAACGGGCTTGGATGAAAAAGACTGCACCGAATTGCCCGTTTGGTGGCTTGCAAAAGGCAGCCACCCAAGCCCATAAAAAAGCTCACATCAGTCGAGCTTCATCTCACGAATGATGCCTCTGAACTGGTCCATCTGCTTGCGCAACATGGCATCTTGCGCAGCAGGTGTAGAGCCTACGCCTTCAGCGCCCAGCTCGGTCAAGCGCTTCACCACATCAGGGTGCTTCACTGCAGCAATGATTTCTTTGTTCAAACGGTCAATGATGTCTTTGGGTGTTTTGGCGGGTGCAAACACACCGTTCCAACCTTCCAATTCCAAGTTTGGATAGCCCAACTCTTTGACAGTAGGCACATCGGGCAAGCCAGCAATGCGCTTAGACGCAGTTGTTGCCAGCGCTTTCAAGGTGCCCGCTTTGACTTCAGCCAAAGATGAAGACAACTGATCGCCGCCCACTTGGAGTCGGCCTGCCAGCAGCTCCTGCTTCAGGGGAGCAGCGCCTTTGAAGGGAATGTGCTCCATGCTGATGCCGGCTTCTTTTTTGTAAGCTTCACCCAGTACGTGCATGGTGGAGCCTGGGCCTGTAGAGCCGTAGTTGTATTGCAAAGCCTTGTTGCTTTTCAAAAGGTTGGCAAGTTCTTTGAGGTCTTTGGCTGGCACTGATGGGCTGGAAGTCCAAATGAAGGGCACATAAACCGCAATGGAAACACCTGCAAAATCTGT
>CAIMUZ010000125.1 GCA_903844775.1 uncultured Burkholderiales bacterium | reverse complement strand
GTTAGCCCGCTAGCTCAGGCGCTTTCTACTTTAAGTTTTCGTAAAAGACGTTTTCAGACCGAACCCGCGCTGTGTCATTCCATCAATCATCTGTTTTCATGATCAGATTATTCATGGAATGGCATCGAGTTCAGACTGTAAATATCTAGGCTTTTCAGTGCAGCCGTTTGCACTGTGATTTTCTGGAGTTATTGAACATGTCCATTTTCAACAAAGTGACAAAAACCTTCCAATGGGGCCAACACAAGGTCATCATGGAAACCGGTGAAATTGCACGCCAAGCTTCCGGCGCTGTGCTGGTGAACATCGAAGACACCGTGGTCTTGGCCACTGTGGTGGCTTCTAAAATTTCCAAGGCGGGACAAGACTTTTTCCCCTTAACGGTTGACTATATTGAGAAAGCATACGCCGCGGGCAAGATCCCTGGCAGCTTCTTCAAACGCGAAGCCAAGCCTAGTGAATTGGAAACACTTACCAGCCGCCTCATTGACCGTCCTATTCGCCCTCTGTTCCCAGAAGGTTTTTACAACGACGTGCACGTCGTTGTTCACACCGTCTCCTTGAACCCTGAAGTGGATGCCGACATCGCTGCACTCATTGCTGTTAGCGCCGCACTGTCAATTTCTGGCGTGCCTTTCAATGGCCCCATCGGCGCAGCGCGCGTGGGTTATATCAATGGCGAATACGTTTTGAACCCAGGTCAAACACAGCGCAAAGACAGCCAGATGGACCTGATTGTTGCCGGTACGGAAGCTGCAGTTTTGATGGTCGAATCAGAAGCGCAACAATTGTCTGAAGAAATCATGTTGGGTGCTGTGGTGTTTGGTCACGAGCAGGGCAACATTGCGGTCAACGCCATTCACGAATTGGTGCGCGATGCAGGCAAGCCTGCTTGGGATTGGACTGCGCCCGCCAAGGACGAAGCATTGATTGCCAAAGTGAATGCCCATGCAGAAGAAAAACTGCGTGCTGCCTATCAAATTCGCAACAAACAAAACCGCACACACGCTTGCCGCGAAACTTACGCCGCCACCATGGCTGCTTTGAAGGCTGAAGGCGTCGAGTTCGATAGCGTCAAAGTCGAAGGCATGTTGTTTGACATCGAAGCCAACATTGTTCGCAGTCAAATTTTGGCAGGCGAGCCCCGCATCGACGGCCGCGACACACGCACTGTGCGCCCCATCGAAATTCGCAATTCCGTGTTGCCACGCACGCACGGTTCATGCTTGTTCACACGCGGAGAAACACAAGCTTTGGTCATCGCCACTTTGGGCACAGAGCGCGATGCACAGCGCATTGACGCTTTGGCCGGTGAGTACGAAGACCGTTTCATGCTGCACTACAACATGCCTCCCTTTGCGACTGGCGAAGTAGGGCGCATGGGCTCAACAAAACGTCGTGAAATTGGTCACGGCCGTTTGGCCAAGCGTGCTTTGGCCGCTGTGTTGCCGACCAAAGAGGAATTCCCTTACACCATGCGTGTGGTTTCTGAAATCACAGAATCCAATGGCTCTTCATCAATGGCCTCCGTTTGCGGTGGCTGCTTGTCCTTGATGGACGCTGGCGTGCCCATGAAAGCTCACGTGGCTGGTATCGCCATGGGCCTCATCAAAGACGCCAATCGCTTCGCTGTGTTGACAGACATCTTGGGCGACGAAGATCACTTGGGTGACATGGACTTTAAAGTCGCTGGAACCACCAATGGCGTGACAGCTTTGCAGATGGACATCAAAATCCAAGGCATCACCAAAGAGATCATGCAAGTGGCATTGGCACAAGCCAAAGAAGCACGCATGCACATCTTGGGAAAAATGCAAGATGCCATGAGTGAGGCTAAAACTGAAGTATCTAACTTCGCACCCAAGCTCTTCACCATGAAGATCAATCCCGAAAAAATTCGCGATGTGATCGGCAAAGGCGGCGCCACCATTCGCGCGTTGACCGAAGAAACCGGTACACAAATCAACATCAACGAAGACGGCACCATCACCATTGCTGCCACCGACGGTGCCAAGGCTGACGAAGCCAAGCGCCGTATTGAGCAAATTACTGCTGAAGTTGAAATTGGCAAGGTCTACGAAGGCCCCGTCACCAAGATTTTGGACTTCGGTGCTTTGATCAATCTATTGCCAGGCAAAGATGGCTTGTTGCACATCAGCCAAATTGCACACGAGCGGGTTGAAAAAGTGTCCGACTATTTGCAAGAAGGTCAGATCGTCAAAGTCAAAGTGCTCGAGACCGACGAAAAAGGCCGCGTGAAGTTGTCCATGAAAGCCTTGCTTGACCGTCCTGCTGCGCCTTCGCAGTCGGAGTGATTGAGGGTCAAGGTTTGAAGGGTTGACCATGAAGAAAAAGCTCATTGCGGGCAACTGGAAGATGAACGGCAGTTTGGCTGCCAACGTCTCTTTGTTGCAAGCATTGTTGGTCGGCAGCAAAGGCATGAATTGCCAGGCTGCAGTCTGTGTACCTGCAGCCTATTTGGCGCAGGTACAGGCTTTGCTTAACGGTCAGTCTCTCATTTCTTTGGGTTCTCAAGATGTGTCTGCGCAAGAGTCAGGTGCCTTCACGGGTGAAATCTCTGCAGGCATGTTGAAAGATTTTGCAGTGCGCTATGCCATTGTGGGTCATTCAGAGCGACGTCAATATCACTCGGAGTCTGATGCCACTGTGGCCCTCAAGGCGCAGCGCGCATTGTCTGCCGGTATCACGCCCATTGTGTGCGTGGGCGAAACCTTGGCCGATCGTGAGGCTGGCAAAACTGAGGAAGTCGTGAAGCGCCAATTGGCCGCAGTCATCCACACCAACGGTCATTGCATCAGTGAAATTGTGGTGGCTTATGAGCCCGTGTGGGCCATTGGTACAGGACGCACGGCTTCACCTGAACAAGCACAAGAAGTGCACGCTGTTTTGCGTGCGCAATTGAAAGCGGCGACGCCGCATTCAGAACGTGTTTCTATTTTGTATGGCGGCAGCATGAATTCTGCCAATGCGGCGCAGTTACTTGCGCAAACTGACATTGATGGTGGCTTGATTGGCGGTGCAGCCCTCAAGGCGGCAGACTTTTTGGCCATCATGGCCGCAGGTTCTTAACGGCTATTGCTGTTCAAACTTTAGACAGACCTTATTTTGATTGGGAGCGAAACATGAATGCAATGATCACCGTAATATTGGCCGTACAGATGTTGTCGGCCTTGGCCATGATTGGTTTGATCTTGGTCCAGCATGGCAAAGGTGCTGACATGGGCGCTGCGTTTGGAAGCGGCAGTTCTGGCAGCTTATTTGGCGCCTCGGGCAGCGCTAACTTTTTGTCACGCATCACAGCAGTGTTGGCGGTGGTCTTTTTTGTGACCACTTTGATGCTCGCTTACTTTGGCAATTTACGTCCAGCCGCATCGGGCAGCGTTTTAGAAGGCGCAGCCGTCGTTGCGCCGGTCGACAACAGCCCCGCCTCGCAAATTCCTGGTAATGCACCTGTCACAAATTCTGCACCTGCACCTGCAAGTTCAAAGTAAGGAAATTTGCGCTTCAACCCTTCTTGAAGCAGGGCATAAATTTCGGCGTTTACCCTGACAGAACGCCTCTGTTTAGAGGTAAACTACGAGTTGTTCTGAGCGCCAAAGTCCACTTGTGGATGCCTCATGCCACCAGAACAAATAACCGCCGTCGTGGTGAAATTGGTAGACACGCTATCTTGAGGGGGTAGTGGCGAAAGCTGTGCGAGTTCGAGTCTCGCCGACGGCACCAACACAGAGAGTCGCTGGGTGTAATCACCCAGCGCTTCATAAGTGAGTAAGAGTCCATGACCAACCTTGATCAGTACCTTCCTATTTTGTTGTTCATCTTGGTAGGTGTTGCCATCGGCGTTATTCCACAGGTTTTGGGATACATCTTGGGGCCCAACAAACCTGACGCCGCCAAAAACTCACCTTACGAATGTGGCTTCGAAGCATTCGAAGACGCTCGCATGAAATTTGATGTTCGCTACTACCTGGTGGCGATTTTGTTCATTTTGTTTGACCTCGAAATTGCATTTTTATTTCCTTGGGCTGTTGCCCTGCAGGAAGTGGGTGTCGCTGGCTTTGTCGCCGTTGTCATTTTTCTGACCATTTTGGTTGTGGGCTTTGTCTATGAGTGGAAAAAAGGCGCCCTCGACTGGGAATAAGTATGTGCTTCAACAAGGACGTGAACAATGATTGAAGGCGTGATGAAAGAAGGCTTCATCACTACGAGTTACGACTCTGTAGTGAACTGGGCCAAAACAGGTTCTTTGTGGCCTATGACTTTTGGGCTGGCCTGCTGTGCTGTTGAAATGATGCATGCTGCCACTGCGCGCTATGACTTGGCGCGGTTTGGTGCTGAGGTGTTTCGTGCCAGTCCCCGTCAAAGTGATCTGATGATTGTGGCTGGAACCTTGACCAACAAAATGGCGCCTGCATTGCGCAAGGTCTACGATCAAATGTCGGAACCCCGTTGGGTTATTTCGATGGGTTCATGTGCCAATGGCGGTGGCTACTACCACTACAGCTACTCAGTCGTGCGTGGTTGTGATCGCATTGTGCCCGTCGACGTTTATGTGCCTGGCTGCCCACCAACGGCTGAAGCTTTGATTTACGGCATCATTCAATTGCAGCAAAAAATTCGACGCACGAACACCATCGCAAGGGTTTGAGAGAATCATCATGACTTTTTCAATTCACCCTGAACAACTGCAGCAAAACTTGGTGCAAGTTTTGAGTACGCAAGTTTCCTCGATCGATGTGGCCTTGGGTGAGGTCACCATCAGCGTCTCTGCCGCCAACTATCTGGGGGTGATGCAAACGCTTCGTGACGCGCCTGCTTGCAAATTCGAACAACTCATTGACCTCTGCGGTCTCGATTACTCTACTTACCGCGATGTCGGTGCAGAGGGTCCGCGGTTTGGCGTGGTGGTTCACTTGTTGTCTGTCAGCCTTAACCAACGGGTTCGCGTGATGGTGCGTTGCCCTGAAGATGATTTGCCCTTGGTTGATTCTGTGATGCACTTGTGGAATTCAGCCAATTGGTATGAGCGCGAAGCGTTTGACCTTTACGGCATCGTGTTTGAAGGGCATCCCGATTTGCGCCGCATTCTGACTGACTACGGTTTTATTGGCCACCCTTTCCGCAAAGATTTCCCCGTCACGGGGCATGTCGAAATGCGCTACGACGCAGAACGCGCACGCGTGATTTACGAGCCAGTCTCAATTGAGCCTCGCGAAATTACCCCTCGGATCATCCGTGAAGACAATTACGGAGGTCTGCACTAAGCGCTGGGTCGCTCGTGTGAATAAAGATGGCAGAAATTAAAAACTACACCCTGAACTTTGGGCCACAGCACCCTGCAGCTCACGGCGTTCTTCGATTGGTTCTGGAGTTGGATGGTGAGGTTGTGCAACGCGCAGATCCGCACATTGGCCTCTTGCACCGAGCCACCGAAAAGTTGGCCGAAACCAAAACCTACATTCAATCATTGCCGTACATGGACCGTTTGGACTATGTGTCCATGATGTCCAACGAGCATGCGTATTGCTTGGCCATTGAAAAATTGTTGGGCATTGAAGTGCCTGAACGTGCGCAGTACATCCGTGTGATGTTTGCTGAAATCACCCGCTTGCTTAACCACCTGATGTGGTTGGGATCTCACGCCAATGACTGTGGTAGTTCGACGGTGTTGATCTACACCTTCCGCGAGCGTGAAGATTTGTTTGACATCTACGAGGCTGTTTCTGGCGCCCGAATGCATGCGGCATATTTCCGCCCTGGCGGCGTATATCGCGATCTGCCCGAATCCATGGCGCAATATCAGGTGAATAAAATCCGCAATGCCAAAGCCATTGCCGAGCTGAATGCCAACCGGCAAGGCTCCTTGCTTGACTTCATTGAAGATTTCACTCAGCGCTTTCCAAAGTGCATTGACGAGTATGAAACATTGCTCACAGACAATCGTATTTGGAAGCAGCGTACTGTGGGAATCGGTGTCGTGTCGCCAGAGCGTGCGCTCAATTTGGGCATGACAGGGCCGATGTTGCGCGGCTCCGGCATTGCCTGGGATTTGCGTAAAACCCAGCCCTACGATGCCTACGACAAAGTCGAGTTTGATGTGCCAGTGGGCAAAACAGGTGACAGCTATGACCGCTACCTGGTTCGCATGCAAGAAATGCGTGAGTCCAACGGCATCATTCAGCAATGTATCAAGTGGCTGCGCGTCAACCCTGGTCCTGTCATTACCGACAACCACAAAGTGGCGCCGCCGTCACGCGAGTCCATGAAGACCAACATGGAAGGTTTGATTCACCATTTCAAACTTTTCACCGAAGGTTTCCACGTGCCCGAAGGTCAGGCTTATGCAGCCGTTGAGCACCCCAAAGGTGAGTTTGGTATTTATCTTGTGAGCGATGGTGCCAACAAACCTTACCGTTTAAAAATCCGTGCCCCGGGCTATGCCCACCTGGCGACCCTTGATGAAATGGCCCGTGGCCACATGCTGGCCGACGCAGTGGCCATCATTGGAACGATGGACATTGTGTTTGGAGAGATTGACCGATGATCTCTGATGCGACCAAAGCCCGCTTCGCTCGCGAAGTGGCCAAATTCCCGGACGACCAGAAGCAATCTGCTGTCATGGCTTGTTTGTCGATCGTGCAACAAGAGCTTGGCTGGGTCAGCGCCGAAAGCGAGAAGGTGGTCGCCGACTACCTGGGCATGGCACCCATGGCTGTGCACGAAGTCAGCACTTTTTACAACATGTACAACCTGCAAAAATTGGGCAAGTTCAAACTGAATGTGTGCACCAATTTGCCTTGCCAGTTGCACGGTGGTCAACAAGCCTTGGTCCATTTGCAAAAGCGTTTGGGCATTCAAGTCGGCGAAACCACCGCCGACGGACTCTTTACTTTGCAACCTAGCGAATGCCAGGGTGCTTGCGCTGATGCGCCTGTCTTGCTGGTCAATGATCGCACCATGTGCAGCTTCATGAGCAACGAAAAGCTTGATGAATTGATCGATACCTTGCAAAAATCTGGAGGCGCAGCATGAGCGCTGATCTGAATCAGTTGTTGTCGCGCTTTGCGGCCACAGGCTTGGAATCTTCATTCCACGAGCGGCACATCAACCCGCAAATCATGTCGGGTTTGAATGGGCATAACTGGCGCCTTAAAGATTACGAAGCGCGTGGTGGTTACCAAGCTTTGCGCAAAATTTTGGGCCAAGACGGCGGTGAAGGTCTGACCCAAGAGCAAGTCATTGCCACCGTCAAAGAGTCTGCTTTGCGCGGCAGAGGCGGTGCAGGTTTTCCAACGGGCCTCAAGTGGAGTTTCATGCCTCGCCAGTTCCCGGGTCAAAAGTATTTGGTTTGCAATTCTGACGAAGGCGAGCCGGGCACTTGCAAAGATCGCGACATCATGCAATTCAATCCGCACATTGTGATTGAAGGCATGGCCATCGCAGCCTACGCCATGGGCATCAATGTGGGATACAACTACATCCACGGCGAAATTTTCCAAACCTATGAACGCTTCGAGGCCGCCCTAGAGGAGGCACGCGCTGCAGGCTTCTTGGGCGACAAGATCATGGGCAGTAGTTTCAACTTCCAATTGCACGCGACTCATGGTTTTGGGGCGTACATCTGTGGTGAAGAAACCGCTTTGCTCGAATCCTTGGAAGGCAAAAAAGGCCAGCCACGTTTCAAGCCGCCATTCCCTGCCAGCTTTGGCTTGTACGGCAAGCCCACCACCATCAACAACACTGAAACCTTTGCCGCGGTGCCTTGGATC
>CAIMUZ010000124.1 GCA_903844775.1 uncultured Burkholderiales bacterium | reverse complement strand
CCTCTAGCGAATCGGTATCAGGGTTAACCTCAGATTGTAGCCGACTGCGGGGGGCTGTTTCTAGCCCCTGCTCCGACTCAGGGAATCAAGTGGCGCGCCATTCGGATGGCCGCCATCATGCTGGAAGGGTCAGCCAGGCCTTGTCCAGCGATGTCAAAAGCTGTGCCGTGATCGGGGCTGGTTCGCACCAAGGGCAAACCGAGGGTGACATTGACGCCCTGTTCTAAGCCCATGTATTTGACGGGAATCAGGCCTTGATCGTGGTACATGGCCAAAACCACATCAAATTCAGAAACACCTGCCCGCTTTTGACGTGCTCGCATGAAAACAGTGTCAGGTGCATAAGGCCCTAGCGCCTGAATACCTTCAGTTCTAGCTTGCGCCATGGCAGGCTCAATGATTTCAATTTCTTCTTGGCCAAACAAGCCGCCTTCACCTGCGTGGGGGTTGAGTCCAGCCACACCAATTTTGGGCGCACGTCCCAACAACAAACTGAGTGATTGATGGGTAATGCGCAGGCTTTCAAGCACGTTGTCATAAGTGACTGCGTCAAGCGCCTGTCGCAAGGAAACGTGAATGCTCACTAACACCGTGCGCAATTCATCATTGGCCAACATCATTCGCACTGGCATTTTGGACAAGTCCACACCCGCATGGCGAGCGGCTTCAAATTGAAGCAATTCTGTGTGCCCCGGAAAAGCGTTGTAGGGTGCACCCGCAGCCGACAAGGCTTCTTTGTGAAGTGGCGAGGTAACGATGGCTGCGACTTCATGATTCAGCGCGGCTTGGGCGGCCCAAGTGACACATTCGCCAGCAAACCGGCCCGCTGCGGCATGAACTTCACCGTATGGCAAATCATGGGGCAATGATGCAACTTGCAAAACTGGCAAAACACCCACCGGTAATTCAAAAGCTTCTGAAGGATTTTGAATCACCTTCAACTTCAGATTTTGCCCTTTGGGGTCGACCATGGCCAAGGCTTTCTGCATCAAGGCTGCGTCCCCTGCCACGAAACAATTTTGCGTCACAGCAGCAAGCTGAGATGCCATCGCATCGTTCAAAAACGCTCGCGCAATGATCTCAGGGCCGATGCCGCAAGGATCTCCTGGCGTGATGGCAATGATTTTGGGAAAGTCCATGCAGGGTCGGGTCGATGAAAAATGAGGACGGCTACAAAACGTGTCTTAAGCCGGATTGTGAATCTCAATGAATTCGTGATTTAACCCCAGCGAAGCTGCCACATGGCCGGCTAAAGCGGGTGCGCCATAGCGCTCGGTGGCGTGATGCCCACAGGCAAAAAAAGCCACGCCAGTTTCCTTGGCAATGTGTGCCTGAGGCTCCGAAATCTCACCCGTGATGAAGGCATCCACACCCTGCTCAATGGCAGACTCAAAGTAAGACTGCGCACCTCCGCTGCACCAGGCAATGCGACTGAAGGTTTTCTCGACAGGCGCCACGCAAGTGACCTGCCGTCCTAAACGTTGCTCTAAATGCGCCTTGAAAGCATGGGGTCCTTCAAAAACTTGGCCCGATTGCGATTGCCCGACAGACACCAAATTTTGGTCGCCACACCATGCATCAGCCTGTAGCCCTAAGACCTTACCAAGTTGGGCATTGTTGCCCCACTGGGGATGCGCATCCAAAGGCAAGTGGTAGGCGAACAAACTAATGTCGTGTATCAGTAAGCTTTGCAACCGCGCCTTCATCCAGCCCACCACACGGCCATCTTGCCCGCGCCAGAACAAGCCGTGATGCACAAAGATGGCATCGGCTTTGGCGGCAATGGCCGCCTCAATCAACTCTTTGCTGGCGGTAACGCCTGAGACAATTTTTTGAACATGGGGTCGACCCTCGACCTGCATGCCATTCGGACCGTAATCCTTGAAGCGCTCAGGTTGTAGCAATTGGTCAAACGCTTTGAGAAGCGTTTTCAAATCTGTCATGGCAATCTCTTATATTGAAGAACCTATTGTCAACCATCTCATGCCAACGCGCATTGCAGTCAAGCGATGTTGTTGCGCATTGATGGCTTGAATAGGCCACAATATAAAACATGAAAAAGCTCTGGATTCTCTTTTCTCAAGCAGTCACTGTGCTTTTGGCGCTGTGGTTTATCGTGGCAACGCTTCAACCAGGTTGGCTACGAGGGGTCAACAACCCCGGCAAAGTGTCCTTCACGCAAGCCATGGTGGAAGGCCTTGGGGCCTCTTCACCCGGTGGCAGTTTCAGACTTTCAGCACAAAAAGCAGCCCCCGCCGTGGTGAGCATCAATGTGCAACAAAAAGTAAAGCCCAAGTCGCGACGTGCAGACCCATGGTTCCGCTTTTTTGAAGAGCCTGAGGAAGACTCACCCAGTGGCGGCATGGGCAGCGGCGTCATTGTGAGCCCAGAGGGTTATGTGCTCACCAATCACCATGTGATCGAAGGTGCGGAGGCCATTGAAGTCACATTGAACGACGGGCGAAGTACCATGGCCAAGGTCATTGGCACCGATCCAGAAACTGACCTTGCCCTGCTCAAGATTGACCTGCCCAATCTGCCCGTCATTGTCTTGGGACGGATGGAAACTTTGCAAGTGGGCGATGCGGTGCTGGCCATCGGCAACCCCTTCGGCGTCGGACAAACCGTGACATCCGGCATCGTGAGCGCCTTGGGTCGCAAGCAATTGGGCATCAACACCTTTGAGAATTTCATTCAAACCGATGCCGCCATCAACCCGGGCAATTCAGGGGGCGCCCTCGTCGATGTCAATGGCCATTTGATGGGCATCAACACCGCGATTTACTCTCGCTCCGGCGGCAACTTGGGCATTGGCTTTGCTGTGCCTGTTTCGACCGCAACACAAATCATGGCATCGCTGATCAAGGAAGGCAAAGTCACCCGCGGCTGGATTGGTGTCGAGCCCAGACCCTTGAACGCAGAACTTGCCGAAAGCTTTGGCATTGCCAAAATCTCAGGTGAATTGCCCAAAGGTGTACTCATCAATGGTGTTTTGCAAAACAGTCCCGCTGCAAAAGCCGGTCTTCAACCGGGCGATTTGGTCATGCAAGTGGCGGGGCACGAGGTATCGGATGTGCCTGAAATGCTTTCAAGAGTGGCCGCATTGGTGCCAGGGGAAGCTGCCACCGTTTCAATATTGCGCAATGGAAAGTCATTGGCTTTGAACGTGACCCCCGGCATTCGGCCCGCGAAACGCTAAGCCCTCATGACTTAAGTTGATTGAGAGGCTTCGTCTTCTTTTGAAGCTTCTTCTTTGGGCGCTTGTGTGTGCTTGATAAAGATCTGCGCCGCCCAAATTCCCAATTCATACAGAAGGCACATTGGAATGGCCAAGGCCAACTGCGACACCACATCAGGTGGGGTGACGATGGCCGCAATGACAAAAGCCAACACGACAAAATAGCCTCGGAAATCTTTCAGCTTCTCGATGGTGACAACACCCAATCGGGCCAACAACACAACGGCAATGGGAACTTCAAAGGAAAGTCCAAACGCCAAAAACATGTTGATCACGAAGCCTAAATAGGCCTCGATATCTGGTGCCGCAGTGATACTTTTAGGCGCAAAGCTTTGGATAAATTTAAAGACCTGTCCAAACACAAAGAAATAACAAAACGCCACGCCAATGAAAAACAACAAAGTGCTTGAAATGACCAAGGGCATGACCAAGCGTTTTTCATGCTTGTAAAGGCCCGGGGCAATGAAGGCCCAAACTTGATACAGCACCACAGGCAGTGCCAATAAAAAGGCGGCCATCAGCAATATTTTCAAGGGCACCATGAAAGGCGAAATGACCGAAGTGGCAATCAGTGTGGTGCCTGCTGGCAAATTTGCCACCAAGGGTGCTGCCAACAAATCGTAGAGCTCGGCAGGCCCTGGAAAGATGGCCAAAATGCCGGCGGCCACGCCAATGCCTGCCATGGCCCTGACCAAACGGTCGCGGAGCTCCAACAAATGCGTCACAAATGGCTGCTCGGAGCCAGCCAATTCGTCTTCAGGCTTGGGGGTGGGATCGGACACTGCGGATTAACTCAGTCTGGTGGGTCGATAGCGCGCCACTCTGGCGGCACCCGACAATGTTTTGGTTCGGACCCCTGCGCGGGCTTTGTACCACTGAGGTATCGCCCCTTGTTTCAAACGAAACTTCTTACCAGGGTGCTTGTAAACGGGAGGTGGGGGCTCCCACCTGGGTGTATTGGGATCGCTGGTCAATTCGGCCGTGCTGTCATTCCACTGCTTTTCAAAATCGACAGCCGTGGTCTGAACGGAGCTTTCTACTTCTCGTGCAGCACCCTCCATCGATTCCTTCATTTTTTTCAGCTCGTCCAAATCCATGGTGCGGTTGACTTCAGCTTTCACATCGGAAATGTAACGCTGGGCCTTGCCCACCAGATTGCCCAAAGTACGCGCCACGCGCGGCAACTTCTCAGGGCCGATGACGATCAGCGCCACCACCCCGATGAGGGCTATTTTGGAAATGCCGAGATCGATCAAATCAAGACTTTGTCTTGGCTTCCACGTCGATCGTGGTTTTTTCTGCCGTTGCAGAAGCTGCTACTTGTCCCGCTGGCTTTTCTTCCGTGGTGGGATTGCCGTTGGGATCTTTCATGCCGTCTTTGAAACCTTTAACAGCACCACCCAAATCAGAACCCATGTTTTTGAGCTTTTTCGTGCCAAATACCATGACAACGATCAGCAAAACAATAAGCCAATGCCAAATTGAAAATGAACCCATGAATTTCTCCTAACAATTGAATGCAATTCTAAGCGTTTAACCCCGAAGCCAAGGACGTGGCCCGCCCATGACGTGGAAATGCAGATGGTGGACTTCTTGCCCACCTTCAGATCCGGTGTTGGTCAGAATTCTGTACCCACCCTCGG
>CAIMUZ010000123.1 GCA_903844775.1 uncultured Burkholderiales bacterium | reverse complement strand
CGATGACGCACAAAGACCACCTGCATTCAAGCAGGCCACTGGCGGCGCTCGAGTGATCAAAGGTGGTTCATTTTTGTGCGCGCCCAATTACTGCATGCGCTATCGTGCGGGCTCTCGACAACCCCAAGAGGAAGATTTGGCAGTCAGTCATTTGGGCTTTAGAACCATCTATCAGCCCGCCAGCATTAACTGACCACTTTGGCAATCAAATAATTAGAAATCAGGCTTTGCAAATATTTTCGAATATTGGGTGGGTTCACTGGGCGGCTCAGGGCCTGGTAGCTGCCCACAATGGCCAGGTACAAAAGGGCCGCTAAATCTCTGGCCTTCTTTTCGTCCTTCACAATTGTGAAAAATTTAGCCTGAAACAAATCGAGTCGCTCAGCATCTACTTCGACCAACAATTGAGCAGCCTCGCGATTTTGGTGGCTCAAGGCACGCATGGCTTGCTCAAATCTTAAATTTTCTAAGCCAGCACCCGCCTGAGAAAAAGCGGCATCCACAACAAACTCTAATTCTTGAATCGGATCGCTGCTTTGATGTGATTTGAGTTTGGCATCTAGCGCAAGCTGCGACAACTTCCAACGCATCAGTAGGCTGCCAATCAAATCGGCGTGGTCTGTGAAATGCCAATAGAAACTGCCACGCGTGACCTTCAGGCGCTCCGCAATCGACAAAACTTTGACATTTTCAAAACCCCCGCTCACAACCGCCAGAAAGGCCTCATCCAGCCAATCGTCGCGAGTCAAACGGGTTGCCTCCGCGGCAGCCGGTTGGGGAGCTTGTTTCAGTTTTTTGGTGGCCATAGCAGTCATGTCCTATTTTGCAGCAGGCTCTCATGAACTAAAAATGTCTTCTTTAGCGGAAACCCTAGAGTGCGCTTTATCTTTGCTGTGATAGAGTAAATTGTCAATACACAGGTGTACTGACTTCCAACCCTTAGGAGACAAACATGTTTACAGACAAGCGCAAAAAACCACTTACAGCTTCAATATTGACAACGCTTCCTTTGGTTGCAGTTCTGGCGTCTAGCTTCAATGCCAATGCCGCAGAAAACTACAAACTGCGTCAAACGCCCTTGGGCAGCTTTGGTGGCGATATTGCAACACCGGCAGACAAGCCTGGGTTTTTTGGAACTGCTAGTTTGACTCAGTTAACGATTGAGGGAATTAAAGGGCCAACGGGTGGAATTTTAACAATGAATTCCGGAAAAAAAGATGTCCGACTTGACGTCCTCAGGCCAACATTGTTTACAGGCACCGCGATAGCAGGCGTTCTTGCAACTGTTGACGATGGTACAGTGTCACTCAAGCAAGATCAAACGCAAATTAATTTAGCGGGCGGTTATCTCACAGAAAGTAAATACGCAGATGGACGTATAGCCTTCGTTGCCAACGTACCGCTTACGAAGCAACGTCGAACTGCGCTAATTAGTTTTCCCGATGCATCATTTTCACCAAATCACCCCGCACTAAGTTTGAAGCCTGCTGGCTCACCATTGACTTATCGGGAGCTGATTAATGCAGGACTTAAAAGTCAAACTCAAGCTTTATCTGATACCGCTTCGGATGAGGCCGCTGGTATCGGTGACACTGAACTTTCTGCCGTTTGGGTTAGACACACTGACCGCTTAAAAGTAGCAGCTGGTGTTTCAGTTTTTGTCCCAACTGGTAAATTTAACGCGACCAGAGATGCTAATTTTCAAGCTAACCCAGGTTTTGGTGATTTCTATACCATTCGCCCCGGCGTTGCCTTCACATACAACCTGAATCCAAGTCATGCGCATCAGGACTGGGATGCCGGTGTCACCGTTGCAGGAAGACTTGCTTATGGCGTCAACACCCGCAACAAAGATACTGACTACAAGAGTGGTAACTTTGTCTACTCAGAGGCTGCTATTGTGAAGGTGGCAGGCGATGTAGCCTTTGGATTCAACCTGTCTTCAACACAGCAAGTCACTGAGGACACCTACACAGGCACTGCTACTAAAGCAATCATTGGTCGATACAGAAACATGGCCAGCGGGCCTTTCTTTTCTTACAAATTCCCAGGACAGGACATGGGCATTAATTTCCAAATGAACCGTAATTTCTCTGGACGGAATGCCATCGATGTCACAAGTTAT
>CAIMUZ010000122.1 GCA_903844775.1 uncultured Burkholderiales bacterium | reverse complement strand
GGCACGCCCGAAGCCGTGGCGGTCTTGTTTGATTTGGCTGGCGAAGTCAATCGCAGTCAGTCGTCCGAGCAAGCAGGCTTGCTGAAAAGCTTGGCCGCCATTTTGGGGCTGCTTCAAACAGACCCGCAGGTGTATTTACAAGCTGGCGCTGGCTTAGATGAAGCCGCCATTCAAGCGCACATTCAAGCGCGTGCAGATGCCAAAGCTGCCAAGAACTTTGCAGAAGCCGATCGCATTCGTCAACTGCTGCTGGCGCAGGGCGTTGTGCTCAAAGACTCGGCCACGGGTACCACATGGGAAGCGTCGCAATGAGTGTGACTGAAAGCATCATCACGCCAGAATACTGGACTGCTGCGTGCGCCCATTTGTCCAAAAAAGACAGGGTCATGAAGCGACTCATTCCGCAGTTTGGCGATGCTTGTTTGGTGTCCAGAGGCGATGCATTTGTAACCTTGGCGCGGAGCATTGTGGGTCAACAAATTTCGGTCAAAGCGGCGCAATCCGTTTGGAATAAATTTGCTGCTTTGAGCAAAAAAATTACACCAGCAGGTGTTCTCAAGCTGAAGGTAGACGACATGCGTGCCGCTGGTTTGTCAGCGCGAAAAGTTGAATATTTGGTTGACCTCGCACTGAATTTTCATGGCAAAAATGTCAGCGTCAAAGAGTGGCAGCACATGGACGATGAGGCCATCATTGAAGAGTTGGTCGCCATTCGGGGTATTGGTCGTTGGACCGCTGAGATGTTTTTAATTTTTCACCTCATGCGACCCAATGTGTTGCCCTTGGACGATGTCGGTCTGATCAATGGCATTAGCAAGAACTATTTTTCGGGTGAGCCCGTCAGCAGAAGCGATGCACGCGAGGTTGCAGAAGCCTGGCGTCCCTATAGTACAGTTGCAACTTGGTATATTTGGCGGTCGCTCGACCCCTTACCGGTTGAGTATTGAGATCCATAAAGGAGGCCCATTTTGGCCAAGCGCACATTCCTAGACTTTGAGCAGCCCGTGGCTGAACTTGAAGGCAAAATTGAAGAACTTCGCTACGTGCAAAGCGAATCTGCCGTTGATATTTCGGAAGAGATTGATCAGCTCACCAAAAAGAGCCAGCAGCTGACGAAAGATATTTACTCCGACCTCACCCCTTGGCAAATAACCAAAATAGCCCGGCATCCAGAGCGTCCGTACACCATGGATTACATCCGTGAAATCTTCACGGACTTTGTTGAAATGCATGGTGACCGGCACTTTGCGGACGACCTCTCCATTGTGGGCGGCTTGGCCCGTTTCAATGGTTCGCCTTGCATGGTTTTGGGTCATCAAAAAGGCCGTGATACCAAAGAGCGCACACAGCGCAACTTTGGCATGAGCAAGCCGGAGGGCTACCGAAAAGCCTTGCGCCTCATGAAAACCGCTGAAAAATTCAAGTTGCCCGTGTTCACCTTTGTGGACACACCCGGCGCCTACCCCGGCATTGACGCAGAAGAGCGCAGCCAGTCGGAAGCCATCGGCCGCAACATTTTTGAAATGGCGCAACTCGAAGTGCCCATCATCACCACCATCATTGGTGAGGGCGGCTCGGGTGGTGCTTTGGCCATTTCGGTTGCAGACTCTGTGCTCATGTTGCAGTATGCGGTTTACTCGGTCATCAGCCCTGAAGGTTGTGCGTCCATATTGTGGAAAACTTCCGACAAGGCAGAAGAGGCCGCGGAGGCCTTGGGCATCACAGCCCATCGCTTGAAGGCGCTTAATTTGGTCGACAAAATAGTCAATGAACCTTTGGGCGGTGCCCATCGCGATCACGCCCAAATGGCAGCTTTTCTGAAGCGCGCTTTGGGCGATGCATGGCGCCAAGTGACCGATTTGAAACCCAAAGAATTGGTCGACCGTCGCTACGAGCGTTTGCAAAGTTATGGCCGATTCACCGACACCAAAGTCACTAAATAATTTGGAGCTTGCGGGTTCAATCGCGAGCTTGCTTCCTGCCAGTTTTCAGCCTGAGTTGCCTTTGGCCATTGCCTTCAGTGGTGGCGCTGATTCAACCGCTTTGTTGCAAGCCTGCGCCCTCAAGTGGCCAGGTCAAATTCGCGCTGTCCACATTCACCATGGCTTGCAAGTCGCCGCGGATCAATTTGCAAGGCAGTGCCAGCAAATGTGTGAAAGCTTGCAGGTGCCTTTGGTGCAATGCAATGTCCAAGCCAAACATCAAGGAGGGCAGAGCCCAGAAGATGCGGCCAGACGCGCCAGATACAGTGCATTGAGTGAGGCCGTACAAACGCATCCTGTGCTTCAAGGTGTCAAGCACATTGCCCTTGCACAGCATGCTGATGACCAGGTGGAAACTTTGTTGCTCGCATTGTCGCGCGGGGCTGGCTTGCCTGGTTTGGCAAGCATGCCCGCTCAATGGCAGCGCGATGGCCTTTGGTGGCATCGGCCTTTTTTGAGTATTCCGGGTGCACGCCTGCGTGAATGTTTGGAAGCAGCTCAAATCTCTTGGGTCGAGGACCCTAGCAATCAGGACGAGCAATTCACGCGCAACCGAATCAGAGCCCAACTCTTGCCGGTCTTGCGCCAGGCTTTTCCGCAATTCAGAGAAACATTTGCCCGAAGCGCTTCGCATGCGGCACAAGCGCAGGAAATCTTGGACGAGGTCGCGGCGTCTGATTTTGAAAAAGTGGCCGAAGCGGGGGCGCCCAACATTCAGCGCCTTCAAGCCTTGAGCCTGGGTCGGCAGTCATTGGTGCTTCGGTACTGGCTCAAAACGGCCCACCAAACCACCCCCAGCACCGTGCAGTTGACCGAGCTTTTATCGCAAATTGCAGCTTGCACCACGCGCGGCCATCGCTTGAATTTGAAGGTGGGGCGTGGCTATTTGTTGCGTGAAGGGTCTGTTTTGGGTTGGCTGGCAGAAGACTAGCCGCTAAAAATCAGCTCAAAACAAGGGTTCTCCCGAGTAGAATTGATGGCTTTGCAGAAATTTCCTTTGAAGTCTTAAAAGTTTACAAATGGCACTGATTGTTCACAAATATGGCGGTACTTCGATGGGCTCTACCGAGCGCATTCGAAACGTCGCCAAACGCGTTGCCAAATGGGCGCGGGCTGGCCACCAAATGGTGGTGGTGCCCAGCGCCATGAGTGGCGAAACCAACCGCCTGCTGGGCTTGGCCAAAGAATTGGCGCCGGGCAAAACAGACGCCGCCTACGACCGCGAGCTCGACATGTTGGCCTCAACGGGCGAGCAAGCCTCTTCAGCCTTGCTGGCCATTGCTTTGCAATGCGAAGGGATGCAGTCCGTAAGCTATGCGGGCTGGCAAGTCCCCATCAAAACTAACAGCGCTTTCACCAAAGCGCGCATTGAATCGATAGACGACGAACGCGTGCGCAAAGATCTGGCCGCGGGCCGCGTGGTCATTGTGACGGGCTTTCAGGGCGTGGACCCTGATGGCAACATCACGACATTGGGCCGCGGTGGCTCTGACACTTCTGCAGTGGCGGTGGCTGCTGCCATGAAAGCGGATGAGTGCTTGATTTATACCGATGTGGACGGCGTTTACACCACTGACCCGCGCGTAGTGCCTGAAGCACGTCGCCTCACCTCGGTAAGCTTTGAAGAGATGCTGGAAATGGCATCTCTGGGTTCCAAAGTATTGCAAATTCGCTCTGTCGAATTTGCAGGTAAATACAAAGTGCCCATGCGTGTGTTGTCTAGCTTCACACCTTGGGACATCGACATCCATGAAGAAGCCAAATCTGGCACGCTGATCACTTTTGAGGAAGACGAAAAAATGGAACAAGCCGTAGTCTCCGGCATCGCCTTTAACCGCGATGAAGCCAAAATCTCAGTGGTGGGTGTGCCTGACAAACCAGGTATCGCCTATCAAATTTTGGGTGCGGTGGCCGATGCCAATATCGAAGTTGACATGATCATTCAAAACATCAGCAAGGACGGTAAAACCGACTTCAGTTTCACGGTGCACCGCAATGATTTTGCGCGCACCATGGATTTGTTGAAGGAAAAAGTAGTGCCTGCTTTGGGTGCGACGTCTGTCACAGGGGATGCCAAAATTTGCAAGGTGTCGATTGTGGGCATTGGCATGCGAAGCCATGTGGGCATTGCCAGCAAGATGTTCAGGTCTTTGAGCGAAGAGGGCATCAATATTCAAATGATTTCGACGTCCGAGATTAAAACCTCGGTGGTGATCGACGAGAAATACATGGAATTGGCGGTTCGAGCCTTGCACAAGGCTTTTGATTTGGACCAAGCCTGATATAATTTTTAAGTGCTGGAATCGTGACCGAGTGGCCGAAGGTGCTCCCCTGCTAAGGGAGTATAGGGTGTAGAGCCTTATCGAGAGTTCGAATCTCTCCGATTCCGCCAGCTTCTCT
>CAIMUZ010000121.1 GCA_903844775.1 uncultured Burkholderiales bacterium | reverse complement strand
GTGACCAAACTGCTGTTTGACGATTCACCCGAGGCCCACGGCCACGGCAAGATCTTGGGCGGCGGCATGGTGGGCACGCATGCGGGCGACATGATTGGCGAGATCGCTCTGGCCATCGAGATGGGCGCAGACGCTGTGGACATCGGCAAAACCATCCACCCACACCCCACGCTGGGCGAAAGCATCGGCATGGCGGCAGAAGTGGCGCACGGAAGCTGCACGGACTTGCCACCTAGCAAGAAGTAAACGCTTCGCGCTGTAAACAAAGAAGCCGCCAACCTGAAAGGGTTGGCGGCTTTTTTTCTTGCTGAGTGATTTCAATGCAAGTGCAAATCAAATATTTTTTCGACCCTTGGGCTAATCTAGCCCCACAAAGCGCAACGCCACCTCGAGGGTGGCGTCTTGCTCTGGTGCATCAAAGGGCATCACCGGCTTAGGTACCTTTACAGGTGCGGGAGTGGGGTCCTCAGTGCTTAAGCGAAAAAGTATACCGCAATGCCAATGAATCACAGCCCATGACAACTGATAACCAAGTAGTAGCTGCGATTACAAATCCCTCAGAGATATTGGGTCTGTTGGGCTCGCCGCGGCTTAGTCCGTACAAACAAAACTTCAAGCCTAAAACGGATGAAGAACTATTAGGTGCTTATCAATGGGCTCAAGCCGTTAGTGCGAGCCTTCATCCATTGCTTGGTTTGGTCGAGGTTGTTTTGCGTAATGCGATACACGAAAGCCTTTCGCTTCAATGTTCAGCCAAAGCAAGCAACTCTTTTCCTTGGTACGACCGCGCAGAGAACCGAAGCATAGTTTTAAGAGGTAAATCGTTGGCAAAAATTGAGGATTTGTTGTGCGAAGGAGCGCCTCAGCTTCGCAAGCAAATACAGCCAACGCCCGATTTAGTTGTGTCCCGCCTGTCGTTTGGTTTTTGGCCCAACGTTCTTGAAGTGCTTGGTAACCGCCATGCACCACGAACTTTTACAGATGTGTTTCCTTTCTATCCACACTCCAAGCCCACTCACTGGAGTTATGAGCCCAATAAAAATAAGGTGGTCATGCGTCTAAAAAGGTTTCAAGACCTTCGTAATCGCGTTTGCCACTTTGAGGCCGTTTGGAAACCTCACTGGGTGGGTGCGCAAGGCACACATTGGAGTCATGGCGTCCAAGGCTTAAAGAGTTTTCATGATGCCATCGTTGAATTACTCGAGTGGTGTTCGCAAGATGCTGCCCAGCACTATCGTGGGTCGTTTGGTTGCAATTGGTTCAGTCAACTTTGCACGACGAATGCTGTGATGGCTTTCATGCAACACGGTGAGCAGCAAGCCTTCTTGAAGACATTCAGTTCGCCTGAATAGCCTTTGCGACTCTGCTTCGAACCTCATAACTCGTACTCCGCCCACTCGCCTCAGACCGCATCAACACACCGCGCTCTAGCAGCTCGTTGATGTCGCGCAGCGCGGTGTCTTGAGAGCATTTGGCTATCGTTGCCCACTTGCTGGTGGTGAGCTTGCCGTCAAAGCCGTCTAGCAGTTTGTTGAGCAGTTTGATTTGTCGCTCGTTCATGGGTGTGTCGGCCCATTGCCGCCAGAAGTTGGCTTTGCTCAGCACGGCAGACAGCGTGCCTTGTGCGCCTTGCACGGCGCGCAGTAGGCAACCCAAAAACCACTCTAGCCAATCGGTCACGTCCAGCGTGCCTTTTTGGGTGCGTTCGAGTTGGTTGTAATAGTCTTTGCGCTCGCGCTGGATTTGTGCCGACAGGCTGTAGTAGCGCTGCGCAGTGCCACCCACGTAGTGTTCACTTTCAGCGCGTGCCAGTAATAAGTCGCCCACGGCGCGGCCCATGCGGCCATTGCCATCGTCCATCGGGTGCACCGTCACAAACCACAGGTGGGCCAGCCCGGCTTTGATCAGCGGGTCGTCTTGGCTGGCGGT
>CAIMUZ010000120.1 GCA_903844775.1 uncultured Burkholderiales bacterium | reverse complement strand
CGTCCAGCAAATCGAGCAGGTCTTGGTCCACCAAATGTTTGCCTCTGGCCACATTGATCAGGTAAGCGCCCTTTTGCAATTGAGACAAATTGGCGCGGTTCAAGATGTCCTCTGTTTCAGCCGTCAAAGGAAGCAAGTTCACCAGCACGCGCGTGGCTTTTAAAAAGTCTGGCAATTGAGAAGCCCCCGCAAATGTGTTGATGCCCGTCAAGGGCTTGGGCGTTCTGCTCCAAACATGGACGGGAAACTCAAACTGCCGTAAAGCCGCCGCCACTTTGCTGCCCAGCACGCCGGCGCCCAATATGCCCACCGCAAATTCAGCGCGCACATTGGGTTTGCGATAAGACCAGCGCTTGGATTGCATGTCTTTTTCGGAATGGTCAAATTCACGGAAATGTCGGATGACGGCGTGGCACACATACTCGGCCATTTGCACCGACATGCCCGCATCGTTCAGGCGCACCACCTTGAGTTTTTCTGGCAACTTAAGATTCAGAAGCGCCTCAACCCCTGCCCCCATGTTGAACAGGTTTTGCAGCTGTGTTTGCTCATCAATGAATGCTTGCGGGGGGGACCACACCACCGCGTGATCGGCCATCTTAGGGGCTTGCCCAGCTTTGTCTGCGGATGCTGTTTGCCCGGCTTGCCACTGCCAAATGTCAACTCCCGGCAAGGCTTTTCGAAAGCCCTCTAGCCACGGCTCAGCTTTGGTGTTGGTGCAGCAAAAAACAATTTTCATGAGGGGTCATCGCACATTAAAGACAGCTGCAGTTTAAGCAAGCTTTAACAACTCTGCACCTTCAGCAATTTGATCGCCCGGCGCATACAGCAGCTCTTTCACTTCACCATCTTTGGGCGCCGAAATGGTGTGCTCCATTTTCATGGCCTCCATCACGGCCAAACTTTGGCCCGCCTTCACTTTGTCGCCCACCTTCACAGCAAACGACACCACCTTGCCAGGCATCGGCGCTGTGAGCCGTCCTTTTTCATCTTGCGCGCCTTCTGCGTGCGCCAACGGGTTGATGAGGTGAATGCGCGTGGCCCCCTGCGCGGTGAACACATGGGCCAACTCAGCTGGGTGCCCAGGCTTGCCTTCTTGCAGCACCACTTCGCTGCGCACGCGCTGGCCTTGCCATGTGACATTGAGGCCCTGGTGTGACTGCTGGGCAGGGTGCGCCGTCATGGCCTGTGGGTCAGCCGAAAACTCTAAGCGATCATGCGGGCCATGGGCAGCGGGCCCTGCCGCATCGCCCCAAGTCAATTGGAGAGCGCCATCGTGGCCATAGTGCAGCCAAGCCGTGTGCGTCTCGCCTGCAAACTCAAGTGGAAAACGACGGCTGGTTTCCGCATGCGATTGCCATGCATCGCTTTTGCTAAAGGGGTCATTGCCTTGATGGCTGTTTTCTTGATGCAAGGTGTGCGCGACCACGGCTGCCGTGGCCACGTTCAACCCCACTTTTTCTTGATGAAACAAAACATCGGCTTCACGCGGAATGAGCGCAGTGTCTAAACGCGCCTGGGCAAAAGATGCGCTTTGCACCACATGCCTTAAAAACTGCACGTTGGTGGACAAGCCCACCACTTGCGTTTGGGCCAAGGCTTGATCGAGCAAGGCCAAGGCTTGCTCACGGGTGTCGCCATGCACAATGAGTTTGGCCACCATGGAGTCGTAAAACGGGCTGATGGTGTCGCCTTCACGAACACCATCGTCAAAGCGCACCGTGCCTCTTTCAAATGCAGTGTGGGCGGGCTTTTTGTAAACCTGCAAATGTCCGGTGGCCGGCAAGAAATTGTTGTCAGGGGTTTCAGCGCAAATGCGCGCTTCAATGGCGTGGCCTGTTAATTTGATTTGATCTTGTTTGAGCGGCAAAGGCTCGCCACTGGCTACGCGCAATTGCCACTCCACCAAATCCAGCCCCGTGACGGCTTCCGTCACCGGATGCTCCACTTGCAAACGTGTGTTCATTTCCATGAAGAAAAATGTCATGTCCACTTGGCCTGTGGCTGCGTTGTCGCGCTGCTCGACAATGAATTCGACCGTGCCTGCGCCCACATAGTTCACTGCACGTGCAGCGGCCACAGCAGCCTCTCCCATTTGTTGGCGCAGCGCTTGGGACAGGCCCGGCGCAGGCGCTTCTTCCAACACCTTTTGGTGACGGCGCTGCACCGAGCAGTCGCGCTCCATCAAATAAACACAGCTGCCTTGTGTGTCGCCAAACACTTGGATTTCAATGTGACGCGGACGCTGTACATATTTTTCAATCAACACCGCTTGATCGCCAAAACTGTTTTGCGCTTCACGTTGGCAGGAGGCCAGAGCCTCTGCAAAGTCTTGCGATTTTTCAACAGCGCGCATGCCCTTGCCGCCCCCGCCTGCACTGGCTTTGATAAGCACGGGGTAGCCAATGCGATCGGCTTCGCGCTGAAGCAGCTCAGGGTTTTGGTCAGCGCCGTGATAACCCGGCACCAATGGCACGCCCGCCTTTTCCATCAATTGTTTTGACGCCGCTTTCAAGCCCATCGCTTGGATGGCCGATGCGGGGGGGCCAATGAAGACCAAGCCCGCTTTGGCGCAGGCCTGGGCAAAGGCTTCGTTTTCGCTCAAGAAGCCATAGCCCGGATGAATGGCCTCTGCGCCAGTGGCTTTGGCGGCATCGATGATGGCTTGCCAGCGCAAGTAGCTGTCTTTGGGGGCAGAGCCGCCCACATGAATAGCCTCATCGCAAACGGCAACGTGCTTGGCTGAGGCGTCTGCGTCCGAGTAGACCGCCACGGTTTGAATGCCCATGCGCTTGGCTGTGGCCGCCACCCGGCATGCGATTTCGCCGCGGTTGGCAATGAGTATTTTTTTGAACATGATCAGCCTGCTACTTTTTAAACTTTAAAAAATTAAATTTGCGCGGTAATTTGCGTTGTAATTTGAGTGTTAATTTGCGTTTTAGTTTGCGCCATGACTTAAGACTCAGTGGTCCAGAGCGCGGGGCGCTTTTGAAGGAACGACTGCAGTCCTTCTTTGCCTTCATCGCTGGCCCGAATGTCTGCAATGCGTCTGGCCGTTTCTGCGCGCAATGCCGCATCGATGGGTTGGTTTGTGACGTCTTGCACCAAGCGTTTGCAAGCGCGCAAAGCCGCAGGGCCATTGCCGCACAGGGTGCTGACCATCTCGGCCACTTTGGCGTCCAGCATCTCGAGCGTGCACACCTCATGCACCATGCCCATGGCATGCGCTTGTGCGGCAGAAAATCTTTCAGCGGTGACCATGTAGCGCCTGGCCGCTTGCGCCCCCATGGCGCGCACCACATACGGGCTGATGGTGCCGGGCAGCAAGCCCAAGCGAGCTTCTGACAAACAAAAGGTCACGTTATCGGAGGCCAGCAACACATCGCACACCGAGGCCAAGCCCATACCGCCCGCGTAGCAGTCGCCTTGCACGCGCCCCACAATGGGCACAGGGCATTGGTCCAGAGTCCACAACATGTCGGCCAGCTTTTGGGCATCGGCAAAGTTTTCATCCCAGCTGTAGCCCGACATGGCGCGCATCCAGTTCAAATCGGCGCCCGCGCAAAAGGCCTTGCCATGCGCACCCAACACAATCGCGCGTAAATCATTGTCTTTTGACAATGCCTGAAAGGCTGCTGTGAGCTCTGCAATGACGGCATCGTTGAACGCGTTGCGCACATCAGGGCGGTTGAGCCAGACTTCAGCCACCTGCTTGGAAGGCCGGCGAATGTCTAGGGTTGGCGCGGAGGATGTCATGGCTTTAATTTCTTAAAAATTGGGCTGTGAAATGAAGAGGGTAAGAGGGGAAGTGGGGAAGAGGGCCTGATAAATTCTTCTGAGAGTTTCGTTCAATACCGCTTGGCCACTTCGTCCAGCATCACCTCGGTCGCGCCGCCCCCGATAGCCAAAATACGCGAATCGCGCCACAAGCGCTCAATGGCAGTTTCGCGGATGTAGCCCATGCCGCCATGAAACTGCTGGCAGGTTTGCAACACCTCATTGACCAGCTCACCCGTCAAGGCTTTGAGCATGGACACCTCTTGCACGATGTCTTTGTTTTGCGTGACACCCCATGCGCAGTGGTACATGAATTGACGCGCCGATCGCGTTTTGGCGTCAAGCATGGCCAAGCGCTGGCGAATCACTTGCTTGTCCCACAAGGTGCCGCCAAAGGCTGGGCGTTGGCGCACGTAGTTCAAGGTCAGCTCTAAAGCCTGTGTGCAGTGGCCAATGGCCATGGCGGCCAAGGCAATGCGCTCGGTCTGAAAGTTTTTCATGACCGAGTAAAAGCCTTTGTTCTCTTCACCCAGCAGGTGATGCTCTGGAATGCGCACCTTGTCGAGCACCAGCTCGGCCGTGTCCGACGACAACCAGCCCGTTTTCTTCAACGCACGGCCCACACTGAAACCGGGCGTGCCTTTTTCCACAATGAACATCGACATGGCGTGGCGTGCATCACCGGTTTTGGCGGCAATGAAATACAGGTCAGCATGCACGCCGTTGGTGATGAACATCTTGGTGCCGTTGAGCACCCAGTGGTCGCCATCGCGCTTGGCCGTGGTGCGAATGCCGGCCACATCAGAGCCTGCGCCAGGCTCTGAGACACCCACCGCGGTGATGCAATCACCTGAAGTGATGCGCGGCATGTATTTGGCTTTTTGCGCGGCAGTGCCGGCATGGTGCAAGTGGGGGCTGGCCATGTCGGTGTGGACCAGCACGGTGATGATGAAGCCCGCAAACGTCGACTGGGACAAGGCTTCGGCAAACACCAAGTTGGCCATGGCATCGGCGCCGCCGCCGCCAAGCTCAGGGTCGTACATCAAGCCGAGCAAGCCGGCTTGACCCATTTTGCGCAGTACCTCACGCGGCACCATGCCTTCATCTTCCCAAGCCTGGGCATAGGGCTCAACTTCGCGAGAAATAAATTTGGCCACTTGATCGCGCAGCAGCGTGTGCTCGGGCGTGGTGTAGCTGTTGTCAAAGGTGTAGGTCATGCTGTGCTTTCTCAGTGCTGTGCTTTTTCAATGCGTTGCTCTTTCAAACATCACATGCGGAAAATACCAAACTTGGTGTCTTCTATGGGTGCATTCAATGAGGCAGACAAGCCCAGTGCCAACACACGGCGTGTGTCGGCGGGGTCAATCACGCCGTCGTCCCACAAACGTGCGCTGGCAAAATAAGGATGCGACTGCGCGCCAAACTGGTCAAGAATAGGCTGCTTGAATGACGCTTCTTCTTCGGCGCTCCATGCGCCGCCGCGAGCTTCTATGCCATCGCGCTTGACGGTGGCCAAGACGCCTGCAGCTTGCTCACCGCCCATCACGCAAATGCGCGCGTTGGGCCACATCCACAAAAAGCGGGGGCTGAACGCGCGGCCGCACATGCCGTAGTTGCCCGCGCCAAAACTGCCGCCAATGATGATGGTGAATTTGGGCACCTTGGCGGTGGCCACTGCGGTGACCATCTTGGCGCCATTGCGCGCGATGCCTTCGTTTTCGTATTTGCGACCCACCATGAAGCCGGTGATGTTTTGTAAAAACACCAGCGGCACTTTGCGCTGGCAGCACAGCTCAATGAAGTGCGCACCCTTGAGCGCCGACTCTGAGAACAAAATGCCGTTGTTGGCAATGATGCCCACCGGCATGCCTTCAATGTGCGCAAAGCCGCAGACCAAGGTGGCGCCAAAGCGTGCTTTGAATTCTGCAAACTCGCTGCCATCCACAACGCGCGCAATGATTTCGCGCACGTCGTAGGGCTTGCGGCTGTCGGCGGGAATCACACCATAAATTTCTTTGCTGTCGTACAAAGGTGCCGCTGGCTCGCGCAGTTGCACTTGACTATGTTTGGGGCGATTGAGTGAGCCTACCGCTTGACGGGCCAAGGCCAAGGCATGCGCATCGTTTTGTGCCAAGTGATCGGCCACGCCCGACAAACGGGTGTGCACATCGCCGCCGCCCAAATCTTCGGCACTGACCACCTCACCCGTTGCGGCCTTGACCAAAGGCGGGCCCCCCAAGAAGATGGTGCCTTGGTTTTTAACGATGATGGTTTCATCGCTCATCGCCGGCACATACGCACCGCCCGCCGTACAGCTGCCCATGACCACCGCAATTTGTGGAATGCCCAGGGCACTCATGTTGGCTTGGTTGTAGAAGATGCGGCCAAAGTGCTCGCGGTCCGGGAACACATCATCCTGGTTGGGCAGGTTGGCACCACCGGAGT
>CAIMUZ010000119.1 GCA_903844775.1 uncultured Burkholderiales bacterium | reverse complement strand
CCACCAAGTTGGTGGCCAAGCTTTGCACGTCCATGCCCGAGCCAGCGCCCAAAGCCGTTATGGCGCTGGAGGTGCTGGTGGTTGCGGTAACTTCTGCCATTTAATTCAAATCCTTGAAGGTGAATTTATTTGATGTAGTTAAACAAATTCAACTGGCTGATCTTGGCAAAGCTGCTTTGTGCAGCTTCCAAACTCAGCATCTGCTGGTTCATTTTGGTAATGGCGCTGGCGTAGTCCAAGTCTTCCACAGAAGACAAGGTGGTTTTCAAATTCAGCACGGTGTCTTCAATCACGCCTGTTTGTTGGTCGATGCCTTTCAGGCCGGAGCCGATGTTGGCACGGGCCATGCTGAGACCGCTCAACAAGGTGTCAAGTTCTCCCAAGCCGCCTTGCATTTTGGGTCGATCGGACGTGTTAACGCCTTTGATCAGATCGTCCATGACGTTGAAGAAGCCAACACCTTGGGTGGTGCCATCAGGCATTGTGCGGTTGACGGGAACAAATGCATCGGTACCTGTGCGGTTAATGGGCATGGTGCGGTTTTCGCCCACCATCACGCTCATGCGAGTTTGGTCGCCTGCATATTGGGGGCTACCACCCGCAATTGACATGAAGGGAGCTTGCGATACTTTGCTACCCGCGAACAAATAGTTGCCGCTGCTATCGCGAGTATTGGCCAAGCTGAGCATTTGATCGCGCAGACCTTGCAGCTCCACGCCCAATGCTTTTCGGTTGTCCAGGCTTAAGGTGTCGTTGTTAGCTTGAACTGCAATTTCTTTGGCGCGAATGAGCAAGTCGCTCACGCTGGACAAAGTGCTGTCTTCGCCCTGAAGTCTGTTTTGCACTGTGTTGAGTGCAGTTTGATAGCTGTCTTGGCGCGACAAAATTGACTTCAAGCGTTGTACCGTAGAAGCTTGGTCGGGTGCATCGCTGGGATTGATAATTTGTTTGCCCTGCGCCAACTGAGCTTGCGACTTGGCCAAATTGGTTTGCGAAGATGTCATCTGCTTCGCCGCTCTTTCAAACATCAAGTTGGTTGAAATTTTCATAAGAAGTCCTGTTTATTTCACTTGAGTTGAGGCTTAACGAACCTGCAGTACGCTGTCAAACAGCTGGCTGGCCACTTGCAAAATCTTGGCCGCGGCTTGATAGGCTTGCTGAAAGCGAATCAAGTCGGCGGCTTCTTGGTCTAGGCTCACGCCTGATACTTCGTCGCGTGCAGTCACGGCTTGGTCGTACACCACTTGCAAGGCTGATTGAGAAATGGCCGCTTGACGTGCAATGTTGCCCATGTCGTTGACATGGTCGATGTAATAAGAGCCCATGGTTTTGCCACCACCCATGACGCCCTGGCTTTCTAAATTGGCAATGGCCAGCATGTTTTCGTTGTTGCCAGTGCCGTCTTTGTTACCATCAATGGTGTACAAATCACCTGTTTTGGGCGGGCTTGAAAAGCCAACACGCAAGCCCTGGTATGTAATGACCAGCTCAGACTGTGTCGGATCAAAATTCCGCGAAGCCACTTGAGTTTGTGTGGTGATATCGGTAATGGTGTAGTGCGTGGCCGAATCAAATTTAATTTGCAAAGGCTGTGCACGCAAAGATTCTTTGGCGTTGGCCACAGCACCTGTATAGGCTGCATTGATTTTGGCGTCGCCTGAACCGGTTACAAACACCAGCAAATCTTCGTTGGCTGTGCCTTTGATATAGGCACCCGTTTTGAAGCCCAGTTTGGCCAAATCGGCGGGGGTGCCAGTGCCAAAGCTCAGCTCAACCGGTGTGTCGGCGCCGAGGTCAAGCTCACGCGTGATGCTGATCCGACCTTTGTAGGTGCCGGTGGCAATGCCCAGCGAGTTAGGTACCACGCCGCTGACTGTAATGTCGTTGCCTTCGGTGCCTGCCAAATTAGACAAAACCAAATCGCCATTGGCGTCTTGCGAGGCCACCACTTGGGTGTTAGCGCTTGCTGCATTGATCGCCGCTACCATGGCTTGCAAGCTGGCATAACCATTGGCATTAGAAGACGCTATGTTGGCGGCAGTGCCGGTAGCGCCTGCCAATGTGATGCCAAGTTTTAAATTAATTTGCTTGATTGGAACTTTGATGTCGTTGGAGGCGGACACTGCAAATTTGGCCAAACGCTTTTCGGTTGCGTTGGTTTGATTGGCAGCTGTAATGGCCGTGTTGATCCAAGTTTTAAGATCAGACGCTTGCATGCCTGAAGCAGCAGTTGCAGGCGTCGCTGCACCCAAGCTCACCCCATTGAGTTTGAACATGCCATCGCTGATGGCGGCCATGGGCAACATGCGACCGCCTTCCAAAATAGCGGGCATCATTTTGTTGGGCAAGACGCTGTGTTTTTCTGGATCGTTTTCAGCCAAGTCCCATTGCGGCACAGACTGCATCTCGGCTTTGGCGCCGTAAAACACCGTTAAATCTTTGTAGCTGGCAGCACCGTTCACATTCAAGTATTGCGCACTGTAAGTCGCGTTAGGCACAAATCCATTGGCAGCCGTCATCACTTGGCCTTGCAAAGTGGTGTCGGAGGCGATGGAGGCGCCTACAATTTGGCGGCCATCGCGTGTGAAAACCTGAAGTTGCTGGCCTTCATCGGCTTCGCCCATGAAAATCTGACCGTCGTTGAAGCCATTGGGAATGGTGGCCACAGCACCCACAGGCCGGCTGATGGTGACATGCAAGTTCAGGGCAGAGCTGGCGTTGGCATTGTTAACAAATGATTCGTTGAGTGCTTTTGGCCCTGTGGTCACAGGCGCTTCGTAGGAAACGCTGGCATCGACACCGCTGATGTTGTTGGGTGCTTCTACAACTCGAAACTGCGCAGCAGCGGCAACCCGAAGTGGGTCGGAAAATGCAAGTTGCATCGTGCCTGCGGCGGCGTTGTCAGTGGCATCAATTTTAAAAAGTGCACCCCCTTTGTTGCCGTAAGCATCGATACCACCTTCGTGTAAGTCGTTGACTTCTCTCACGACGGCATTGGCCAATACGTTGAGGGCGCTGCGGCTGCTGCCAAGGACTTGCTCCCGGAAACTCAGCAAGCCAGACAGCTTGCCACTCGTCAGTGAGGTCAGTGGAGAGGCATCGCCGTAGGGGTCAATGACCAGCGCAACTTTTTCGGGTGCGGCTGCACTGAAGCTGGTGCCAATGCGAAAAGATTGAATGCCGTCGACCACCAGGTCGCGTGTGATGGAGGGGCCTAAGCTGACGGTAACGGCACCGTTTTCTTGAAAGTAAGTATTGATGCGTGCATAACTTGACAAATCTTTCAGAAGCTTGTCACGTTGGTCCAGCAAATCAGGCGGCTGACTGACAGTATTCTTTTGCTTGGTCAGCTGAACATTGATTTCAGCCAACTGCTTGATGGTCGTGTTCATTTCAGCCACGTGGCTGTCGACCAATTGATCGGTCTCACTTTGGACCAAATCTAACTGCGCCGAAAGTTGACCAAACCGAGTTGACAAATTTTCAGCATCACGTACAAAGCTGCCGCGCATTACGCTTGACGCTGGATCGGCGGACAAGTTGCGAGCAGAACCAAAAAACTGGTCAAGCGCGCTGCTCAATCCCATGGACGGGCCACCCATGATGTCAATCACGCGGTTGGCATAATTCACCATGGGTTCTTGGCTTTGCAAGTCGCTGTTGCTGCTGCGCAGGTTGGACTCCACAAAGGTGTCGTATTGACGTTGCAAACGGTCAACCGTCACACCCGTTCCCAAGTAAGTGTTACCTACCTTGGCCACAGGGTTGGCTTGCAACACCACTTCTTGGCGAGAGTAGCCGTCGGTGGCCACGTTGGCAATGTTGTTACTGATGGTGCCCAGTGCGCGCTGATACGACGATACCGCATTGGCGGCAACGCTGACTAAGTCGGTCATAAGCTATTCCGATCAAAGTTTTTGCCAAGATTGGGCATCATGTTCAGCGGAATGGGGCTGTTTCTTGGCAGCTTCAATCCGGGACGTTGATCTGTGTTGAGCGGAATACTTGTTTCTTTGGGATTCAATGAAATAGGCTTGGCGGAAGGCATGCCGCCTTCTTCGCGCATTTTTAAGATTTCAGCCGTGCTCATTTTGGCGGCTTCCATCTGCTCTAAGTTTTTCACCAGCATGTCAGCCAAGCCCATGCTGTTGCGCTTGGCCAGTTGCATAGAAACTTCTTTGTCAAACATGCCCTGGTAAGTTTCCAGGGGAGCGTTTTCAGACATGTCACTTTTCATCACAGATTCGCGCATTGACTTCATCATCATCTGGATGAACATGGCTTCAAACTGTTGCGCTGTTTCGCGCGTAGCTGACTTTGCATCTTGGCGTGCTTGGCCCTTGAGCTGGCCTAGGCCCTCAAAGTCAAGGTATGAGCGGGTATTGCCAATTGCGTTGTCCATGATGTGCTTTCTAGACCTTTAATCTTGCGATTTAAATGACCAGCAAATCAGCGCGCAAACTGCCAGCGCTTTTAAGCGCCTCTAAGATGGCAATCAGCGAAGAAGGTGTTGCACCCACTTGGTTAACTGCATCAACAATTTGACGCAAGTCAACCCCGGGGTTGAACAAGAACATGGGTTTGTTGGGTTCGCTGACAGTCACATCAGCGTTTTGTACGGCTGCAGTCACGCCGTTACTGAAAGCGCCTGGTTGTGATATTTCATTGGTCACAGCCACAGAAACAGAAATCGTGCCGTGTGAGACGGCTGCCGCTGTCACCCTGACATTGCGGCTAATCACCACCGTGCCTGTTCGCGCATTCACCACCACGCGGGCAGATGGCTCGCCTGGCATGACGTCCATGTTTTCAACCATGCTCATAAAGGCAACGCGTTGCGTCAGGTCTTGCGGTGCTTGCAATGAAATGGAAACCGCGTCCATGGCGCGCGCCACATCGGCGCCAAATCTGGCATTGACGCTGTTCACAATGGCCGTGGTGGTTGTGAAGTCGCTGTCGCGCACATTCAAAATCACACGTTCTGCTTTGTCGAATGGGTTTTCTACGATGCGCTCAACGGTGGCGCCTTGCGGAATTCTGGAGGCAGTAGGGACGCCAATGACCACTTTGCTACCAGCAGCCGCCGTTGCGTCAATGCCTGTGGCGTTCAATGAACCTTGCGAGATGGCGTAAATTTCACCGTCCACGCCACGCAAGCTGGTGAGCAGCAAAGTACCGCCGCGCAAGTTAGAGGCTTTGCCGATGGCTGAAACTGTGACATCAATCTTTTGTCCAGGCTTTGCAAAACCGGGCAACTCGGCCGTCACCATGACGGCTGCCGTGTTCTTAATGTCGACCTTGCCGGTACTTGCAGCCGTTTCAAAGTCTGACAGCGCGCCTTCTAAGCTCACGCCCAAACGATTCAGCAAGGTCTTCATGCTTTGTGCGGTGAACGAAACGTCAGCGCCATCGCCTGTTCCAGGCAGGCCAACCACCAAACCATAACCAATCAGCTGGTTGCTGCGCATGGCGGCTACCGAGGTGAGGTCTTTAATTCGATCGGCAAATGCATTGCCACTTGCAAGAAACAAGCTTAAAAATAATGCGAGCCAGGATTTCATGATGTTCTTTATGAAAATGCAGGTTCAAAAATAGGGTTCAATTAGAAAGGCCACAGCTTGAGCAAGGCACTGGTGCCCCAGCCAGCACGCGTCGCGTTGGCAAGGTCGCCTGTACCTCGGTAGGCAATTTGGGCATTGGCCAGGCGCTTAGACTGAACTGTGTTGCTAGGTGAAACGTCATCGGGGCGAATAATGCCAGCCACTTGAATAATATCTGTGCCTTCAGTTAAAGCCAGTTGTTTTTCGCCGCGCAACATCAAGTTGCCATTGGGCATCACTTCCACAACAGCAACGGCCACAGAGCCAGTCAGGCTGGCTTGCTGATCTGCAGCGCCGGTACCTTTGTTGGACACTTGGCCGCCCAGCACGTTGATACCTTTCATGAACCTGCCCACGTGTGCCGGACCATATGTTTGCAGTCCAGTTAACGTGTCGTTGCTAGATTCGCGGGACACGGAGCCGTTTTGAGTGCGCGTTGCCTGTGAAGATTCATTCAACAAAACGGTAATGACATCGCCCACTTGGAAGCTGCGGCCTTTGCCAAACCAGCTGTCACTTTGACGACCCACATAGATGGCGCCAGTGGCAGGTTTTGATTGCTCTGTGACCAGCGGGTAGACCGGCTGAAACTGCGGTGAATGCGACATGGGCTGGGGCGGGAGGACATTGCATGCAGACAAAGAGCCCAGCATGCAGACCACACCGACGCCTTTGATCCAGGCCTGAAAATTGAAACGCAAAGCAAATTGATTCATGATGTCAATCAGTAGGTTTAAAGGTTGTTGTTCACAAACTTCAACATGCCGTCGACTGCAGAAATTGCCTTAGAGTTAATTTCGTAGGCGCGCTGCGTTTCAATCATGCTGACCATTTCTTCCACCACATTCACATTGGAAGCTTCTAAAGTGCCTTGCATCAATGAGCCCGCACCGTTAACGCCAGGCTGCAGCACTTGAGGCGTACCGCTAGCAGGTGTTTCTTTCATCAGGTTCTGACCTTTAGATTCCAAGCCGCTTGGATTGACAAAGCGGGCCAACTGAATTTGACCAATCACTTGTGAGCCACCTGCCGATAATTCAATCGACACGGTGCCGTCACGGCCAACCGTGACGCTGGAGGCTGTGTTGGGAATCGTAATGGCTGGCTGTAACAGTGCACCACCCGAAGTCACCAGCTGGCCAGTAGAAGACAATTTAAAGTTACCGTCACGGGTATAAGCAATGGTGCCATCCGCCTGTGAAATTTGGAAGAATCCATCGCCGGCAATGGCCATGTCCAAGGGATTTTGGGTGTTTACCATGTTGCCTTGGGCGTGCAACTTTTCTGTCGCCACCACACGGACACCGGTACCCAGCATCAAGCCTGTAGGGCTTTGGGTATTGGTGCCGGTTTGTCCGCCAGGCTGACGCACGTTTTGGTAGAGCAAGTCTTCAAAAATAGCGCGGTCGCGCTTGAAGCCAGACGTATTCACGTTGGCCAAGTTATTGGCAATCACGTTCATGCGCGTTTGTTGCGCGTCGAGGCCCGTTTTGGCAACCCACATTGAAGCATCCATGGCTAGCTCCTTTTCAATTAGTTGTTAAATTTATGAGTTGCGCATCATGGTGGCGCCGGACTCATCTGAATCTTTACTCTGCTTGATCACGTTGACGTTCATTTCGAACGAACGGCTCAAGTCCATTAATCGAACCATGACAGACAACGCATTCACGTTGCTACCCTCTAAACATTTGGGATTAACTGACAGAAAAGCCTTGCTTTCAGGGAGGTCCGTACCATTAGGTTGACCTTCGATCGCAAACAAACCATCTGTGCGTCTAGAAAGTTTGATGCCGTCTGCATCACGCAATAAGATTCGATCAATCAACACGGGTTTTGCAACACCCACCGTCGAAGGGTTTTCGGCGAAGATGGAGCCATCTGTGTTGATGGTTGCTTTAAATCCTGGTGGAATGGTGATGGTGCTGCCACTTTGCCCGCGAACTGCATGGCCATTGCCAGTTTCTAAAATACCTTTGGCCGATACTCGCAAATCGCCCCGGCGCGTAAAACCAAGCGTGCCATCAGGGCCAGATACACCCATCACGGCCTTGTCGTTCATGGCGATGTCCAAATCATTGCCCGTGGCAATGAGGGCAATGCCGGCGGTCATGATGACGGTGTCAACGTTCAAAGACTTTGGCTGAATGCGAGAAGCGAAGCCTGAACCGACCGCCGTCACACTTTGCATAGCCGATTCGAAGCTGCGCTTGAAGCCCGGTGTAGACACGTTGGCCAACTCGTTGTTGATCATGTGCTGCGCAGTGCGCGACTCTGCAATAGCAGCAGAAGCGTTAAAAGCTAAGCGGTCCATGTCGGTTTCCTGTCAGTTCAAATCAAAAAATAGTCAAAAGCTTGACGATTAAGAACGCAAGTTAATGATGGCTGAAGTCATCGTGCTTGAAGTCTCAATGGCCTTAGCGTTGGCCTGGAAGTTACGCTGAGCGGTGATCAAGTCCACCAACTCTTGCGTCAAGTCCACGTTGGCCCGTTCTGTGGCACCAGCGCGAAGGGTTCCGAAGCCAGCACTACCCGCAGTACCCAAAAT
>CAIMUZ010000118.1 GCA_903844775.1 uncultured Burkholderiales bacterium | reverse complement strand
TGTACAACTCGGCGATGGGCATGGGTGAGGGGTTCATGCCCAGCAATCTGAAAGCTTGAATGTGATAGGGGTTGGGGGTAGAACGAATCTTCAGACCTTTCAAGTCTTCTGGCTTGTTCACTGGGCGCTTGTTGTTGGTGAAGGCGCGCCAGCCGTTTTCCCAATATGCCAAACCCTTCATACCGTGGGGTGCCAACTCGTTCAAAACGCCTGTGCCGATCGAGCCGTCCAAGACGGTGTAGGCATGCTGAGCGCTGCGGAAGACGAAAGGCAATTCCATGGCCGCAGTGTTGGGCACAATGCCGTTGAAGTTTGAGGCGCCGCTGGAAACGATGTCAATGGTGCCACCCCGAACGCCATTGATCATGGCGGCGTCATTGCCCAATTGGTTGGCGGGGAAGATGGTAATTTCAACGTCGCCATTGGTGCGTTGTTTGACCAACTCAGCCAGTTTCATAGCGGCTGCATGTTGTCCGTCTGTGGCATTGACTGCGTGGCCCATTCTGAGGTTGAACTTGGCTGCAAATGCCGCTGAACCCATGCTGGCGATCAAGCAAGCAACGAGAATGCGAGAAATTTTCATGGTGGAGTCTCCTGTGGTTTTAACGTGGTTGAAAAAAATTAATCGGTAGGCAGCGCATACTCATCGGCGCTGAAAACTGTGTGAAACACGGTGCCATCAAACATGGCAATAAGGTCTTTTGAAACCTCGCGGCTTTTCATGCGCACTTCTGACGCCAAGGCAATCTCGATTGATTCGCGTGTGGGGTAGCGCACTGAAAGCACCATACCAAAGTGAGGCTCTGTCACATCGCTTTCGACTTGTCTGAGAACGCGAACTTCTTGGGCGTCTGGAAAGCGAGTCCAGAGCGGAACCAGCTCCTTGCGGATGTAGTTGTTAAAGGCTTGCTCCATGCCGGGTTTGACATTGCCTTGGAAAAATGCGCATCGAATGAACATGAGTGTCCTATTAGGTTTAAAAGGTGGAAGACAGAAGGGATGATGGCAAAGTGTTCACTGGACGTGATTGATTCAGCCGCTCAATTGCTTGCAGAAGTATCTTTTCAACAGGCTGGTCAATGCTGAGGGTGATCACATCCAGCTCATCACTTTTGGGTTTCTCAAGGGTTTGTAACTGGCTGTCCAGCAAGCCTGCTTGCATGTAATGCCCCTGACGTTGTTGCATGCGGTATCGAATTAAATCGGGACTGCCATCTAAAAAAAGAAAGATGACAGGTCCGGCCTGTTGGCGAATCCGATGGCGATAAATTTGCTTGAGGGCAGAGCAAGCCACGATGCCGCCTCGATCGCATTTGGGTTTTTCAAGCAGGGAGTGGCCATCGATTTGTTCGTCAGTGACAAGGTATTTGGAGATTCGATCTAACCATGGCCAGCGGTCTGCATCTTCAAGCGAAATGCCAGCACTCATTTTGGCGATGCTTTCGGGCAGGTGAAGTTCGTCGCCATCCTTCATGCGCAAGCCCAATGCCAGCGAAAGCCCTTTTGCAAGGGTTGTTTTGCCAGAGCCGGAGACGCCCATGACAATGATTCGCAGTGAATGAATTTCTAGGGGCATGTCAGCCAAAATGGACTGGTATTGAAGGGGCTCGGACAGCGCTGTCCAAAAATGAAAAAATATTTTGAGATTTCAATTTTATTTTCTATTAGGGAAACCGAGATCTCTTCAGAAGAAATTTATGTCGTTAAATATCTTGGATAGCGCTATCCTAACCAAAACCTCAATTAATCCGATACTGGTAAACCCTTGAAAAGTCTTTTGAATCGACCCAAAGGTCATCGTTCAACGGGGCGACTGACGCTTCATGATGTGGCCAGGGCGGCAGGTGTCAGCCCAAGCACCGTATCTCGCGCATTGCGAGGTGAGCGGGCGGTCGATCCTGAACTTGTGGCCAGAGTGTTAGCGGTTTCCGATCAACTGGGGTATGTACCAGATCCTGCGGCCCGGGCGTTGGCCTCAAAACGCAGTGATCACGTCACCATTCTCATTCCGCTTTTGTCCAATACATTATTTGTCGACTTGCTCGAAGCCGCGCAGAGAACATTGCGTGCTGCAGGTTATCAAACTCTGATGGGCGTCACTCACTACAACGCCAGCGAAGAGGAGCAGTTGCTAAGGGAGCAGTTGCATCACCGCCCCGCTGGCATGTTGATCACCGGTTTAGACCACAGCCCAGCCACTCAAAAATTGATGGCCCGAAGTGAGGTGCCTTGTGTTCATTTAATGGACCTGCCAGAGCAAGCCGATCATGAGGCTTATTGCGTGGGATTTAGACAAACTGATGCAGGCGAGCGCATGACGCAATATTTGTTGAGTCGACAAAAAAAGCGCATTGTTTTTGCGGCAGCTCAACTTGACCCTCGCGTGATGCAGCGGCTTCTGGGTTGGCGCAAAGCGCTCAAGGCGGCCAATCTCTATGATCCAAGCTTGGAATGGCTCAATCCTTCAGCCTCTTCATTGGCATTGGGTGGTTTGATGTTCGAGCAAATCATGAAGCAAAGCCCGGCAGTGGATGCCATCTTTTTTTGCAATGATGACTTGGCACAGGGGGCACTTATGGCGGCCATGCGATTGGGCGTATCGGTTCCTCAAGAAGTGGCTATTGCGGGGTTCAATGATCTAACAGGCAGTGATCAAATGTGGCCGCCACTGACGACAGTGAGAACCCCTCGCGCGCAGGTGGGGGAGGCCGCTGCAAACATGTTGCTTCAATTGATTCAGGGCCATAAGCCTGAACGACACCAACTGGATTTGGGCTTTGAAATTATCGCAAGACAAAGTGCTTAGGGCGTGCACTTTGTATCACATGAATGCATCCATCAAAGAACATTCAGTAGCGCTTTGCCTTCACTCAGCCGATTGATGTTGTCTGCAATGGTTTGCTTTCTGCGTTGCACGGTACCCTCTGTCCAGCCCGACATGTGCGGTGACATCAATACATTTTTCAAACTGGCAAAGTCAAATTGCGAAGGTGCGCAGGCGGTAGTTTCTACTGTGGGATATTGATACCACGTATCTACAATCGCGCCGCCTAGGGTCTGATTCTGTAAGGCATGAAAAAGAGCAAATTCATCAATGACCGGGCCGCGACCAACGTTCACAATGACGGCATCAGAGCGCATGGCGGCAATGGCTTGTGCGTCCACCAAGCCGCGAGTAGTCTCGGTTAAGGGAAGCGTGACAACGACGACATCACAAGCCCCCATCATGGCATGCAGGTCTTTCAAGCCGAAGCTTTGATCGACGTCGTCGCTGTTCACGGGACTTCGATTGGCGACCACCACTCTCATACCAAAAGCTTTGGCGCGAAGGGCCAGTGTTTTTGCAATGTGCCCAAAGCCAAGCAAGCCCATCGTTTGAGATCCCAATTCAGTTCTCAAGGCGCCGGGCCGTCCTGCAAAATAACGCCACTCACCTTGACGTAAAGCTTGATCGGCATCATGCAGTGGCACATGTCTGTTCAACAGAGCGGCCATCACATATTCAGCAATGGCATTTTCGTGACCAAAGCAGTTGGCCAACTGACTTCCAGCCGGCATACAGTCACGCTTTATACCATCAGTGCCAGCAGCAGGCGCCTGCAAAAGCCGCATTTGAAGCGGCTTGGGCATGGCGGAATTCAGAGCAATGCCCACCACCACATCGGCCGTTACAAAATGCGCTTTCTCACCTGGTAAATCTAAGGCCTGAGAGACCGAGACAATATGATGCGGCCGATGAAGTAAGCCTTCAATGCCATGGCGGAAGTTTGCAGCGTTATCGCCATGGAAAAGAATTTTTAATTCAGAATTCATTCAGCAAAGTAACCCTCTGAGTTTGCAATCGCAATCGCCTTAGCCAGTTTTAGTCAACTTTAGCACCCGAAGCTTTGACGATCGGCCCCCAGCGTAGGACTTCAGCCTTGTTCATTTCAGCCATCACCTCAGGTGTTGAGCCCGAGATGATGTAACCCAGATCTGTCATACGTTTGACAAACTCGGGTGACTTCGTGCCTTTGACGGCCTCAGTGCTCAAGCGCGCAATAATTTCTCGAGGTGTATTGGCAGGCACCGCCAAACCAAACCAAACCCCAGACTCATAACCTGCAACACCAGACTCTGCAATGGTCGGAAGATCAGGCAGAAGGGGGTCACGTTTGGCGCCTGTGGTGGCCAGAGCCCTCAATTTGCCAGATTTGATATGCGGAATTGCGGATGGAATGTTGTCAAACATCATCATCACTTGGCCTCCTAGCAAGTCGTTCATTGCGGGCGCACTGCCTTTGTAAGGAATATGCGTCAATGACACATTGGTCAGGGATTTGAACATTTCGCCCGACATGTGAATACTGGTTCCGCTGCCGCTGGAAGCGTAATTGATATTGCCGGGTTGCGACTTTGCCAAAGCAATGACTTCAGCAACACTGTTGGCCTTGACGGATGGATGGAGGACCAAGACATTGTTGAGTGAGACCAGCGCAGCAACGGGTGCGAGGTCTTTGTTGGGATCGAATGGCATCTTGGCATAAAGCGCTGGGTTGATCCCTTGGATGCCACTGGTGGTCATGAACAAGGTGTAGCCATCCGGTGCAGAGCGTGCGACATCAGCACCACCAATGTTGCCACCCGCACCTGGTTTGTTATCAACGGTGACGGGTTGGCCTAAGTTTTTGGAAAGCTCAAGTGCAATGGCGCGAGAGGCAATGTCCACAGCACCGCCTGGCGGGAAGGGGCAGACCAGTCGGATGGGCTTGTTTGGAAAGGCTTGCGCCATTGCTGCTGGCGCCGTGAAGAGGGTGCTTGCCAGCCCCAGTGAAATTGCCAGTGCGGAAAACACTGAATAAGGTGGGCGAATGCGTGTCGATGCCATGGTGAGTTCCTATTTGTCAAAAACAAACCCGTAGCCTAGGTGAATTTTGGACTTTTGAGCACAGGATATTCCCTTGATTGTGGGTCTATTGACCTGAGCACAGTTTGTGATTTCGGGGTTTAATTCAGGCTCAACCAAAGCTTTCTATCCTATGCCCTTTATTCCATCCCTGTTGCTCAATGTGGGTCACGCTCTTGACCATTTGTTTTTGCTGATCTTCGCAACGGCTGTCAGTTCAATCGCTCAAGATTTTGGGGTGGGTCGGTGGGAGGACATGATGCCCTTTACTGTGGGGGCATTTTTAATGTTTGGTTTGGGCGCCATTCCTGCAGGCAGACTGGGTGATTTATGGGGAAGACGTCGAATGATGGTGATCTTCTTCTTTGGTTTGGGCGCTTCTGCGATTGGCGTTTCTTTGACACAAAATCCGATGCAAATGGCGGGTGCCCTGACAGTTTTGGGTATTTTTTCAGCCATCTACCACCCTGTTGGCATTCCCATGTTGGTTCAAAAAGCGGAACGGCCCGGGTTCACCATCGGTATCAATGGTTTGGCCGGTAATTTGGGCATTGCTGTGGCCGCACTTTCAACGGGTTTTTTGGTGGCTTGGGAAGGCTGGCGAGTCGCTTTCATCGTGCCAGGGATCGTGTCGATTCTGTGCGGGGTGGTATTTGCAATGACGGCCCCCCCAGAGTCTGGCGCTCCCGCTAAAAAGAAAATTGCGTCCATTCAGCTCCCCCCTAATTTGGCCCTGCGAACATTTTGGGTGATGGTTGCCACATCGACCACCACCAGTTTGTTATTCAACATCACAACCAATGGCAACGCACAATTGTTGACTGAACGCTTGTCAGGCCTTGTGAACGACCCTTCCAGCTTGGGAATGTTACTGGCCGGTGTTTATGCGGTCGCATCTTTGGCGCAACTGGTGGTAGGTCGCTTGCTCGATGTGTTTCCTGTGAAACCCATGTTTTTTGTCATCCTTAGCTTGCAAATTGTGATGTTTGGTGTGGCATCGCAAAGCACGGGTTGGGCTTGGTATGCGGCCGCCATTGGCTACATGGTGATGGTCTTTGGTTCCATCCCCTTCAATGACACGATGGTGGTTCGCTACATCGATGACGCCATGCGATCACGTGTCAGTGGAACCCGCTTGGCCATTTCGTTTGGCATCAGTTCTTTGGCCGTTTACTTTTTGGGTCCCGTGGTGAAAATGGCGGGTTTTACCCAGCTGATGGTGGGATTAACGGGTGTCGCAGCTTTGGGCGCCTGCATTGTTTTATTTTTGCCAAACGAATCTGAAATGCAGGCTTACCTGAAGCCGCAAAGCTAAGCATTCAAACTTGATGTCTTATGGGGTGTGTTCTGCCAAATAGGCAATAGCTGCCCGCAAGCCACTTGTGCCATGAGGTATTTTTTCCACCGTCATGGCTGCCTCAATGCCCGCCAAGGCGCCCAAAATCATCGGTTCATTCATGTCGCCGAGATGGCCAATGCGAAAGACTCGACCTGCTAGGTCTCCAAGACCGCCCGCCATGGCCACTTGAAACTTTTCTCGCGCAACAACTCGCAAAGCTTCAGGATCAATGCCAGACTTGACCTCTATGGCAGTGACTGAAGTCGAAAAACCATCAGGATCTTGGCAATGAAGCTTGAGGGCGCCGGCTGTTGCCCATTCATGAACGGCTGCCAAAACAGCGCCTCCCAAACGCTTGTGACGTGCAAACACGGCTTCGAGTCCTTCTGCCTTTAACAGGCCCAATGAAACCTCCAGTCCGGCCAAATGTGCCAAGGGGGGGGTGCCGCAAAATTTAGCAGACTGATTGTCTGTTTTGCGTTCTAACCAACTCCAATAAAAGCGCGGTTTTGCGTGCTCCTTAGACCAATTGAATGCCTTGACATTGGTCGCAACGAAGCCTAAGCCCGGCGGCATCATCAACCCCTTTTGTGAGCTGCCTAAGCAAACATCCACGCCCCATGCATCCATGTCAAAAGGTGTTGCACCCAATGAGGCAACGATGTCGGCGACAAAAAGAGCAGGGTGCTTCGTGCGGTCAATGGCCTGTCGAATGGCCATTAAGTCGCTGGTGATGCCGCTGGCGGTGTCAGTGTGAACGGCCATGACAGCAGAGATTCGGTGATGTGTGTCTGCCTTCAGCATGGCTTCAATCGCCGACACATCAATTCTTTGGCCCTCTTGATGCGGGGTTCGAAGAACGGAAAGACCTAAGCTTTCTGTTTGGAGGGCCCACTGATCAGAAAAGTGTCCTGAACCTGCAATCAATAAACTGTGTTGATCAGAACCCAAATTGGCAGAGACAGCTTCCCAAACGCCATGGCCATTGCTGGCATAAAAGAAAACATCTGAACCCGGGGAATGCAACAGTTCTTGCATGCCCTTTTCGCAAGCAACAATGAGAGCCGCAACCCGGGGGTCCGCCAAATCAGTCATGGGCCTTTGCATGGCATGCATCACTTCATCGGGAACATGTGTGGGCCCGGGGGAGTGCACAAACCGTATGCCTGGCAATCGGGGTGTGATCGGAGCGCTCATGAATTGTGCTTTCGTGTCATTGAATCAAATGAATGCAGGATGGACCGTTTCAAGGCGGTCCGTTAAAGTCGCATCCTAACTCTTTTAGAATTGGCAATGGAATCTCGTCAAGCTTGGATCGTCGTATGGGCAACTTTTGTCTGCTTAGGCTTGATATTTGGAGTCTCCTACTCCTTTGCCGCATTCTTTGAAAGCTTTGCCAAAGAATTCTCAGCGCAGAGAGCCGATGTTTCATGGATCTTTGGGCTTTGCGGCTTGGTCTATTTCGTGCTTGGAGCCCTGGCCGGTCTTTTGGCCGATCGATGGGGCCCTCGTCTTGTTTGCATGTTGGGCATGTTACTTATTTCGCTCGGTTTGTTTTGGACCAGCTTGGCCCAATCGCTTTCCAGTGTCTATGTCAGTTACGGGTTATTGGTAGGACTGGGTATTGCGTTTGTATACACGCCCTCCATTGCAGCGGTTCAACCTTGGTTTTCGAAGCGAAGAGGGCTTGCCTCTGGCATTGCCAGTTCGGGTGTGGGTGCAGGCACTTTAATTGTTCCAGTTTGCGTGAGTTTTTTATTGGCTGAAATGACTTGGCGTGATGCTCTGCAAGTGATGTCAGCCAGTGTTTTGCTATTGGGTTTGGCCGCAGGTTTTTTGCTAAAACGCGCCCCAAGTTTGGAGCCTCTTCTGAATGGAGAACTAGCAGGACTGCCGCTTCTTGAAGCGCTAAGGACCCCGACATTCAAGTGGCTTTATTTGGGAACGCTTTTGGGTGCGCCAGTGATGTTCATTCCCTTTGCGCACATCTCAGCGGCTGCACGAGATTCAGGTGTGGCTGAGGCGCAGGCCGTCGGCTTGGTTGGCTTGGTCGGCATTGGTAGTTTGATTGGTCGCTTTGCAATTGGCTGGCTTGCTGACAGATTGGGTCGGGTGAAGACCCTGATGCTCATGCAGTGTTTGATGGGCGTCTCTTATTTGGTCTGGGCTGGTGCAGAGGGTCAACTAATGTTTGCTTTATTTGCGCTTTGGTTTGGCTTAAGCTATGGCAGTATTGTGTCTTTGTTGCCTGCGATTTGCATGGACTTGTTTGGCGGTCGAGCGGTCTCTTCCATCATTGGCACACTCTACTCGGGTGCTGCTTTGGGTAACTTGTTAGGACCTGTGTTGGCAGGGCAAGTTTTTGATATGACGGGCAGTTATAGCCTGGTTATCTGGATTACTTTGGGAATTTCTGCCCTGGCCACCTTCAGTTGTTGGCGTATTTTGAAGCACCCCCAAAAGCAGCACTAATCTTCAACCCGTTTTGGGATCATTTAAAGCACTCATGGAATTCAATCTGTATTTTGCCTTGGCCGCCCTGGCCGCTGTTTTAATTGGCATGTCTAAGGGTGGTTTGCCCATCGTGGGCATGATGTCGGTTCCTTTGCTCTCATTGTTCATGTCACCATTGAAGGCCGCCGTGTTGTTGCTGCCTTTGTTTGTCATCTCGGATGCCGTCGGTCTTTGGCTGTATCGAAGAAATTACAGTCTTATTAATTTGAAAATCTTAATACCAGCAGGTGTAGCTGGTGTTTTTTTAGGTTGGTTGACCGCATCAATGATTGATGAAAGTACCATCAAGTTAATCATTGGATTGGTCGGCGTCAGCTTCTGCTTGCAGACTTGGTTTAAAAGATCTGACTCAGCAGAGCTTGCGACAGCATCGATTCCGAAGGGCTCTTTTTGGGGTTTGATTTCGGGTTTCACCAGTTTCATTGCACACGCTGGCGGCCCACCATTTCAAATTTTCATGGTGCCCCAGAAATTCCCCAAAGCTGAGTTTGCTGGAACTTCCACCATTTTCTTTGCCATCGTTAATTTGTCCAAAGTCATCCCTTATCAGGACCTGAGTCCTTACAGCCTAGATGACTTGCAGCAAGCTGCCTATTTGGTGCCATGTGCGCTAATCGGGACTTTTCTGGGAGCCTACCTGACTCGCAGAATTGCAGATGCATGGTTTTATAAGTTGGTACTAGGCAGCCTTTTCTTGGTGTCATTGAAGCTCATTTGGAGCGCATTGAGCGCGTAGACTTCTGCCCCTGTTAATAAACTTATTGTTAAATAACTATATGCTCGCTATCATCAGGTTTTAAAACTACCAGTTAACCAACTAGAGTTCTGAATGAATAAGATCATCCTCCGGGCCATCACAGCCTTTTCAAGAACAGATCTGAAGGGAAGCAGTGAAGCCTTGTCCATCGTCGGGCGAGAAGTAGTCTGTTACGAAAAGCAATATGTGCTGCTTGAAGCGCAATCTACGAACGATCTGGTTGCGGTCTATCGATGTATGAATCGTGGTGAATTGAAGCGGCTTAAGCGTTGGCCGGCTGAACTGACCCGTCAAAGAGATCCTGCGCAAAGCTTGAAGAATCCAAACTCTGAATTGCCGGCCATTCTAGAGCTGTCTCCTTTGAAATCAGCGGCTAAAGCTTCGAAGCAAAAAGTTTCAAAGAAATCAACAGCGGACTTAAATACGAAACAGTCTGATTTATTTCAATAAAAGTAGAATTAAAAAAAGCCGCAAATTTGCGGCTTTTTGGTTAAAAAGACCCGAAGCAGGTCTTTCTACAGTGGCATTCAAGCGTTGGCAGATTGAAGGATCTTGTTAAAAGTTGCGCTGGGGCACATGGCTTTTTGCAATAAGTCTGCCGACGGCATGTAGTAGCCCCCAATGTCAACGGGTTTGCCTTGAACAGCTTTCAGTTCGCTGACAATTTGCTTCTCGGATTCTGTCAAAGCCTTGGCCAAAGGCGCAAATTTAGCCTGTAACTCTTTGTCTGCTGTTTGAGCCGCCAACTCTTGGGCCCAAAACATGGAGAGATAAAACTGGCTGCCTCGGTTATCGAGCTCACCCGTTTTGGGTGAGGGGTTCTTGTTGTTGTCTAACAAGGTGCCGGTTGCCGCATCCAATGTCTTGGCCAAAATTTTGGCTTTCTCATTGTTTGTTTTGAGGCCAAGGTCCTCTAGTGAAACGGCCAGGGCCAAGAATTCACCCAGAGAATCCCAACGCAAATGGTTTTCTTCCACCAGTTGCTTCACGTGCTTGGGCGCTGAACCGCCAGCGCCAGTTTCGTACATGCCGCCACCCGCCATCAGGGGCACGATAGATAGCATCTTGGCACTCGTTCCCAATTCCATGATGGGGAACAAGTCAGTGAGGTAGTCGCGCAAAATGTTACCGGTGGCACTGATGGTGTCCAAGCCACGAACGACGCGCTCGAGGGTGTAACGCATGGCGCGAACTTGACTCATGATTTGGATGTCTAAACCAATGGTGTCGTGCTCGTGCAAATACATCTTCACTTTGCGGATCAGTTGTGCTTCGTGAGGGCGGTAGGCGTCCAACCAGAAAACCACAGGCATGCCAGAGTTACGAGCGCGGTTGACTGCCAATTTCACCCAGTCACGGATGGCAGCGTCTTTGACTTGGCACATGCGCCAGATATCGCCAGCCTCAACGTTTTGGCTGAGTAAAACTTCACCGGTTTCGAGGTCGGTGATGTTGGCGATGCCGTCTTCAGTAATCTCAAACGTCTTGTCGTGTGAACCATATTCTTCGGCTTGTTGCGCCATCAAGCCCACGTTAGGGACTGTGCCCATGGTTTTTGGATCGAAAGCGCCGTGCCACTTACAGAAGTTGATGATCTCTTGGTAGATGCGTGCAAAAGTCGATTCAGGCATCACCGCCTTCACATCTTTCAAGCGGCCATCGGCGCCCCACATTTTGCCGCCGCTGCGAATCATCGCTGGCATAGAAGCATCCACGATCACGTCGTTGGGGGAGTGAAAATTGGTAATGCCCTTGGCAGAGTCGACCATGGCCAACTCGGGTCGATGTTCATGACAGGCATGCAAATCGCGCATGATTTCTTCGCGCTTTGATTCGGGCAACGTTGCAATCTTGTTATAAAGGTCAACCATGCCGTTGTTTACGTTGATACCCAGATCGCTCATCACGGCTTTGTGCTTTTCGAAGGCATCCTTGTAGAAAATTTTGACGCAGTGACCAAAAACGATGGGGTGTGACACCTTCATCATGGTGGCTTTAACGTGCAAAGAGAACATCACGCCTGTTTTGTGAGCGTCTTCGATTTCTTTTTCGTAGAATTCTTCAAGCGCTTTCTTGCTCATGAACATGCTGTCAACGACTTCACGTTCCAATAAGGAGACCTTTGGCTTGAGCACCATGGCTTTGCCGCTCTTGGTGATGAGTTCCATTTTCACATCGCGAGCTCGCTCGACCGTCATGGACTTTTCGCCGTGATAGAAATCGCCGTGGTGCATGTGGGATACATGCGATCGAGAGGCTTGGCTCCATTCCGCCATGCTGTGAGGATTTTTACGCGCAAACTCTTTCACGGCACGTGGGGCACGGCGGTCTGAGTTGCCCTCCCGCAAAACAGGGTTGACAGCGGAGCCCGTGCATTTGGAGTAGCGCGCTTTGATGTCTTTTTCTGCGTCGTTCTTTGGGTTATCGGGATACTCAGGGAGTGCATAGCCCTTGGCTTGCAACTCTTTGATCGCGATGACCAACTGGCCCACCGAGGCGCTGATGTTGGGCAATTTGATGATGTTGGCTTCTGGCTTGAGAGTTAACTTGCCCAGAGCGGCCAGATTATTGGGCATGCGCTGCGCTTCGGGCAACAGGTCAGAGAACTCACCCAGAATGCGTGCTGCAAGAGAGATGTCGCTTGATTCAATTTCAATACCAGCGGGTGCCGCAAAAGTTCGAATCACAGGCAAGAAAGCTGCTGTGGCCAACAGGGGCGCTTCATCGGTCAGGGTGTAAATGATTTTAGATTTTTGGTTTGCCATTTTTCTTCCTCGTTTTTTCAAGTAGGTCTCTCTGCAACCCTGTATTAGATCTTAAAAGCAGTGCCTGACAGACTGCTTAAAAGGCTTATTCGATAAAAAATGAGACTTGTTTTCGCATTGTGAAACAATCTAACCCCTTGCTTGCCTGGCACTTTCAAGGTGAATTTTGTTTTAAGTTGACTTGTATCAAAGCCTCTTAAGTCGCTGTCCATTGCGTGAATGCTATTTCTAAATGGCGTCTGTTGGCTTTCGTTTCAATCTTAGATTTGCTGCCTGAAAGCTTTGGGGGAGAGTCCTGAATCGCGTGCAAAGACTCGCGAGAAATATGCGGGGTCGTTATAACCCAGCGCGTAAGCAATGTTGGAAATGCTCAGGCTGGTGTAGGCCAAGTTTCTGCGAGCTTCCCGCATTAGTCTTGCTTCGATCAGTCTCAGTGCTGAATTTCCAGTGGCAGAGCGCGAGAGTCTGCTGAGGTGTGTGGGGGATATTGAAAGTGCTTTGGCGTAATCGTTCACTCGCCAGTGGGCCAAATAATGATCCTCTATCAGATCTTTAAAGCGTTGAATCAGTTCAGGATCGGCCTGTTTCCGAATTTGAACTCGTTGAGTTTGTAGATGACGGGATACCCAGCCTAGAAGAACAGAACTCAATCCGCGCAAAACCAAAGCGCGTGATTTTTCCTGAGAAGAAAATTCCCGCCAAATTTGATGCACGATTTGATGGGTAAATTGGTCTGCTTTGAGAACGCTTGCTTGTCCAAGTTCTTGCTTCACGTTACCGACGCGGACAAACAGTTCATCCATCAATTCATCTGCAAACGTGGTAACCCATCCTTGGGTGTCCTTTTTGAAGCTGAATGCGTGAACGTGGCCATGCGGGACGTTCACCAATGAACCCGCCGACAACGGAGATGTCTGACCATCTAGGGTCACGAAACCGCCGCCCATTGTGATTAATAAGATCTGATGAAGGCGAGCATGACGATGGGGGGCTAATTCCCAATCATGCAGTTTTGATCGCTCCGCAATCGTTTCGCAGTGCAAGACATCTGGCAGATGAGTTGACTCCCCAAATAGGCTGTAGGACTGAATCGAAGTAGGATGGACTGGCATGTTCGAAATGTACAAGTTATGGAGGGCTTAGGCCATTCCTGGTTGGACTAAATCAGCGTATCTTCAAAAAGTTGATGGCTGAAAGTCACAAAATCGGTAGGAGAAAAAATTATGAATACACAAGTTTGCATCATTGGTGGTGGCCCATCGGGCCTCTTGCTTTCTCAGTTGCTGCATTTGAAGGGCATTGAAACGGTAGTTTTGGAGCGCCAGTCACGCGAGTATGTGCTGAGTCGAATTCGTGCCGGCGTGTTGGAACATGGCTTTGCCAAGTTGATGCGAGAAGCGCAATGTGGCGATCGCATGGAAAGAGAAGGGGAGATCCACGACGGCTTTTTCATTGCCCATGAAGGCAAAATGGACAGGGTTGATTTGCACAAATACAGTGGTGGTAATTCTGTCATGGTTTATGGCCAGACCGAGTTAACGCGTGACCTGTATGAAGCGCGGGACCGAATGAAGGGGATCGTGATTCACAACGCTGAAGACGTGGCGCCGCATGATTTGAAATCAGACAAACCTTTTGTCACCTATCGCGTTGGCAGTGAATCAAAACGCATTGATTGCGATTTCATCATTGGCGCAGACGGGTTCCATGGTGTGAGCCGAAAATCAATTCCTGCCCATGTTCTTAAAGAGTACGAAAAAGTGTATCCGTTTGGATGGTTGGGCGTATTGTCACGAACCAAGCCGGTGTCACCTGAACTTATTTATGCCAAGCATGAACGCGGTTTTGCACTGTGCTCATTGCGATCACAAATATTAAGCCGCTATTACATTCAGGTACCCTTGTCTGACAAAGTTGAAGAATGGTCTGATGAGCAGTTTTGGGATGAACTTAAGCGTCGCTTGCCGGCAGAGGTTGCAGCCACTTTGATCACGGGACCGACCATTGAAAAGTCGATAGCACCTTTGCGTTCGTTTGTGGCAGAGCCTATGCGCTACGGCAATTTATTTTTAGCGGGTGACGCTGCGCACATTGTTCCACCCACAGGTGCCAGAGGCTTGAATACGGCAGGTTCTGATATTCACTATCTTTATCAAGCCATGCTTGCACATTACAAAAATGGCGACAGCACAGGGCTTGAGCAGTATTCAGAAAAAGCTTTGACACGCGTTTGGAAGGCTCAACGGTTTGCTTGGTGGATGACGACCATGCTGCATAACTTTCCCGATACCAGCGAATACGATCAAAAACTCAAGGAAGTTGATTTGACCTATTTATTTTCATCGGAGGCGGGCCAAAGCTCCTTGGCTGAAAATTATGTCGGGCTGCCCTATTAAGATGGTACGTACAGTGGGAATTTTGACCAACGAATGATCACTCAATGTCAAGTAAGATTTACTTTTTTGCAGGATGGGCATGATGATCAAATCGATTCGTGCGGAGATAAAGTCAAATGAATGAACACCCCATTCACTGGGAAACAAGTGGCACCAGCCGCATTCCTTTCGCTGTGTATACCCAAGAGGGCACCCATAAAAAAGAGTTAGAACGTTTTTTCTACAAAGCGCACTGGAGCTACGTTGGCTTAGAGGCTGAAATTCCCAATGCAGGCGATTTCAAACGAACGGTCATTGGGGAGCGCTCCGTGATCATGACGCGAAGTCAAGAGGGTCATGTCCATGTGGTGGAAAACGTATGCGCCCATCGCGGCATGGCATTTTGTCGAGAACGTCATGGCAACAAAAAAGAACTGGTGTGTCCTTATCACCAATGGAGTTATGCCTTGGATGGCAAGTTACAAGGCGTGCCATTCAGAAGGGGTGTACGGCAAGATGGGAAAGTCAATGGCGGTATGCCCTCCGACTTTGATCCCAAAGACCATGGTTTGACGGCGCTCAAAGTTGCTTTGAGGGGTGGGGTGGTTTTTGCATCCTTTGACCATGAGGTCGAATCGCTGGAAGATTTCATGGGGCCCACCATCTTGAATTATTTCGATCGCTTATTCAACGGGCGACAGCTCAAAATTTTGGGCTACAACCGCCAGCGCATTCCTGGCAATTGGAAATTGATGCAAGAAAACATCAAGGATCCTTACCACCCGGGCTTGTTGCACACTTGGTTTGTCACATTTGGGCTTTGGCGCGCAGACAATAAAAGTGAATTGCGCATGGACGAACAACATCGCCACGCTGCCATGATTTCGACAAGGGGTTCATCGGGCGAAGCCACAGGCCAAGCGTCTGATGTGACGCAAGTCAGCAGTTTTAAGGCCAGCATGCAATTGAACGACCCCAGCTTCCTGGACATCGTGCCCGAGCCATGGTGGGGCGGCCCCACAGCCGTCATGATGACTTTGTTTCCCAGCGTCATTTTTCAGCAGCAAGTGAACAGCGTTTCTACGCGTCATATCCAGCCAGACGGTCATGGCGCTTTTGATTTTGTTTGGACTCACTTTGGCTTTGAAGATGACTCGGAGGAAATGACCGATCGACGACTTCGTCAAGCTAATTTATTTGGCCCTGCAGGATTTGTGTCTGCGGACGACGGTGAGGTCATTGAGTTTTCGCAGCAGGCGTTTAACTCCAAACCTCAACATCGTACTTTGGCTGAATTGGGTGGCAAGGATGTGGGTGAGACGGATCACATGGTGACCGAAACCCTGATTCGAGGCATGTACGAGTATTGGCGCAAGGTGATGGAGGATTGATCATGGTCGATATGCAAACTTGGTTTGGTATTCAACAGCTTTATGCCAATTACGCCAGTGCTGTTGACAGTGGTCAATGGGATTTATGGCCCGAATTTTTCACAGAACAATGCGTTTACAGACTTCAACCCCGCGAGAATTACGATCGAGGATTCCCACTTGCCACACTTTCACTCACAAGCAAGGGGATGCTGAAAGATCGCGTTTATGGCATTACTGAAACGCTGTATCACGACCCTTATTACCAGCGTCATGTGGTGGGTGCGCCCATGGTTCGAAAAGTTGAAGATGGCAGAATCTACAGTGAGGCCAATTACGCTGTCTTTCGAACCAAATACGACAAAGAAAGTACGGTTTTCAATGTGGGACGGTATTTGGATATCATTGTTCAAACGTCCGATGGACTCAAGTTTGCTGAGAGACTTTGCGTCTACGACAGCGAGATGATTCCCAACTCTATTATTTATCCCATTTAATCATGAGCAACTGGATTGACGTGGCCGCAGAGGCTGACTTGTTTGAGGGTGTTGGTATGGGTGTGATGCCTTCCCATCATGACATTGCCATTTTCAAAGTCGACGACGGTGTGTTTGCCATCAACAACGAGTGTTCCCATGGCAACGCCAAATTGTGCGATGGCTTTGTTGAAGGTAATTTTGTGGAGTGTCCCTTCCATCAAGCACTTTTTGATGTGCGTAATGGTTCAGTGGCATGTGGCCCTGCGACAGAGCCCGCAAAGACTTGGCCCGTGAAGATAGAAGGCGGCCGAGTTTATCTCGACTTGGCTGCTTGAACGGAACCTACCAATTGGGTTTGCGTTTATCTATAAACGCTTGCACACCTTCTAGGGCAGAGCTGTCCATCATGTTGCAGGCCATGGTTTGAGCGGCGTACTCGTAGGCCTTTTCAATGCCTGTTTCTAGTTGCATGTAAAACAGTTCTTTGCCCATTGCCAAAGCTACTGGGGGCTTGGTCAAAATCTTGGCAACCAATGCTTCTACAGTTGCATCCAATTCTGTAGGTTCTGCAATCTTGTTAATCAGTCCTTGGCTTAAGGCTTCTTGCGCCGATAGAAAGTCACCAGTGACCAGCATTTCAAAGGCGGCTTTGCGGGACAAATTTCGAGACAAAGCCACACTGGGCGTCGCGCAAAATAAGCCAAGATTGACGCCGCTGACTGCAAACTTTGAGTCAGAGGAAGCTACAGCCAAGTCGCATTGAGCGACCAATTGGCAACCCGCTGCTGTTGCGATGCCTTGAACTTTGGCAATGACTGGCACCTGCAATTTTTGAATGCTCATCATCATTTGGCCGCATTGTGCAAACAGCTTTTGGTAATAGTCCATCGAAGGCGCTGCACGCATTTCGCGCAAATCATGTCCCGCACAAAATGCTTTACCAGCGGCCGCTAAGACCACAACACGAACTTTCTGATTTTTTGATAACTCGTCGAGTTCGCATTGGAGTGCGGTCAATAAATCTTCACTCAGTGCATTGAATGCCGCGGGTCGATTCAGGGTCAGCGTGGTCACGCCTCGTTCATCGTCAGAACGGATTAACAGCGGTGATTCTTGAGGGGTCATGTTCATTCCTAAAAGTTCTTCAAGCGCTTCTGGCGCGTTCGCGGAGTTGGAATTTTTGAATTTTCCCGGTTGAGGTTTTCGGAATCTCTTCAAACCTAATTTCTTTGGGAACTTTGTAACTTGCCAACAGTGTTTTGCAATGAGTGATCAAATCCGATTGGGTGACCACCGCACCCGATTTCAATTCGACAAATGCCAAGGGGGACTCACCCCATTTGTCATCAGGCTTGGCCACAACGGCACACGTCAAGACAGCGGCGTGGCGGTAAAGTGCATCTTCAACTTCGAGTGAGCTGATATTTTCACCGCCTGAAATGATGATGTCTTTACTTCGATCTTTGATTTTCACGTATCGATCAGATTCCATCACCGCCAAATCACCTGTGTGAAACCAACCACCCGCAAAGGCTTCTTGAGTGGCCTTGGGGTTTTTCAAATAACCTTTCATCACAATGTTGCCCTTGAACATGATTTCACCCATCGTGACACCATCCGCAGGACATTCTGTCATGGTGGCAGGGTCAAGAATTTTCATTCCCTCCTGCAGGGGATAGCGCACACCTTGCCGACCATTCAAACGAGTTTGCTCTGACAAACTTTCTTGCGCCCAAGATGGACGTTTTGAAGCCACACTGGCGGGACCGTAGACTTCGGTTAAGCCGTAGACATGGGTAATGTCAAAACCAATTTTGGCCATGCCTTCAATCATGGCTGCGGGTGGCGCAGCACCTGCGACCATGCCCCGCACTTGCTGATGAATGCCCGCACGCAAGGTTTCAGGCGCGTTGTAAATAAGGCTGTGAACAATGGGCGCTGCACAATAATGATTCACCTCATGTTCTCGAATGGCGTCCAAAATAGGCTGGGCTTCTACGCGGCGCAAGCACACATGTGTGCCTGCCAGCATGGCCACTGTCCATGGAAAGCACCACCCATTGCAATGGAACATGGGGAGCGTCCACAGGTAGGTGGGGAAGTTCGGCATGCTCCACGTGACCACGTTGCTCACAGCATTCAAGTACGCGCCGCGGTGATGCGTCACAACCCCTTTGGGGTCGCCTGTGGTGCCACTGGTGTAACTCACGGCAATGGCATCCCATTCGTCTTGCGGGCCATCTAATTGTGCCAAAGGGGGATGAGAAGCCAGGCATGCTTCGTATTCATGTGCGCCAAGTTGTTCTCCCACACCAGTGAATTCGCTGTCGCAAACATCGATCACAACCATGTCTTTGCCGTGTTCAGTTTTGAGAATAGCAAGCGCCTTTGAAATGACAGGCGAAAATTCTCGATCGGTGATCAAAACCTTCGATTCGCAGTGATTCAGTTGCCAAGCAATGAGTGCGGCATCCAGTCGTGTGTTTAAGGCATTCAAGACGGCATTGAGTGCAGGCACTGCGTAATGCACTTCTACCATTTCTGGTGTGTTGGGCAGCATGGCGCTGACCGTGTTGCCTCTGCCGATGCCGAAAGACTTTAATGCAGCAGCCAGTCTGGCAGAACGATCTCGCGTTTGAGACCATGTGTATTTTCTTTGGCCATGAATGATTGAAGGTAAATCGCCAAATATCTCTGCACTTCTTTCCACAAAACTAACGGGCGACAAGGCTGTGAAGTTGGCAATGTTTTTATCTAAGCCTTGCTCAAAAATAGAGGTCATGTAGATACCTTGAATGTGAAATTTTTAGCCAGTGGCGGTATTCAGCGCCTGATCGATGTCCCACAATATGTCATCGATGTGTTCTAAACCCACTGAAATTCTAATCATGTCAGGCCCAACGCCTGCAGCCAATTGTTGCGCCTCATCAAGCTGTCGATGCGTGGTGCTGGCAGGGTGACTGATCAATGTGCGCGTATCGCCAATATTGACCAGATGGCTCATGAACTTTGCCGCTTCAATGAACTTCACGCCTTGCACAAGTCCGCCCTTGACGCCAAAGGCTAGCAAGCCGGAGGCGCCGGTCATTTGTTTTTTCATGAGTTCATGCTGCGGATGCTCGGGCAGGCCAGGGTAATTGACCCAGGCAACGCGGGAATCTTGCTTCAGAAAATTTGCGACGGCCAAAGCATTGCGACAGTGCCTTTCCATTCTCAAGGGCAGCGTCTCAACGCCTTGCAATATTTGCCATGCGCTCATGGGGCTCAGGGACGCGCCATAAACGCGCAGGCATTCCATGCGGCATCGCATGGTGAAGCCAAAGTCACCAAAGGTTTCATAAAACTTGACGCCATGGTAGCCCTTAGAGGGCTCTGTCATGCCGGGGAATTTGCCATTGTCCCAGGGAAATTTTCCGCTTTCAACAATGACGCCGCCCAAAGTGGTCCCGTGGCCAGCCAAATACTTGGTGGCCGAATGAACCACCACATCGGCACCCAAGTTAATGGGGTTGCAAAGTGCAGGACTTGGGACTGTGTTATCGATGATGAGGGGCAATCCATGTGCGTGTGCAACCTCGGCAACAGCGCCGATGTCCAAGACCAACATACTGGGGTTGCCCAAGCTCTCAGCATAAATAGCACGGGTATTGGATTGGACAGCGGCTGCAAAAGCCTCTGGCTTGCTCGCATCGACAAAGGTCGTTTCAATGCCAAATTTTGCCAAGCTCACCGAAAGCAGGGTAACCGACCCACCGTAAAGTGCGCCTGCTGCGACCACATGGTCACCGGCTTGCAAAATGGTCATGAGCGCCATTGATTCGGCGGCCATGCCTGAGGCCGAAGCGACGGCAGCTCTGCCGCCCTCTAGAGCAGCCACTCTTTCTTCCAACACGGCCACCGTGGGATTGCTAAGACGAGAGTAAACATTGCCAAAAGTTTGCAAATTGAAAAGGGAGGCAGCATGTTCTGCACTGTCAAAAACAAAACTGCTGGTTTGGTAAATGGGCAACGCGCGGGCGCCCGTGGCTGCGTCGGGAATTTGACCTGCGTGAATGGCAAGTGTTTCGAGTTTGTAAGAATGATCGCTCATGAATGGCCTAGACCGGACGTTTGGCTGAAATGATGCCGGTATTGACGCCCACCCAATTGAGGCCGCCAAAAATACGCGCATGTTCAATTTTGACGCAACGTTGGGTGACCGATTGACGGCCGCTGTTTCTAAACAGCATGTCAGCCTCGTGGTTTTCAACCCCAAGTTGTTGCCATAAACATGTAGCACCTATTTCAAGTGCTTCTTGGGCAATGGGCAAGACATCTTCCATTTTTCTAAAGACGTCAACGATGTCTATTTTTTCCGGAATGTCGAGCAAGCTGGCGTAGCAAACTTGATCAAGAATTTTTTTGGGAGGGTGCTGACCGTCACCCGCGTAGCGTGGGTTGACGGGAATAATTTTGTAGCCATGTTCCTGCATGTACTTGGCTGCAAAATAACTGGGCCGATTCCACTGCGCGGACAAGCCAACCACCGCAATGGTTTTGGCAGATTTGAGTATGAGCCTTAGTTGCTGTACGTCATTGTGCATGCGGAATCCTTGACCCTTTCCAATGTTTGCCCGTCGTTGAGTTCATGAATAATTGCAAGCTGTGCCTTGCAACTTGAAATGACTTAATATCGATGTAAGTCATGGTTATAACTGTTTAAGGATCGTTTGCATGTTTCGCCCCCTTATTTTGACTCTCTTTGTTGTTGCCAATGCGACAATTCTCAGGGCCGAAGAGGTGACAGTGGCTGTGGCCGCTAATTTTGCAGCACCGATGCAAAAAATTGCCCAATTGTTTCAACAAGACACAGGTCACATGGCCAGGTTGTCATTTGGCGCTACGGGTAGTTTTTATGCACAAATCAAAAACGGCGCCCCATTTCAAGTTTTTCTTTCGGCAGATACAACCACGGCAGAAAAACTAGAGGCTCAAGGCTTAGGCCTTGCAGGCACACGCTTTACTTATGCAACTGGACAATTGGTTTTGTGGAGTCCACAGCCAGAGTTGGTGGATGAAAAAGGACGAATTCTTCAACGCAAAGAAATCCAACGAATCGCCATGGCCAACCCAAAATTAGCGCCTTATGGTGCAGCGGCAATGGAAACAATCACGCATTTAGGCTTGTTAAAAGATCTGCAACCTAAGCTGGTTTTGGGCGATAACATTGCACAAACTTATCAATTTGTGATGACTCAAAATGTACCGATCGGCTTTGTTTCACTTTCACAGGTCTTTATCAACGGAAAAATCGGAACTGGATCTGCATGGATTGTGCCTGCCCATTATTACAAGCCCCTTCGACAAGAGGCCATCTTATTAAAAAATGCGAAAGATCATTCTGCAGCCCAAGCACTCATGCTTTACTTGCGGGGTGAAAAAGCCAGGGGTGTAATGAAGTCGTTTGGCTATTTGAACGAATAAAAACAGCGCACTGCTGGCGAATTTTTTGTCAATGAAGTTCTCTTCAGTATTCTCCAAGGTCTGCAATAATCGCATCCATTATTTTTAAAAAGACGTTTCTATGTTGAAGCCAAAATTTCTGAGTATCTTCATTCAATGAACACATTGCCCTTGCTGTTGGTGCCTGGCCTGATGTGTGATCACACAGTTTGGGAACCTCTTTTGCCGCACCTTGAGCCATCGCAAAAATACCAAATGGTGGATCACCATTTGGCCAATTCACTGACACAGATGGCTGAGCAGTTGTTGCGCCATGCCCCCGATCGGTTTGTGATTGCTGGACATTCAATGGGCGGACGTGTTGTCCTTGAGGCCTTGAGAATAGCGCCACAACGAATCGCTGGTGTTGCCTTGATGGACACCGGGTATTTGGCCAAATTGGAGGGCCAATCGGGCGAATCAGAAGTTGCCAAACGTTTGGCCTTGCTGCAAATTGCACAGGCGCAAGGCGTGCGTGCCATGGCCAAGGAGTGGGTCAAAGGCATGGTGCATCCAGAGCGTCTTCAAGATGGTGTCTTGATCGATCAAATTTTGGACATGTTTGATCGGAAGAATTCAGACATCTTTGCCAGACAATTGTTGGCTTTGATTCACCGAAGCGATACCACCGACGTTTTAAAAGCGATTCAGGTTCCATGTTTGATTTTGTGTGGCCAACAAGACAGTTGGGCTCCCCCATCTCAGCACGAGGAAATGATGCAATATGTACCTCACGCCACAATGTCGGTCATTACGTCAGCGGGCCACATGGTCACCATGGAAAAACCGCAAGCTGTTGCTGAAGCCATGAACAATTGGCTGCATTTTGCCCAGCGGTCTTAGGCCTGCCCTTGACCACAGCCAAATTGCGCAGGTATTTAGGCTTGCATGAGCTTGGCTAGATAATACGAACATGCAAAGTTCTGCACCCGCAAACCCCTCTGTCATTCTTTGTACGCTGAATGCCAAGTACATCCATGCGTCTTTGGGTTTGCGGTATTTAATGGCCAATATGTCAAGGCATGGCAGTCAAGATTTGGCAAATCAAACTGCATTGGTCGAATACACCTTGGCGCGTCCAATAGATCAGATGGTTGCAGAGTTGCTTGAGCAACTTGGCCCAGAAAATTCGGGTAAAACTCAAATCATTGGGTTTGGTGTTTACATTTGGAACGTGACTCAAACCACTGCATTGGTGAAGCAGCTCAAAGAATCACGGCCTCATCTGAAAATTATCTTGGGTGGGCCCGAGGTGAGTCACGAACTGGATTCACAAGAAATTGTTCAACAAGCAGACCATGTCATTACAGGCTGGGGCGATGTGAGTTTTCCCAAACTTTGCATGGCGCTGATTCAGGGTCCCAAGCCCTTGATGAAAGTGATTGCCGGGGAACAGCCTCCCATGGATCAAATTGAACTTCCATATCAATATTTTTCGGACAAAGACCTGGCCCATCGGCTGCTCTATGTTGAAGCTTCGCGTGGCTGTCCTTTTAAATGCGAGTTTTGTCTAAGCGCCTTGGACAAAACAGCCTGGGCCTTTGAGTTGGCGCCATTTCTGGGTGAGCTTGACATCCTGTATCAACGTGGCGCGCGCAACTTCAAGTTTGTTGATCGTACGTTCAACCTTAAAATCGAAACCTCGATTCAAATTCTTCAATTTTTCTTGGATCGATTGAGTCAAGAATCTTCTGCGGGTTTGTTGGTGCACTTTGAAGTGATTCCTGATCATCTGCCTGATCGACTCAAGGCCATGATTCAGAAATTCCCACCGGGCGTGTTGCAGTTCGAAGTGGGCATTCAAAGCTTCAATGAAGAGGTGCAAAAGCGGATCTCTCGGCGTCAAGACAATGTACAAACCGAGGCCAATCTTCGGTGGTTGTTAACGTCGTCAAATGCACACCTGCATACTGATCTTATTTTCGGATTGCCGGGCGAAACCTTAGAGAGTTTTGCCAAAGGATTTGACAGGCTGTGGGCCATTGGCCCTCAAGAAATTCAACTGGGAATTTTAAAGCGCCTTCGAGGCACCCCCATTGATCGGCATACGCAAACTTACGGCATGGTCTACGACGCGCAGCCGCCTTATGTCGTTCAGCAAACTCAACATTTAGACACGCTGACACTTCAGCGCTTTACGCGCATGGCCAAGTATTGGGATTTAGTGGCCAATTCGGGGCGATTTAAAAAATCACTTTCCATTCTTCTAAGTCATGTGGCGCCCCATTTCTCAGCCTTTTGGTCATTCATGGATTTCTCAGATGCGCTTTGGCAGCTCACGGGAAAGTCCTATCAGCTCACACCCGAAGAACTTGTTGATGCGGTGTTTGAACACTTAACGGGCGTCAGGGGCTTACCAACTGAGCAGATACGCGCCATTTTGTTGCAAGACTATTTGGCCAGTGGTGCTAGGGCCAGACCCCGTTGTTTAGCGCAAGAGCGCCTATGGTTAGGCGGTGACAAGGTGCATTCAGCTTCAAGCGAAGATCAGTCGACAGCGAGCGGAAGTTTGAGGGAACGCCAAGATCGACATGGAAATCGCTAAAGCGCCGCTGTTCAATTTTTTTGCCGCATTGCATGGCTCAGTAGCAATACCGGTAATAGCCCAACCAACACCAAGGCCAGACTCGGCAGTGCTGCTTCTCCAAGTCTTTCATCTCGTGCAAGTTGAAAGGCGACAACCGCCAATGTGTCGGTGTTGAAAGGTCGTAAAACCAGCGTGGCAGGTAACTCCTTCATGACATCAACTAACACGAGCAATGCTGCTGCGAACACAGATCGTTTGAGAAGAGGCGCATGAACGCGCTGCAGTAAGCGTATGCCAGAAACACCCAAAGTGAGCGCTGAATCGTCAAGCGATGTGGGAATCCGCGCATAGCCGCTTTGAATTGATTGCAGTGCCACCGCACAAAACCTGACCAGGTATGCCCATACCAGGCCCAAAACAGAAGCGGTGACCCAGTAGCCCACTTGAGATTCTGGCCACTGTATTTGCAACCAAGTGACTGGCAATAGCAACCCGACAACCACCACCGCGCCTGGAATGGCATAGCCCAGTCCGACCCATTGCGCAATCATGCGAGTCAATGCGTCTGGTTTGTTTCTCAAGCTGAAAGCAATGAACAAAGAGAATGCAACAGCGAGCGCGGCCGTGACGACACCCAAAAAGAGACTGTTGAAAGACCACTCCCAGAATCTACCCCACGGTATGAGAGTTTCAGAATCAAACAAAGGCTTCAGCATGAGAAAGACCGGCACGACAAAGCCCAACAAAACCAGCAAGCTGCACCAGCCAGTGAGCGCCATTGCTTTGGGCGCGCTAAGAGCAGTCGAGTGTGATTCAAAAGAAGAAGATGCGTTAGCTTGGGTTGAGGTAAATCGAACTCTTGCCTGCGCTAGTTTCTCAAGATGCAATAACGCCATCACCGCAAACAATAAGATGGTTGCCAGCTGAGCGGCTGCAATTCGGTTGTCCATGATCAGCCATGCTTTGTAAACGCCGGCCGTAAATGTTTGAATTCCAAAATAACTGGAAACACCATAATCAGCCAATGTTTCCATCAGCGCCAGAGCGACACCTGCAGCAACTGCGGGTCTGGCAAGCGGAATGGCTATTTCGGTAATGCGCCTGCCAAGGGGAGCCCCTAAGGTACGCGCCGCTTCCATCAGGTGCGAGGCACGTTCGCTCAATGCGGTTCTTGCCAGTAAATAAACATAAGGGTAGAGCGTCAGTGAGAACACGAAGACAGCGCCGCCAATACTGCGAATCTCAGGAAATACGCGGCCCTCTAGAGACCAAGTCGAACGGATGAGATTTTGAAGGGGGCCACTGAATTGGAAAAAATCAGTGTACGCATAAGCAACCACATAGGCTGGCATGGCCATGGGTAACAGCAAGGCCCATTCAAAAAAAGCTTGACCTGGAAATCTAAACAAAGTCACAGCTGCTGCGGCGCTCAAACCCAAGACAGTGACACCTATAGCAACGCCAACACACAAGATCAAGCTTGTGAGGATATATTCTGGTAAAACTGTTTGTCCAAGTTCACCCAACACTTGAGCCGACGCAGCATTCCACTCCAGCCATGATCCCATCAATGCCAATAGGGGCAAAGTGATCAGCAGGGCTGAAAAAATTAAGACCACCGAGCGAAGTCGGAAATAATGCATCGTTGGATAAAGTGAAAGGTATGAAATTGAAAGGTATGAAATTGATAGACAGGTCCTTGTCCTGTTCAGCCACTTACCGCATTGTAAGGAGGTCCGAATTGCCTCAATTGGGAGGGTCTTGATCATTCTTTACAATGTCAACTTATGTACCTCTCCGTCAATCATGTTGAAGTGCGCTACGCGGGCAATCAAGGCCCTGCAATTGATGGCGTTTCTCTGCAACTCAAAGCGGGGCAGATTGGCGTTCTCATTGGGCCATCAGGTTGCGGCAAAACCACTTTGCTGCGAGCCATTGCCGGTCTTCAGCCGGTGACATCGGGTCAAATTCAACTTTCTGGTCGTGTCGTGAGTCAGGATTGCTTTACAGAGCCGCCAGAAAAACGCCGCATGGGCATGGTGTTTCAGGATTACGCTTTGTTTCCGCACCTCTCGGTAGCTGCAAACATCGCTTTCGGGCTTCATGGCCAACCCCCGGCCGCCAAAGCTCAACGCATTGAAGAAGTTCTCCATCTGGTTGGTTTAGAGGGCGAAAAAGATCGATTTCCGCATGAACTTTCTGGCGGCCAACAGCAACGTGTTGCATTGGCCAGAGCATTGGCGCCTAAGCCTGATTTGCTTCTATTGGATGAGCCTTTTTCTAATCTCGATGTTGACCTGCGCGAGCGATTGGCAATGGAAATCAGAAACATCCTGAAAGCTGCAAATGCCACGGCTTTGTTTGTGACGCATGACCAATTGGAGGCCTTTGCTATTGGCGATGTGATTGGGGTCATTCAAGAGGGCCATCTGCATCAATGGGCAGATGCCTATCACTTGTACCACCGTCCCGCATCCAGGTTTGTGGCTGAGTTCATCGGTCATGGCGTGTTCATTCCAGGCGTGCGCTTTGTGAGCCAAGGGCATGTTCATGTGCAAACGGTCTTGGGTGATTTAAGTGATTCAGACCTTGCCTCTGGCTCTGAAGGCGAGGGCACTCAAGCCTGCGATGTGTTGTTGCGTGCCGATGACATTGTTCACGACGACGCCGCGCCTGTTCAGGCTGAAATTTTGAGAAAAGCCTTCAGGGGTTCAGAGTTTCTTTACACCTTGCGCTTGAAATCTGGGGAGACGGTCATGGCGCATGTGCCAAGCCACCACGATCACACCCTGGGTGAGTGGATCGGCATTCGCGCAGAGGTTGACCATGTGGTGACCTTTGATCGCTTGGTTTGATGCCTGTTTATATCGGCCTATTTTTTTAATCTCCAAATGAGAATGATTCTTATTTGATGTAAAATTGGCTCATTCTGGCCTGAAATCAAAATAATGAGTCCTAAATTATTCAAATTAACCGCTATTTTTCTTCTGGCTTGTGCTGGCTTAGCACCTCAAATACCGATGGCCCAAACGAGTGGGGCTTTCATCAACATTTATTCAGCACGGCATTACCCAACAGATGAAGCGCTTTACGCCGACTTCACAAAGAGTACCGGCATCAAAATTAACCGTGTTGATTCAGATGACGCGGGCATCTTGACGCGCTTGAAAGCTGAAGGCCAAGCCTCTCCCGCGGATGTCATTTTGCTTGTCGACGCGGCGCGGCTTTGGCGTGCGGAAATTGACGGTTTGTTTTTGCCGGTCAAATCCAAATTGCTTGAAGAAGCGATTCCTGAAAATCTCAGAGCTAAGCGCTCAGACAATGGCGGTATTCCTTGGTTTGGGTTGTCGACGCGCGCGCGCGTCATTGTTTATGACAAGCTCAAATTACAAAAGTCAGATGTTGATACCTATGAGAAATTGGCTGATCCTAAATTGAGAGGCAAGCTGTGCATACGCTCTGGCTCACACCCATATAACCTCAGCTTGTTTGGGGCGATGACCGAGCACATGGGGCCCCAACAAACTGAAGCTTGGTTGAAAGGGCTTGTGAACAATTTGGCCAGAAATCCTGTGGGTGGTGACACCGATCAAATCAAAGGTGTGGCTTCTGGCGAATGCGCTGTGGCTGTGACCAACACTTATTATTTGGCGCGCCTGATGCGGTCTGCCAATGCAGACGACAAAGCCCTGGTTGAAAAAGTAAGCGTGGTGTTTCCGAACCAGTCAAGTTGGGGAACGCACTTGAACATTGCAGGCGGTGCAGTGGCCAAGAATTCAAAAAATCAAGAAAACGCATTGAAGTTTTTGGAATATCTGGCCAGTACATCGGCACAAAATCATTTTGCCAATGGCAACAATGAATGGCCTGCAGCCAAGGGTGTGAGCTTTGAAAATTTGGCACTGAAAACCATGTCGGGGGGGGGCTTCAAAAATGAAGTCTTGCCAGTGAGTGCCGTGGGCATGAATCAAATCAAGGTTCAGCAGATGCTAGACCGGGTGGGATTCAAGTAATTGGCAGACTTAGAAAATCAAAAGGCTTCTTTTTCTGCTTCAAGATAAGCAAGACTTGTGTATTTGCCAATATTGCCCTCAAACCCCTGCATGTCTGTTGCCCGTTTTTTGACACGAAAATCGTTTAAGACCATTTGTTTGGCCTCGGCTTCAGACTTGCCATCCTTGACCGCTTGCAGGCAAGGCTCCCAAATGCCCGCTAAAAAATCGCCGTAGGTTTCTAACAAATCAAGGGTGGGGCGGCCGTGCCCTGGCAGCCACATTTGTTTGCCGGTCCTTTGGCTTAATTCTTTGTAGTATTTGAAAGTTCCTGCGTAAGAGCCGTCATCCATATTTGCAATTCGGTTGGTCATTGCAATATCACCCACACAAGTAACTTGGTCCTGAACCACTTGAATGCACAAATCGGCATCGGTATGAGCGCGGCCATAGTGGTGCATGGCAAATTCAATGTCGCCGATTCTGATTCTCTGCCCGCTTGTCACAATTTGGTTGGGCGCAAACACCTTGGTACCCGCTGTTGATTGATTGGTCCATCTTTCCATCAAGAGGCGCCATGCATTGCCTTGCATGCCCATGATGGCTTCTTGGGTTTTGGCCAATGCATAGATGGGAAATTGCGGGCCATAGGCCTCAACAAACGCATGATTGCCAAGCCAGTGATCGCCATGGAAATGAGAATTGAAAATGGCCACCACGGGAAGGGATGTCACTTTTTTAATCATCCGAATGGCCATCTGGCCTATCTGCAATGAACTGCCTGAATCAATGATGACAACACCTGCTGAGGTGACAACGAAGGTAACGTTGGACATCATGCCGCGATTTTCTGGCGTAGGAAATCCGTCAGGCGAATAGATCAACCACACATGTTTTGAAATTTGTGTGGCGGGAATGTCCTTCATGGGCGAACCGACCAAAAAGTCTTTGACGTCAGCTGCCAGTATTTGCATGTCTGGCCACATGCCTAAGGCGCCTATGCCGGTGGCCAGGGTGCCAAGAAAGGCCCTTCGCTGCAGCTTGGTTTTAACCGGCACGGGCTGCTGTGGGGTCTTCATGATTGGCATTGTGTGTCTCGGAATTCACCGAGCTTAGGCAGCATACCCAGGGTTGGGTAAACCACCCGTGATTTTGGGTGCATTCAACTGACGGGGTTTGATGCGGCCATTGGGTTGAGTTTTGAGCCACTGCTCGACCACATCCCAAACCTGCTTATTGCCTTGAGAGCGAGCTTCCTCCGCAACTGGAGCCCAGCCTGCTACTTTGTATTTTTTGCCAGCTTCGATGAGCTTGCCATTCAAGCGCATCTCTTCAATGCGTTTGCCCATGGTGGCGGTAGGATTGCATTGGTATTGCAAACCGCCAACGCGGACCATGTCACCGCCTTGTTGATAATAAGGATCAGGGTTGAACAAGTTGTCGCAAACGTCTTCCAATACCGTTTTGATGGTCTCGCCCGTCATTTCTGTGACGGTGGCGTAAGAGTAGGTGGTGGCAGTCATGTCTAACAACCATTCACGGGTAATGGCTTGACCCGGCAAGAGGGTGGTGCCCCAACGAAAGCCTGGCGAAAACGCAATTTCAGCACTTTGAACATCCATGAGGGCGTCAATGAGCAATTGATCGCCGGTGCCGTTGAAGTTGCCTCGGCGGTACAACAAGCCTTCCGAGATGCCCAGTTTTTCGTTCAACTTACTTTCGTAAGGTGCGCGAATTTTGGTGATGAGTGCATCCATTTCTTTGTCGGCTGGCAACATGTTGGAAAATACTGGCAGCAGCTTGTAACGAAAATCGGCAACGCGCTTTTCTTTCACTTCAAAATCAAGCACACCCAAGAACTTACCATTTGAGCCGGCATTGGTCACAATGGTTTTGCCAGATTTGTTAGTCACCAAGGTGGCCACGGGCATGCCGTCGTGGGTGTGCCCGCCCATGATTGCGTCGATGCCTGTGACGCGGCTGGCCATTTTCAGGTCAACGTCCATGCCGTTATGGCTCAGCACCACCACCACTTGCGCTCCTTTGGCTCTGGCTTCATTCACCATGGTCTGCATGTTTTCTTCTTGAATGCCGAAAGCCCAGTCGGCCATCATGTAGCGGGGGTTGGCAATGGGGGTGTAGGGGAAAGCCTGGCCAATGATGGCGCAGGGCACACCGTTCATCTCTTTGATGACGTAGGGCTTGAAAACAGGGTCTCCGAAGTCTTGTGTTTTAATATTTTGCGCAACAAATTCGACCTTGCCGGCAAAATCTTTTTCAACAATTTCTTTCACACGGTCCATGCCCAGTGTGAACTCCCAGTGGCCTGTCATGACATCGACGCCCAACAATTTGCAAGCCTCGACCATGTCTTGGCCGTTGGTCCACAAGCAAGTGCCAGAGCCTTGCCATGTATCGCCGCCATCAAGCAACAAAGAGCCTGGGCGGCTGGCTCTCATGCGTTTGATCAATGTGGCCAAATGTGCAAATCCGCCCACTTTGCCATAGCGCGCAGCCGCTTTTTCGTAATTCAAAAAGGTGAGGGCGTGAGCCTCCGAAGTGCCTGGGCGAATATTGGCAAACTTGAGCAAATGCTCGCCGACCAAATGCGGCAAGTTGCCTTTCATGCTGCCCAGCCCTAAATTGATGCTGGGTTCACGAAAGTAGATGGGCTTGAGTTGGGCGTGGCAATCGGTCATGTGCAAGAAAGACACATTGCCAAATTTGGGAATGTCATAAAGACCGTTGGCTGCGGTTGCAGCGTCTGCATTTGCGTAAGTGCCCATCCCTAAACCCGCCATGGTTCCTGCGCCCATGACTTGCATAAATTCACGTTTGGAGAGGTTCATACTTTGGTCTTCGCTAATATATGGAGGCTTTTAAAACCCGGGAGAACCGGGTTTTAAAGGGCTGCACTTATTGGTTAACTGGCGATTTAGGGTCTAACAATAAGCCAACCACATGGCGAACCTGTGCTTCAGTCAAGATGCCACCGTGTCCTGCGCGAGGCATGTTGGAGCAAGCGTTGTAGGCCTTGGAATTCCAAATTTTGCCCCAGGTGTATTCCACGATAGGCTTAGACGCTGCGCTGTTGGGGTCGCTCACGCCACGAATTTTGCCGTAGTTGTGAAGGCTAGGTCCAATGGTGCCGTAAGAGATTTCTTTTTCATCAATTTTGTGGCAGTTGTAGCAATTACCTCCATTCACGGTTTTGTCATTATCTGTGAAGGTGAGTCCGCGACCATTTTGGGCAATCTTCTCGCCTTCTTTCCAATCGCCAATGAACTTACCATCGGAAGGCCACTTGATGGTTTTCATGTTGATCTCTTCAATGAGCTTGGCGGTTTTCTCATCCAAGGGTTTGCCGAGGGCATCAGCCTCGCTGCAGACTTTGTTGGTTTCATCGGTATTGATCAGGGTGCTGGCTTTCACAATACCTTGATCGCGAAAGGAGGCCTTCACGATTTGCTGGGTGAGTGTGTTCAGCTCTGCCACACTGGGCCCGGTTGCACAGCCTAACGTCACAAGAGATGCCGCGGTAACGGCCAAGATAACCCGAATTTTTGATGTCATTTTTTTCATTGCAATGTTTCCTTAACGCTTAATGGCAGGCGCGATCGAGGCTGATCCTTGGGAGTTGACACCCAAGTAAACACCCAAGGCGATGGTGGCATCACTGGCAAAGCCAGGGTAGGGGAAACGTTGCTGGCGGTAGCAGTCGTTAAGGCGTTGTTGCATGCCCCACATTTGTCCGTTGGAGACTCGGTAGGCTGGCCAAGCTGCAACACCAATACCATCCCCTGCATTCTTGGTGAGATTGGGCAAATCTTGGAGACGAATTCGTTTGCCATCTTCGGCGTGACAAGAGGCGCAAGCAAAATCGTGAGGCCCACCGCGCTGGAAGAACAGTCGCTTGCCGACTTCATAAAAAGTTTTTTCTGCTTGGTTGGCTTGAGGCAAATTGAACTTCATGCCTTTGGATTCTGCAGCCACCCATGTGGCCAGTGCCGTCATGTTCACTTGTTCGCCTCGACCAAAAGGCGTCTTTGCAATTTCTGCTGCATTCAAGCCCTGCAGTGTCTCCATGCAAGTGAGTAGGCGCGACTCCAAGTCTTGAACGCGGCCAGTGTCTGCGAAATATTTTGGAAGCTCTACAAAGGCACCCTTGAATACACCGGGGCCTTTGCCTAAATCACACTTTTCAAGTGATGCATTTTTAGGTCCTCGTTTTTGGGTCCAGAGGCCTTCACCCTTGGCTTCAAACAGATCTGCTGGATTGCCGTCTTGCAACATGGCGCGGTATTCATCAATGCTTTGGCTGGCTGTTTTTTGGGCCAGGCTGCTCTGGCTCAGTGTCATCAGACCCGCGGCCAATAAGACGGAAATTGAATGCTTCATGGTCACCTCAATGTGTCGATTTCTTAAACTGAAAAAGGGTGAAGATTTCGCTTCACCCTTGGTTGTCCACTTAGTCTTTCAAGTCACCGTGGCTTCGTCGGTACGGGTATCACCCTTGTTGTCTTTCCAAGTGACAGCAATTTTGTCTCCGGCTTTGGCACCTTTGACCGCAAACTGCAAGAATGGATTTTTAGACACGCCAGGGCCCCATTCAGCAGACAAAACGGGTTTGCCGTTGTGGGCCGCTGTCACTTCTTGAATGAACCATGCAGGCACGGTTTTACCCGCAGCGTCTTTGCGCTGACCTGTTTCCATTTCGTGACTCATCAAGACACGAACAGTTACTTTATCGCCAGCGGCTTGGGCGCGAATGCGCATTGGATCTGCCATTTTTTTCTCCTGAATATGTATGAATGAACTCAAGGGTATAGGCTCAACCGCCGCAACCACCCAAAGTTACCTTGACTTCTTTTTTGGCAAAAAGGGCTTTGCCGTCAGCCATGATGGCAACCGCGTAAACGTCTGAGGATTGGCCCATTTTGGCGCGTGTGAGGAAGTTGGCATCGACGGCATCGCTCACGTGGAACATGGCGATCAGTGCAGATGGATTTTTTTCTACCAAGACGAGCAGTTGCTTGACACCTGACAAAGAAGTGCTGGCACCCAAAGGGACTACTGCACCATTTTCCGCAATGTCAGGACCTGTGACGGTAACGTCTTTGCTCTCTGCAATATTACTGCCACCGTAAGCCTTCACGGCATCTTGAACAGACTTGGCATCGAAGCCATTTTTGTTGAAAGCGGCATGTGCAAATTGGGGTAAGCCTGCTGATGCCAGCAAGCCTGCAACCACCATGCTCTGTTGAATAGTCTCGCGACGTGTTTGCATCTGAATTCTCCTTGTGAATAAGTTGATGCTATTGAAATCTGAGTCAAAGTCAATCCATAAATGCCTGATTGACCTTGTCCTAGCTGTTGTTATTTGGGTGCGCCATTGGCCAGCCAGTTGGCAATGATTTTGGCGTCTGATTCACTCACGTTTTGGGCCGGCATGGGGATAGCGCCCCAAACGCCAGAACCACCTGCTTTGATTTTGCCAGATAGATAGTCCACTTTGCCTGGATATTTCTTAGCGATTTCATTAAAACCAGGCCCCACAATTTTCTTGTCCATACCGTGGCAGGCCATGCACACGTTTTTGCTCAGCAATGCCAACACCGCCTTGTTGTCCGATTTGCTGTCGGCAGGTTTGGCAGTTGACGCCGACCCTATAGATGCTGAATTGGGTGCTGAATTGGCGGCTGCACTGGCGGCTGCATTTATCTGACCCGTATTGCCTTCAGGTCTAGTGGTGTCAGCCCCTTTTTGCTGTCCCACCGTACGGTTTTGTTCACTTAAATTACCGTGTGCATTGCGCGCAAAGTCGGGCAAAAAAGAAGCAAGCTTGGTCTCAGTCACGCAGTCTTTCATGCAAATTACATTCTGAGTGTCTGGCTTGTTTGCGTTACCAAATTCCTTGCCAGGCCACATGGCGTGCGCTGTGGTCATGCCATTGCGGTTAGGCATGCGCTTTTGAACCTCTGCGATATTTTTGTTGGACAACACAAAGTCGTCGGGCACGATGCCTGCTAAATTCAACATAAATCCTGTGACGGCGTAAACCTCTTCGGTCGTGAGTGTTTTCGGATTGGTCCAGGGCATTGCACGATTGATGTAGTCCCAGAGCGTAGACACGGTGGCCACCTTCATGAGGGTGGTGCGTCCAGGATAGTCGGCACGTGTGAGGTTGGCTACGCGGCCTGACTTAATGTCTGCCGCTGTGGTACCGCCAATCAGGGGGCTGAACACCTCATTGGACTCACCAAAAATACCGTGACATTGGGCACACTTGGCTTCCCATACATCTTGCCCCTTGGCCACAGAGCCAGAGCCGGCGGGCAATCCTTTGAAGTCGGGGCGAACATCAATGTCCCATGCGGCCACTTCCATGGCTGTCGCGTCTCGGCCTAGACCGGGGTATTTTGTGCTTTGTGCAAATACAGTGACGCTTGCGAGGCAGAAGGTGAGGAGCAGGGCAATTTTAGGAAACTTGAACATTTTTCACCTCCCCATTTTCTTGCACCAACCATGACTGAATGGCGTTGTTGTGGTAGATCGAGCGAGTGCCGCGTACATCGCGCAATTGCTTGTACATGGGTTGCACATAACCAGTTTCGTCTTGCGCCCGACTTTGAATGATGACCGGCTTGCCGTCCCAAATCCAATCTAAATTAAAACGTGTGAGGGCTTTCGAAAGGACGGGCGTTTCGAGTCGTGCCGGACGCCAGTTTCGGCCACCATCTGTCGACACATCCACTCGTTTGACCTTGCCCTTGCCTGACCAAGCCAAGCCAGTGATGTTGTAGAAGCCTTTGTCTAAAAGCACTTGACCCCCTGAAGGCGTTGTGACCACGCTCTTGCATTCTTGAATGTTGGTGTATTGGCGATGTAGGCCACTTGGTTGCAGATCGATATAGTGCACAGCTTCGTCTTTGGCCGCATAGGGTTGATCGCCCACTTCAATGCGACGCAGGTACTTCACCCAGCTCACACCTTGAACGCCGGGAACGATCAAGCGCAATGGGTAGCCATTCTCTGGACGAAGCATTTCGCCGTTTTGGCCGTAAGCCACCAGCACTTCACCCGATGTAATGAGACTCATGGGAATGGTTCGGGTCATGGAAGACCCGTCACCGCCTTCTGCTAATACGAACTTGCCTTTTTTCAAGTCAGCGCCAGCCAACTCAAGCAAAGTGATGAGGGGCACACCGGTGAATTCGCAACACGACAGCATGCCGTGCGTGTATTGCACTGTTGGCACAGCCACATTGCCCCAATCGACCGCCGTGTTGGCGCCACATTCAATGAAGTGAAAGCGAGAGACAGAGGGCAAGCGCATGAGCTCGTCCATCGTGAAAACCTTGGGGCTCTTGACCATGCCGTTGATCATGAAACGGTGTTTAGACGGGTCAATGTCCCACCAGCCTTGGTGATGGCGCTCGAAGTGCAAGCCGTTGGGCGTGACAATGCCAAACAAAGATTGCAGAGGCGCAAACGAAACCGATGACTGAGTTGTTTGTGTTAGGCCTGGACTCTGGCGGCGTTGCAAATTGGATTCGTACTTGGAAGGTTTACCATAACCCTCTGTGGCAACACCTTGACCTAAACCAGTGGCATGTTCAGGTAAATTCAAAATATGAGGATCGCCACCTTCTGAGGGCAGGGGATTGCTTTGAGCCCATGCAGCAGGGGCTGAGACTGCCGTAACGCCAGCCGCAGTAGCGGCAGATGCTGCTGCAAAGGCGCGGCGTATGAAGTCGCGCCGGCCTTGCTTGCCCTCGGCAAAGACTGTTTTGACTTCACTGGGTGTTAGGAAGCTTTCAGGTGCTTTGATCAACCGACCAGAAGCGTTTAATTGTTCTTTCACCCTGTCTCCTTTTGAGCCTTCTATCGCTTTTACATTGAGCATGTACTTATATAAGCATACACTAATTTAGTATGTGCTTTATGTGATGATCAAGCTTGATGCCAGATGCGACATTATAAAAAAAGTAAGGCAAAGAAGTATCTCCCTATATACCCTAGGGGGTAAGGTAAGGTGGATGTCAGATTCTATTTGAATTTGTAGTGGTCGCGGTTGAGAACGGCAGCGACGGCTGTGACTTCTTCTGGAAAAAATCCAAGGTTCAATTCTGTGTTGCATTGTTCGACCATGCCTCTGAGAAAGCCTGGGGTGTTGATACGACCCAAGGGCTTGTAAATGGCACTGCCGTCGCCGCCGACGCGCCCTTGATGGCAAGAGTCACATTTGTTGCCGGCGATGAGCTGCATGCCCAATTTCAAGTCGGCATCTTTGAACAGTGCGGGTTGTGCTGAAGATGTCGCAGCAACGACCAAACCGACCACAAGGCAGCTTGCTGAGAGTGTGGAGCGCATCTTCAAGGTCATTATTTAGCGCCAGCCAAAATCCAAGTCGCCAAAGTGGTAGCGTCTGCATCGGACAGTGCGGCATGCGGTGGCATTGGAACGGGGCCCCATTTGCCGGATCCGCCAGCCTTGATGCTCTTGGCCAAGATAGTTGCAGCATCGTTTTGTCCTGCATATTTTTTTGCAATATCTCGGTAAGCGGGACCCACGAGTTTCTTATCAACATTGTGGCAAGCCATGCAGGCGTTCTTTTTGGCCATGTCTAAATTGGCCCAAGCAGGCATAGAAAGAAGGCAAGCGAAAGCAAAAGTGACGGTTTTAAAGTTCATAGGGGTCTCTGAAAATTGAACAGATTTCTAGGCGCTAATTTAGCTTAAATCAAGCGGGGTTCAGTTTGATGATGCCATATTGATTGCTAGGTAATTTCCCGATGCAGGCAATTCGTGATGACAATGCATTCAACATCAACCACGCAAAATTTTTCTTGCCTTTGCAATTTTTTCATCAAGATAAGTGCCATAAAAGTCAGGCAAGTAGCCACCTTCCATGCGCTCTACCAATTCTTGACCTTTGGGGCCTAAGAAAATGAGCGTTGGCGCAATGCTCACACGCCATTCCTTGACCAGTTGATCGTGGGACTTAATTTGCCCCTTGAGGTCTTTGACCGCCAAATCACTTCTCATATCGACTTGAACAATCGGGAAACCTTGTTTTTGCATGGGGCCTAAATAGCTATCACGCGCCATTCGGCAAAATGGGCATCCGGCCAAACTGACCATCACGATCAAGGGATCTTTTGTTTTTGAAGCCCTGTCCAATTCGTCAGGCAAGGACAGCGCAGCAGGGAGCTGAGCGGATGCTGCCGTTGCTTCAAAAGGCCTAAAAACCACACTGCCAAGCAGGCTTATTCCAAGGCTAGAAAGGGTTGTCCTTCGACTCAGGGAAGGTTTTGGAGGTGTGAGATGGCTGGGCATGACAGATCGGCTGAAAAAAAGAGACAATCTAAGGCTTTACAAAACAAATACAAAAAGACTGCGTGCCTATTAAAAAAGATGGCATTGCCCAGAGTCTATATCAGTCATGAGTGAATTATTGGGGAACTTCTTGAACATCGCAAGTTTGCTTGAAACCTATGGAGACCATTGGGTACTCGCTTTTGGCGGAGCTTTGATTGGGTTGCTGTTTGGTTTCAGTGCTCAACGGTCTAAGTTCTGCGCGCGTGCGGCTGTCATTGAAGGTTGCGAAGGTGAATGGCGCCAGCGTTTTGCCGGTTGGATGTTGGGCTTCGCGGCTGCAATTCTCGTTGTTCAATTCGCCATGGTGATGGGTTTTTTAAAACCAGAAAGTTCGCGTCATTTGGGCGCCCAAGGCAGTATCTCTGGATCGGTTCTGGGTGGACTGATGTTTGGCATTGGCATGATCATGACGCGGGGTTGCGCCAGTCGCTTGATCATTCTTTCTGCCAGTGGCAATTTGCGGGCATGGATTTCCGGTTTGTTGTTTGCAGTCACTGTTCAAGCCACTATTTCTGGTGCATTTGCGCCTGCACGGCAGAGCATTGCCAATTGGTGGCTGGTGGATGGTGGCCCTGAACGCAACGTCTTTAGCATGGTGGGCCTTCCTTATGAGTCAGGCATGCTCATCGGGTTCATTTTTTTGGGCATTGCGTTATGGCGATTCAGAGCGACGGCCGGCAGTGCTAAACCCATGTTCGTTGGCAATATCTTGGTGGGTGTCTGTGTTGCAATGGGATGGTTATTGACGCAGTGGATTGCCAATGTTTCTTTTGAGCCCATACCTGTTCAAGGACTCTCTTTCAGCAGCCCTTCCGCTGAATGGCTAACGCGTGTCCTTTACACCGACACAGCGCCTAAATTTGGTTTTGATGCTGGCTTGCTGCCCAGTGTTTTTGTGGGCTCACTGATTGCCTCCGTTTTATTTGGCGAATTTAAATTTGAAGGTTTTCAAACAGAAAACAAATTAGGCCACTATCTCAGTGGTGCTATTTTGATGGGTTTTGGTGCCGTGCTTGCCGGTGGATGCACCGTAGGTGCCGGTATGTCTGGTGGCGTAGTATTTTCAAACACGGCCTGGCTTACACTCATCTCGATCATTGCGGGTGCTGCAATCACCTACAAATTCTTGAAGTCGATTGGCGCGCCCACTTGAGCGTGGCCATGAATTGGCTTCACCGTGTTTGACGCAAGTCAATTCACTCAATGGAACGGTTGATACGATTCATATTAGTAAAGACTGATATGAAAAGAGTTGGCCGTGAGCATTGCACTCAGTGAAATCCTGGAAATTTATGGCGAAGGCAAGGTCCTTGCCTTTGGCGGCGCGGCGATTGGTCTATTTTTTGGTTTCTTTGCACAGCATTCCAGATTCTGCTTAAGAGCAGCTGTGATTGACTTTTGGCATGGTCATTTCAAAGACAAACTTTCGATTTGGTTGTTGGCTTTTTCTGCAGCCGTTATTGGGACCCAGGCCTTGGTTGTATGGGGCAGTCTTGACAGCAGCGGCGCACGTCAAATTGCAGCGAAAGGCAGCTTGTCTGGCGCCATGATAGGGGGCCTGATATTTGGCATTGGCATGATACTCACGCGCGGCTGTGCAAGTCGATTGCTGATTCTTTCTGCCAATGGTAATTTACGCGCACTGCTTTCAGGATTGATTTTTGCAGTCGTTGCGCAATCGAGTTTGTCTGGTGCTTTGATGCCAGCCAGAATTGCCATCAGTGAATGGTCCACTTTAGAGGGCGGGGCTGGCCGCGATCTCCTGGCTTTGCTAGGTACAGGCCATCTCACGGGCTTGTACTTAGGTGTGTCGTGGTTTCTGGTCGCCATCTACTTTGTCAGTCGCAGCACTTCAAAACCCATTGGCTTGTGGATTGGCGGAATAGGAACAGGGCTGTCGGTTGCCGCGGCTTGGGGTTTTACGCAATGGGTGGCACTCAATTCATTTGAGCCCATTCAAATTCAAGGCCTGACTTTCAGTGGCGCCTCTGCTGAGTGGTTGATGCGAGTGCTGCAATCTCCGGCACCCAAAATTGGTTTTGAGTTTGGCTTGATACCCGGTGTGTTTCTTGGATCTTTCATGGGTGCCATGGTGGGCAAGGAGTTTCAGCTTGAAGGATTCAAGGACGGTTACAGCATGGGCCGCTATATTGCAGGCGCGATATTGATGGGCTTTGGTTCGATGTTGGCAGGCGGTTGCGCCATTGGCGCTGGTGTCACCGGCGGAGCTATTTTTGCTCTGACATCTTGGGTCACGTTGGTGGGTATGTGGCTTGGCGCTGGTATCACGGATCGATGGTTAGATTCGCCAGCGACGCACAAGCACCCTTGAGGCTTTGCATTTTTATTTGCCGCTCAGGTATTCGGCAACTGCTGACATTTCAAGAGGTGTCATTTTGGACACAATGGAATGCATCACCGCGTTGTCATTGTTGCGCTCACGTGTGTTGAATTGCTTTAACTGTGTTTCGGTGTAAATGGCAAATTGACTTGCCAATCTTGGCAGTGCGACTGTTCCCTTGGCTTCTGCACCATGGCAACTGGCACATGCAGGAACGCCACTGTACTTGTTACCGTTGTGATAAATGTATTTGCCAACGGCGGCCAGATCTGCGTCCTTAGGAGCCTCGACAGGCACGCTTTGTTTTTCAAAATACCTGCCAATGGCCAGCATCTCATCGGGCGTGAGTTTGGCCACCATGTCGCGCATGGCTGTGTTATTTCGCTTTCCACTTTTAAAGTTTTCTAATTGCTTGGCGATGTACTCTGAATGTTGTCCCGCTAAACGAGGAAATATCTCGCTAGAAGAGTCACCTTCAGCGCCATGGCATAGAAAGCAAGAACCTGAAATAATTTTCTTGGCCCTGGCCTCATCTGCTTGCGCAAAAGAAACAGAACTGAAACTCATGACTGTCAATGCGACAGTCATGGTCTGGAAGAATCGATTCCAACGCATGACTCAAATTTATGCCAAGCTGTCTGCCCAAATATTACGCGCCCAAGCCATGGCATATTTGCCTTCTAGTTCATTGGCAGCACTTGAGACGCCCCCTGAACCTGGCACGGTCAACATGGTTTTCTTGTCGGCATCATAGGCATGAACACTGGCCACGTGCACAACGTCCTCCGAGCTGACAAAGCTGTAGCATGTGTTGTTGTAGATAGGCAATTTGTTAGGCTCTTTGCCAGTGAGCAATGCGACGACCGCAGCAGCGCAGGTCTTGCCGTGTTGGTTGGCCATGTGTCCTGACTTTGGCATAGCAGGGGCAATTTGAATAGAGTCACCCAGCACGTGCACGTTCTTGGCAGCTTTAGATTCAAATGTCAGGAAATCAACCTCGCACCAACGTTTGTTGGCCGTCGCTAATCCGGATTTCACAGCAATGTCCCCAGCACGCATGGCAGGGATGACATTCAAAACAGCGGCTTTGACATCGTCATTGAATTCAAACTTGACCGTGTTGGTAGCGGCATCGACATCGACTGCGTTGTGCTTTCCACGGTATTCAATGATGCCTTTGTAACGGTCAGCCCATGCCTTTTTGAACAAAGGCCCCTTGGATGTGACATCTTCATTGGCATCCAAGATGAGCACTTTGCTTTTGGGCTTGGCCTTGCTGAAATACTCGGCGACTTGGCAAGCACGCTCATAAGGGCCGGGTGGGCAGCGGTAGGGTGCTAAAGGAATAGACAGCGCATAAACGCCGCCGTCGGGCATGGCTTCTAATTGCTTGCGCAAAGCCAAAGTTTGAGCGCCAGCTTTCCACGCATGCAACACCTTGTCTTGGGCGCCCGCTTTGTTCATACCAGGCAGTGTGTCCATCATGAAATCGACGCCAGGAGAAAGAATGAGGCGGTCGTAGGCAACTTCGCCGCCGCTGGCTAACTTGACAATACGCTTGTCGGGGTCTATTTGTGTGGCGTAGTCTTTGATTAAATTGACACCATGGCGCTTGACCAAGTTGTCATAGGTCATGGTGATATCGGCCATTGTTTTGCTGCCACCAATGACCAAATTGGAAATAGGGCAAGACCAAAAATTGGCGTTGGGCTCAATCAGGGTGACTTGAATGCCGTAGTCAGACCACATGCGAACATATTTTGCTGCCGTAGCACCACCATAGCCACCACCCACGACCACCACTTTGGGGCCACTGCTGCCACCGATCGATGCACAACCGGACATCAGTCCCAAAGCGCCGAATGCAGAGCCTGCTGAAGCTGTTTGAATAAATTGACGACGTTTCATGACAACTCCTTATTTTTTCTGTGCAGCAAAGTAACCCGCAATGGCAATAATTTGCGCATCGCTGTAACCTTTTGACAATTGATGCATGATGGTGGCGGGCTTGCGGCCTGTTTTGTAATCAAGCATTTTTTTGACGAGTTCGTCTTGATTCATGCCCGCCAGCGATTCGTTTCCAGGTTCTGCTCGGCCATTGGTGCCATGGCAGTTTGCGCATCCTGCAGCCCAACTTCGAACTTGAAGGGGATCTGGCGTGGCGTTAGTTTGTGCTTGTGCGCTGGTGGCAACACAGAAGGCGGCTGCAATGAGATAAGACCAATTTTTCATATGCTTGATTGAGTGGTGAATGTGAATCATTTGAACTTTAAGGATTGGCTTCAAGGGCGGAGATAAACAAAACCTGATTTAGCTTGCAAGCTAGCAACCTCGGCCACCCCAGAGGGCACGATGGAGGCTTCCATGACAACTTTGTCTTTGCTTATTTTCCGATTTTCTAGCGTGTTGTTGCATACTTTGAACTGAACACCTTTGGAGGCGAGATCGCCGATGGTGCCAGAAAAACTTTGGCCTGATGCGTTGGTTGCGCCATCAAGCAAAAAATCGATGCCCGGTCCATGGCTGACCACCGTGATTTGGGCCTGCGGGTCTGCTCCCAAGTGATTTCGAATGTTGCCCAAGGCCCTGGTCGCTTGGGCAATGCCCTCATTGAGGTGGTAGACCACTTTGATTTGAGCGTGTGCCAAGTTGCTTAAAAAGAGCATTAAGCACAAACATAAAGATTTCGTGAAGTTCGATGCATTCATTAGCCGGTCCTTATTTACCCTGATATTAAACGCGCAAAATGGCGTTTGGGCACAGTAATAACCCCACTTTAGGCTGCCGCGAGACTTTCAGCGGCAATTTGAGTGCAAACAGCTTTGCACAAATCGACAAAAACAGGGTTGGCGATGGCGTAATAAATTTGGACGCCTTCACGGCGTTTATGAACAATGCCGGCTTGATAGAGCGTGCTCAAGTGTTGAGACATATTTGATTGAGTGGTCTCTACTTCTTCCAGCAGTTCACTGACATTTTTTTCACCCGCGCAGAGTGAGCTCATGATGCGTAATCGCATGGGTGCAGACATCACTCGAAAGATGTCAGCGGCTCGGTGAAAGGTCGCATCGTCTTTTTCAAGAGTTTCAAATTGAATGGGTGGTTTTCTAGTGGCTCTCATGGCACGAATCTTACATCAGTACCACTTGACGTTTGCTTGTTTTCAGTTTAGAAAGCGCAAGAAGTATGTCGATCCAATGAATGCTTGAATATTCTTCCTTTAATTTTGTGCAGAGGTTTTTATTTCACACATCATCCAACCCGTTGAACCGACGAGACCAAATTTTGTCGGTGAAGTTTCAGGAATTGACCTGACCCGCACCCTGACAGATGCAGAGCTTGCAGCCATTCACCAAGGCATGGACCGTTTCGGCGTGCTGGTATTCCATGATCAACACCTGGAAGATGAGCAGCAGGTCGCATTCAGCCGCCAGCTTGGTTTGTTGGAGGAAGCTACCGGCGACATCGAGTCTGGCAAGGACAGACGTCTGAGCATGGCGTTGAATGACATTTCGAACATCGACAAGCATGGCGAATTGCTGCCCCGCGATGACCGTCGGCGCTTGTTCGGTCTTGGCAATTTGTTGTGGCACTCTGATAGTTCCTTCAAGGATGTGCCCGCTAAATACTCACTTCTTTCTGCGCGAAAGATTCCTGCCAAGGGTGGGAATACGGAGTTTGCTGACATGCGTGCTGCCTATGAAGCCTTGGACGAGGCGACAAAGGCTGAAGTCAATGATTTGATTTGCTCGCACAGTCAAGTTTTTTCGCGAGGTGTCCTGGGATTTGATGATTTCACGGATGCTGAGCGGGAAAAGTGGGCGCCTGTGAGGCAACGTCTTGTGCGGCGGCATCCCCATACCGGCCGTCTTTCACTTTACTTGTCTAGCCACGCCGGCACCATTGAGGGATGGCCTATGCCAGAAGCACGCTCCTTCTTGCGGGATCTGAACGAACATGCCACGCAACGCCAGTTTGTGCATGCGCACGTCTGGCGTCCTTGGGACTTGGTGATGTGGGACAACCGCGTCACGATGCACCGAGCTCGACGCTACGATCCCAATGAAGTTCGAGATCTGCGCAGAACGACTTTAACCAACGAGGTGTCAAGCTTGGCGCAAGCCTAGCTGATGCAGCACACTCTACTACCTTGGCCCCAGCATTTTGGTGCCGATGGCAGGTCTTGAAGTTCAGTGATTTTTACGGAATACGCTTGCGCCAGCAAAACTGGCTTGCGCGCCAAGTTGTTCTTCAATGCGCAGTGCATGGTTCCACTTGATCATGCGCTCGCTTCTGGCGAATGACCCGACTTTGAGTTGACCCACATTCCAAGCAATGGCCAGATCGACGATGGTGGTATCTTCGGTTTCACCGGAGCGGGCGGACACGATGGCTGAATAGCCCAACTCTTTTGCCACTTCCCAAGCTTGCAAGGTTTCGCTGAGCGTGCCTCTTTGGTTGGGTTTCAGCAGCACCGTGTTGGCTGCACCTAAATTGGCGGCCTCTCTAATGAGACTCGAATTGGAGACCAAAAAATCATCGCCCACAATTTGCAGTCGATGGCCAATGGCTTGGGTAAAGCGTGCGAAGCCCACTGGATCGTCTTCCGCCAAAGGGTCTTCAATCGAGACGATGGGGTATTTCTCAATCCAACCCAAGAGCATTTCAATCATGCCGTCGGAGTCCAGCGCCCTGGATTCAAGGCCTAGGCGGTATTGGCCCTTTTGCCCAAATTCGGATGCTGCAATGTCCAAAGCAATTGCAACTTGATCTCCAGGAATAAAACCGGCGCGTTCAATGGCAAGTACCAGCATCTCAAGAGCTTGCTCGTTACTTGAAAAGTCAGGCCACCAACCCCCTTCGTCCGCAACGCCAAACAGTGAAGCGCGTTGCGCCATCAGTAATCCCGCATGGCGGTAAACTTCTGCGGTCCATTCCAACGCTTGCGCGAAACTGGTGGCGCCAGGACAGACCACCATGAAGTCCTGCACATCAACACGGCGGCCTGCATGTGCACCTCCGCCAAAAATTTGAATTTGAGGCATGGGCAAGCGTCCAATTTGTCCATGACCCAGGTAGCGGTACAAGGGCATGTGAGAGGCAGCCGCCATGGCATGCGCTGCGGCCATTGAAACAGCCAAAGTGGCATTTGCGCCTAATCTGGACTTGTTGAGGGTTCCATCAAGGTCAATGAGCGTCTGATCAAGAATCGACTGATCGTTAGCCATTGTCCCCACCAGTGCCCTTGAAATTTCCCCGTTGATATGTCCAACTGCCTGCATCACATCAAGTCCACCAAATCGATCACCGCCATCCCTTAATTCAAGCGCTTCTCGCGTTCCTTTTGATGCGCCGGCTGGTGCAATGGCTCTGCCCAGTGAGCCATCGTTGAGCATGACTTCCGCTTCGACCGTGGGTCGCCCACGACTGTCCCAGACTCTTCTTGCGTAGATAGATTTGATGGCAAAGGCTGTCATGTTTTGAGGTCCTTGGCCCATGCCTGGGCGATTTTTTGCAAATAGCTTGTTGGCTCGATGAGCAATGCGCTGGCAACGCGTCTGATGTGATCGCGCTGATGTTCTTCTGTGACATATTCGACAGGTGACTTGCCATCCACTCTGGCCAGCAACAGTCCAGGTAGCAGTCGAGCCGCTCTTGCTTCAAGTGCACTGGGCGGCTCCCAATCTACTGATTGCAAGTAGCTTTGGGTCAGAACTTCAAAGCAATACAAAAAATCTGACGATGCAGAAGGCGTCCACAAACATTTGAGCAATAAGTGGTTGAGGCAAAACGCCAAGTCAAATGCAGGGTCACTCCACGTGGCGCATTCTGCATCCAACAACACGGGGCCCTGAGACCCTAACAAAATATTCTTAGGACTGACATCGCCATGCACCAAAGTCTTGGCATTGTTTTGAGTTTGCAGTACCAACGCTTCTAGTGCGTGCGCTAATTTGGGATGGCGCTCTGCAGTAGCGAGTAAGTAGGGTGCCAGCCTGATCTCAAAAAATATTTTTTCAGTTGGAAACTCGCTGGCCAAATGGCTGTTCCTCGCTGCATAACTGTGAATCTTTGACAGGACGTGCCCCATCGCATTGGCGGTATGCGCTTCAGCTTTGCCAGCATGCAATTCTTGCTTCCAAAGGCGATGGTGTGCTGGGTCAAGGTATTCCATGATCAATACGCCCAGCGCTGGGTGCTGGCCCAATAAGGCAGGCGCACTACCAGCAGAGGCTTGGTGGGCAACTTGCAACCATCGGGCTTCAAAAAGGTTGCGCTCCACAGGCGCATGCCAATCGGCAGCCACCCTTAATTTAGACAAAGCGCGCTTGGCGCAAACAAATCCTTTTTCTGTCTCAATGCACCAAATATCAGATGACACGCCGCCTGTGAGAGGGATGCCATACAAGGAAGACGCATTTGAAAGCCCCAGTTCGTTCAAAGCTTGAACAAACTCTATGGGGACTTCGGCCTTAGACATGATCGGGATAAGTGGATTCAACCAGTTTGACCAATGCAAATAAAGCTTGGTTAACAGGGGTCGGTACCCCAAGCGCCTCCCCACGTCTGACAATGAAACCATTCAGGTGGTCAATTTCACTGGGTTTAGAGCGCGCCATGTCTTGTGCAGTGGATGATTTTTGACTTCCCATCGTGACAGATATTTGCGCGACGGCTTTCAGGGCGACAGGCTCAGATAAATGGATGCCATCTGCCTGGGCGACTGCAATGACTTCCCTAACCACAGCTTCCTGGGTGCTGCGCACTGTCGCCAAGGCCGCAAGTTTCCCGTATTGAATTTGGGCTAAGCCTGAAATCGCATTGAAAGCGCAATTGATCATCAACTTGGACCATAACTCGGCCATGACATTTTGCGAAATCTGAACGGGTACCTTTGCTGAATCAAACAGCATCACGATTTCATCAAGAGTTTTTTGTGGATCGCTCAGTCGTGAAACCTGCATCGTGCCGATCACAAGGTCACCGCGGCCATGGTGCTTGACAAATCCTGGAGAAAGAATTTCTGTGGCCACATAGACGACAGAGGGAATCACTGCATTGGGGACATGTTGAGCAATCAGGGCCGCATTTTCTACGCCGTTTTGCAAACTCATGATCAAAGCGTGTGGTGCAAGATAGGGCGCTATTTGAAGTGCGACTGAAGCGCTGTCTGTTGATTTGACGCAAAACAATACCAAGTCGGCTGTACGCAAGCTTGAAAAGTCACTGCTTGCCTCTATCCGGATGATCTCGGTGCCAGATGACGTTGCTAAATCCAACTTCAAACCGTCTCGCGTTGTCGCTTGCACATGTGCGGGTCGACCGATGAGCGTTACCCTGTGCCCAGCCCGGGCGAGCATGGCACCATAAAAGCTGCCAACGGCGCCTGCGCCAACGACTGCGATGTGGCTAAAGGTGGATTTGTTCAAGGAGCCTCTCAATTTCTGAATTTGGTAACGTTCGTCGCCTTCATGAGTGAAGGAGGGTCTGAAGACGTTGATCTTAAATCAGCCTAATTGAGTTTTGCAAATTTCATGACTCGTTGCTTGAAT
>CAIMUZ010000117.1 GCA_903844775.1 uncultured Burkholderiales bacterium | reverse complement strand
TCTTTGTGAGCCAACAAAGTAGCGTCGCTGGCCAACACAGCTTTGGCATCGCCAACAGCTTTGAGCAACCAAGTGCCGATGTCGAGTTCGTTGGTGCGCATGTGCAAAATGGCGTCGTCTAATTCGCGCACCATTTGCAGTGGCCACCACTGAGCGCCAGCAGCCAAGATACCTGCGATATCGGTGGGTTGTGCTGATGTAGGTGCTTTGACGGTGAAGGTGGCCAAGCGCTTGGCGCGGTCAATCTCAACGGTCACGTTGTTGTAGCTGATGCGATCGGCTTCGATATTGCGCTGAATCGGTGTCAGGGCCACGCCTTTTTCCGAAGCAGGACGGTCACTTTTTGCCGCCAGTTTGTCGGCACGCTCGCGTACCACTTGCTGAAATTGGTTGGGCTTGGCAATGGCATCGACCAAGCGCCAGTCAACGGCTTTTTGACCGCGTACACCTTCCACGCTGGTGCAGAAAATATCGGCCAAGTCGTGACGAACGTGGCGCTTGACGGTCACGCGTGTGAGGCCACCCGTACCAGGTAAAACCCCCAGCAATGGCACCTCAGGCAATGACACAGATGAAGAGCGATCGTCGACCAACACGATGTCGTCGCAGGCCAAGGCCAATTCGTAACCACCGCCAGCGCAGGCGCCGTTCAATGCGGCCACAAATTTCAAACCAGAGTATTTGCTTGAGTCTTCAATGCCGTTGCGAGTTTCGTTGGTGAACTTGCAGAAGTTCACTTTCCAGCCGTGTGTGGATACGCCCAGCATGAAAATGTTGGCGCCGGAGCAGAACACCCGGTCTTTCAAGCTGGTGACCACCACCGTGCGAATTTTGGGGTGCTCAAATCGAATGCGCTGCAGTGCATCATGCAATTCAATGTCAACACCCAAGTCGTATGAGTTGAGTTTGAGTTTGTAGCCTGGGCGAATACCAGCGTTTTCGTCGATGTTGATCGACAGTGTGGCAACAACACCCTCATAGGACAAAGTGATGTGCTTGTAGTTTTCGGGTGTGGTTTGGTAATTGACGATCGGCGCGGTGTTCATAAGGCTTTCCAATAAAGGCGGTGAGCTGGCTTGAAGTTTCGAGGTCTGCAGTTTGTTTCTCTTAACAAACCGCCATGACATGCATTTTATTGCATTGAATGAAAGCCCTCAACATGCAATTTAGTGCAAATAATAAGTATTTACCCTAATTATTGGCAATCGCCTTCAGAATTCACTCCACCCTTTGAATCACTTTGCGTACTTCAGTTTTCAAGCGCTTGAAACTGGCATCGACATCTTGAGCACTGGTGTCGATGCTGATATCGGCTTTGGAATAAAAGGCCGAGCGACCTTCCAAAATTCGCTTCAAATCTTCCATGGCTTCGGGGCTGGCGGCCATGGGTCGCAGGTCGCCTTGCGCTGCCACTCGCGCCATGTGATCGTTGGCATTGGCTTGCAACCACACTGTGGTGCAGTGCGACAGCAGTAAATTGAAATTGGCCGATTCAGACACCAAGCCGCCAGGCGTCGCAATCACCACTTCAGGGTAAATTTGAATGGCCTCTTCTAATGCACGTCGCTCGTATCGGCGGTAAGCATTGGCACCATAGAGGTTGTGAATTTCGCTAATTTGGCAGCCTGCAAATTTTTCAATTTCGCGGCTGAGTTCAATAAAAGGATAACCCAGATCATCGGCCAAACGCTGGCCCAGCGTGGTTTTGCCGGCACCTCGAAGACCAATGAGGGCAATCCGTGTGCGCCTGGCAGCGGCATCTCCGCCTTCACCAAACATTTCTGTGAGCTGCACGCGAGCGCGTCTTAAATCAGACTCTGTGCGCTTGCCCAATAGCTCTCGAATAAGCAACCACTCTGGTGTGCTGGTGCTGATGTCGCCCAACAACTCGGCCAAAGAACACCGCAATGCATGCGACACCTGAAGCAAGACCAAGACGGACACATTGCCTGTGCCGTATTCCAAATTGGCCAAGTGGCGCTCAGACACATCGGCCGCCATGGCCACGGCTTTGCGTG
>CAIMUZ010000116.1 GCA_903844775.1 uncultured Burkholderiales bacterium | reverse complement strand
GCAACTGCTCAAGGCGGCGGAGCACATTGCGGCAGCACTCCTCAAGATGGGTGTCCAAAAAGGCGACAGGGTGGTGCTGAACATGCAAAACTGCCCTCAGTTGGTCATCACGCATTTTGCAATTTTGCGTTTGGATGCAGTTGTCGTACCCGTCAACCCTATGAACCGCATGGAGGAGTTAAAGCATTACATCCTAGACCCAGATGCCAAGGTGGCTGTCACCACTGCAGATTTGGCGCAAGAGTTAGCAGCTGCCAGCGACAGCTTGCCAGCCGATCTGCGCTTGAAACATTTATTGGTCACGCAGTTTGCCGATGTGTTCGATGCTGACACTGCGGGCCCTGATGAAATGCCAGAAGCTTGGCGCAGTTGGATGTTGACTCCCCATACTTTGCCCAAATTGGATGTCGGTCATGTTCATGCTTGGGCTGAAGCCATTCAATCTCTAGGCAGCTTGCCCGATGTCACCGCCACACCTGAAGACCTGGCCGTATTGCCCTACACCAGTGGTACCACTGGCTTGCCTAAAGGTTGTATGCACACGCATGGCACCGTGATGCATAACGCTATTTCAAGCGGGCTTTGGTCTAACGGTACTGCAGAAAATAAATGCTTGGGGGTAGTGCCCATGTTTCATATCACGGGCATGGTGAGTGTGATGCACGCCACCTTGTTTTTAGGCGCCACCTTGGTGCTTATGCCGCGATGGGATCGTGATTTGGCGGGTCGCTTAATTTCAAAATGGAAGATCTCTCACTGGACCAACATCCCCACCATGGTGATCGATTTGCTGGGCAGTCCTAATTTGGCGCAATTTGATTTGAGCAGTTTGCAAAACATTGGTGGCGGTGGTGCCGCAATGCCTGAGGCTGTGGCTCAAAGACTTCTCGATCAATTTAATTTGAGATACATCGAAGGTTATGGTTTGACTGAAACTGCAGCACCTTCCCACACCAATCCACCCGATGCACCCAAGAAACAATGCTTGGGGATTCCTTTCATGAGTGTCGATGCGCGGGTGGTCGATCCTGAAACTTTGCAAGAACTTCCCCAAGGCGAGTCGGGTGAAATTGTGATTTGTGGCCCTCAGGTTTTCAAAGGTTATTGGAAGCGCCCTGAGGCCACAGCCAGTGCATTTTTTGAACATGAAGGGAAGTCGTTTTTTCGATCGGGTGACATGGGCCGGATTGATGAAGAGGGCTACTTCTTCATGACCGATCGTTTGAAGCGAATGATCAATGCCAGTGGCTTCAAGGTATGGCCTGCTGAGGTGGAGGCTTTGATGTTCAAGCACCCGGCTATTCAGGAGGCCTGCATCATTTCGACCAAGGATGCTTATCGGGGCGAATCAGTGAAGGCGGTGGTGGTGCTCCGATCCTCGCACAAAGGTCAGGTGAGTGAGCAAGATATCATTGACTGGTGTCGCGACACCATGGCTGTTTACAAGGTGCCGCGTGTGGTTGATTTTATGGATGCCTTGCCCAAGAGCGGCAGTGGCAAGGTGATGTGGCGGGCTTTGCAAGAAGCTGAAATGGCCAAGCTCTAATTCGGGTCATTCATTTATAGGTAAGCTATACCCCTATGCAATTACGTTTATCTGTTCTCGATCAATCTGTGGCCATGGCGGGGCGCGGCCAAGATGAGTCGATTGGTCAGACCTTGGCGCTGTCAAAATTGGCCGAGCGTTGGGGTTATTCAAGATTTTGGGTGAGTGAGCACCATGCGCACCCCAGTATTGTGGGCACTGCCCCTGAAATTCTGATGGCGGCCATTGCCACGCAAACGCACAAAATTCGAATTGGCAGCGCAGGTGTGATGCTGCCGCATTACTCGGCGCTGAAAGTGGCAGAGCAATTCAGAGTGCTCGATGCCTTGGCCCCGGGCCGCATTGATTTGGGTGTAGGTCGTGCGCCTGGCAGTGATGGCAAAACGGCGCAGTTGCTCAACCCTGACCGCTACGCCAGCGAAAATTTTCCCCAGCAAGTGATGGAACTGCAAGCTTGGGTCAAGGGTCATCCGCTGCCGGTAGGCCATCCAGGCCATGGCGTGTTCGCCTATCCGCAGTCTGCAACCTCGCCCGACCTTTGGATGCTTGGCAGTTCGGACTATGGCGCGCAATTGGCGGCGCACTTGGGTTTGCCTTACGCGTTTGCTTGGTTCATTACCGATGGACAAGGGGCTGATCAGGCCTTGCAGATTTACCGTGACACCTTCAAGCCCAGTGCGGGTTTAGACAAGCCGCATGCCACAGTGTGCGTGTGGGCCTTGGCAGCTGACTCCGATGAAGAGGCGTGGCATTTGTTCAAAAGCCGTGCACGTTGGCGCATGGATCGTAATTTGGGCCGTATTGGCCCCATGTTGCCTCCCGAGCAAGCAGACCGGGCATACGCTCCCGCCGAGCAAATGGCACTCGAAGCCATGAAGGCCAATGCATTTGTAGGCAGCGCTCAAACAGTCGCCGCCAAGTTGCGTGCAATGGCAGAAAAACTTGAATTGGACGAATTGGCCATCATCACGTGGACCTATGATCCCAAAGCCCAAGCACGTTCCTATGAGTTGCTGGCCCAAGAATTTAATTTAATCGCTTAATCATTTTCAGGAGCAGTGAAATGTTTGAAACCGCAATTGCAGGCAGCCTGCCTAAGCCGGAATGGCTGGCCGAAACCAACAAGCTTTGGCCCAAGTGGATGGCCGAAGGCGATAGCCTGAAGCGAGCCAAGGCCGATGCCACACTACTTTGGATCAAAGCGCAAGAAGATGCTGGCCTCGATGTGATTGGTGACGGCGAGCAATCACGGCAGCACTTTGTGCATGGTTTTCTAGAGCAAGTCGAAGGCATCGACTTTGAAAACAAAGTGACCATGGGCATTCGCAACAATCGCTACGACGCTCAAGTACCCCAAGTGATCGCGCCGCTGCGATTGAAAGGTCGCGTACATGCCTTTGAAGCCCAACTGGCACGTGCTCACACCCAAAAAAAATTAAAGTTCACATTGCCTGGCCCCATGACCATTGTGGACACGGTGGCCGATCGCTTTTATGGCGACCGAGTCAAGATGGCCATGGCCTTTGCAGAGTTGTTAAACCAAGAAGCCTTGGCCCTGCAAGCTGATGGTGTCGACATTGTTCAATTTGACGAGCCTGCTTTCAATGTTTACATGGACGAGGCCGCTGATTGGGGGGTTAAAGCCTTGGAGCGCGCAGCGCAAGGGCTCACCTGCACCACGGCCGTGCACATTTGTTATGGCTATGGCATTCAAGCTAATATCGATTGGAAAAACTCCTTGGGCCACGAGTGGCGCCAGTATGAAAAGGTTTTTCCAGCCCTTGCCAAGAGCAGCATCCAACAGGTGAGCTTGGAATGCTTCCACTCACATGTGCCGATGGACCTCATGGCTTTGCTGGAAGGCAAAGACGTGATGGTGGGTGTGATTGATGTGGCCAGCGAGGTCATTGAAACGCCAGAAGAAGTGGCTGACACCATTGGCCGTGCGCTTCAGTTTGTACCCAAGGCGCGCATCATTGCTTGTACCAACTGCGGCTTGGCACCCATGAGCCGGGAAGTGGCAGAGAAGAAGCTACAAGCTTTGGCAGAAGGCGCACGCATTGCGCGTGAGCGTTATCGCTGAAACGATTTCAATTCGTGCATGAAAAAGGCCATCTTGCGATGGCCTTTTTTGTGACTGAAAAAATACGATTACATGCGCTCAAAAATGGCTGCAATACCTTGACCGCCGCCAATGCACATCGTGACCAATGCATAACGCCCGTTGATGCGTTGGAGTTCGTGCAAAGCTTTGACAGTGATCAAAGCGCCTGTGGCGCCGATGGGGTGACCCAATGAAATGCCAGAACCATTGGGGTTGACCTTGGCGGGGTCCAATCCCAAGTCGCGTGTGACTGCGCAAGCTTGTGCTGCAAACGCTTCGTTGGCTTCGATCACGTCCAAATCGTTGACGCTGAGGCCCGCTTTTTTCAGGGCCAACTGAGATGCGGGCACAGGGCCAATGCCCATGTACTTGGGGTCGACACCCGCGTGAGCGTAGGCCACCAAACGAGCCAAGGGCTTGACGCCACGGGCTTTGGCGGCACCCGCTTCCATGAGAACGACAGCTGCTGCCGCATCATTGATGCCTGAGGCATTGCCCGCTGTGACCGTGCCATTTTCTTTTAAGAAGACAGGCTTGAGTTTGGTCAGTTCGTCCATGGTGCAACCAGGGCGAAAGTGTTCGTCCGTGGCATAGGCCACTTCGCCTTTGCGTGTTTTGAGCATGACCGGCACAATCTGATCTTTGAAATAACCAGCCTGGGTGGCGCGCTCTGCGCGGTTGTGACTTTCTACGGCCAGTTTGTCTTGGTCTTCGCGCGTGATGCCCCACTTGGCGGCAATGTTCTCTGCCGTGATACCCATGTGAATGGCGTGAAAAGGGTCGTGCAATGCACCGACCATCATGTCAATCATTTTGGTGTCTCCCATGCGAGCACCAAAACGGTTGGTGTTGATCGCGTAGGGCGCACGGCTCATGTTTTCAGCGCCACCACCCATGGCAATATCGGTGTCACCTAGCAAAATGGATTGGCTTGCAGACAAGATGGCTTGCAAGCCAGAACCACACAGGCGGTTGACATTGAAAGCAGGCGTGCCTTCAGCGCAGCCACCGTTGATGGCGGCAACACGGGACAAATACATGTCTTTAGGCTCGGTGTTGACCACATGGCCAAACACCACATGGCCGACGTCTTTGCCATCGGTGTTGGCACGCTTGAGGGCTTCGCGAACCACTTGGGCGGCCAAGTCGGTGGGGGCGATGTCCTTCAGGCTGCCACCAAAAGTTCCAATGGCGGTGCGCACACCGCTGACAACAACAACTTCACGGCTCATTTCACTCTCCTTTAATTTAAATCGTTTCAGACATTAATTTTGATCATCAATGGCTACAGGGGGCTGACAAGTGTGAGTCAGGCGTCGCGAACATCACTCACGGGGTTGCTGCCAAAGTCGGGGCGGGCCAAATAATCAAGTATACGTTTGGCCGCATCGGCGGGGGAGGTCAGCATGCCGGTTGCCTTTAATTGTTGAAATCCTGCCTGATCAGGAAACTTCTCTGCAGACGCACCCCTGAGTTGAACTTGCATGTCGGTATCAATCACGCCGGGCGCCAAGGCGCTGACCTTGGCGCCATTGGGCTTGAGCGCTTCTTCCAGTGCCAAGCAGCGTGTGAAGTGGTCCAGTCCGGCCTTGGCGGCGCAATAACCTGCTTGCGAGGCCATAGCGCGGCGACCCAGACCGGAAGAGATGTTGACCACTTTGCGAGGAACTTGCCAGTTTTCAGTGGCGCTTAAGAACGCCGCACACAGCTGCATGGGCGCTTCCAATCCAACGCGCAAAGCCATTGCCAAATTGTGGGGGTCGGCTTGGCTCAAGGGGACAATGTTGGGAATCACGCCTGCATTGTTGATGAGTGTTGCACTTTGAAATTCACCCGGCGCCTGATTGGCGAGCCACTGTTTGAGTGCCGCACTGGCGTTTGCACCCTCCGTCAAATCGTGTGACCACTGCTGAAGTTGTGCGCCCATTTTTTGAGCGTGAACCGTTAAGCTGGCTTGGGTGTTCCGTGAAATGCAAATGAGAAAATTGTCTTTTTGCAAAAGTTGCTCCGCGATGGCCAGGCCCATGCCGCGCGAACCGCCCGTCAACAGGTAGAGATGCTGTGTCATGTACAAATTCCTTCCAATTAAAACGGGACCGCGCTTTCAAACGACAGCCATTCTGCCGTGATGGGGTGCTTGAATTGCAACTGACTTGCGTGCAACAAAAGTCGAGGTGCTCTGGACGAGGCCTCGATAGACGCATACAAATTATCGCCCAAAATAGGATGTCCAATGGCCAGCATGTGAAGGCGCAGTTGGTGAGTTCGACCCGTCAAGGGTTGAAGTTCAACACGCGTTGAATACTGCGGTTTGTTGTCGTTTGGCGCATCTTGTTTCAAGCGCCATTGGGTGTGACTGGCTTTGCCGTGTTCCCAATCTATTTTGCTTTTGGGTCGATTGGGCCAATCGATCAGCAGTGGCATTTGAATGTCATGCCACGCATCGGCGCCGCTTGAATTTGTGTTTTGCAAAATGCCATCCACCACGGCTTCATATGTTTTGTGAACTTCTCGCATGGCAAAGGCTTGGCTCAAGCTGCGTTGTACCTCGGAGCCTCTGGCAATGACCACCAAGCCAGAAGTGGCCATGTCCAAGCGGTGCACAGTCAACGCATCAGGCCATTCAATTTGGGCTCTGGTAATGAGGCAGTCTTGTTTGTCTTCGCCTCGGCCTGGCACACTTAACAAGCCAGAGGGTTTGTTCAGAACCAACAGATGATCGTCGAGGTAAACCAAATCCATCTCGAACATTGTCAGCGGCCCTGCAAAGCTCGAATGCGATTAACTTGAAGGGGGGTGACCTCCGAAGCCTGATGGCCCCACTGCGATCTAAGGTGAGTCAAAACAGCTGCAATTTCGCGGTCTTCCAAGGTCAGAATAAAAGGCGGCATGCCAAAGGGTCTTGGATGATGCGCAGTGGCTGCAGGATAGCCACCATACAACACGGCTTGAACCAAGTTGGTGGGGTCGCTTAAAAGGATGGCTCGATTTTGCGCCAAGGCGGGGTAGGCATTGGCAATGCCTTGCCCTTGTGCTTGATGGCATTGCTCGCAGTGCTGTTCGTATATTTTGGAACCCAAGCTCAGAAATTGTCCCGAGCTCTTAAGGATCGACGCTTTGTTGAAGGGGGGACTGCCAGTATAGGTTTGCGCTTCTTCTTTCAGGTAAGTCGCCACGGCCCGCAAATCGGCTTCTGGCCAATGTTGTGTGCTGTGTTTCACCACCTCAGCCATTGGACCACTCGCTATGGCGGTTGCGTTGCGACCTGATTTCAAAAGCAAGGCAATCTCTTCAATGCTTTGCTGTGCCAAGCCTGTTTCTTGTGCGCTCACGAGAGACGGCGCATACCAATTGACAAGGGGCATCAGGCCGCCCGAAAAATCATTGACCTCACCCGATGCGCCCCATGCATTTCGCGGACTGTGGCAGGCTGCACAGTGACCCAGCCCTTGTGCAAGGTAAGCACCTCGGTTCCACTCATTGCTTTTGGTATCTTGCGGCTTGAAGTTGCCAGCTGAGAAAAACAAGCTGCGCCAAATGGCAATGGCCACGCCTGAGTTGTATGGCCAATCCAAACTTTCAGACACTTTCGGAATTGGCTTTTGAGTCTTTTCAGCAGCTAGCATTTTCAATGCTGCAAACATTGCATCGCTGTCATTGCGCGAGATCAGTGTGGTGTGTTTGTAGGGAAACACGGGCGTGAGCAATCGGCCGTCTTTGGATTTACCATAGTGAAGTGCGCGCCAAAAATCATCAGCCTGCCAAGTGCCCAAACCTTGGACCAGGTCGGGCGTGATGTTGCTGCTGTAAACCCGGCCAAAGGGCGTTTCAAAAGCACGCCCACCTGCGCCCATGGGCTGACCTCGTTCGGTGTGACAGTCCATGCAATTGCCGATTTGTAAAAGGGTCTGGCCTTGGCTAATTTGCGTGGCCAAAGGCGTGTCGGTATTCTGTGACCTGGGTTGTGCCTCCCATAGATCCCGGTGGTTGTCTAGCACGATGGCCAGCACGAGCAAGACGGCCACTGTCAGCCAGAGCCATGCCACATTGCGCCAAAAATTTTGGGGAAACATCATGGCTGCAGCTTGGAGAGTTCGGGTGCACTGCCACATTGCCAAGAGGCTTTGAGGGATGCAGAAATTTTGCTTGCAGGGCTTGAGTCAGACGGCATGTATTGCGTAGACAACCAAGTGGCCACTGCCACCAAATCATCAGACGGAAGCCGTGCCACCACCTCTTTCATGCAATCAGGCTGACGGGCTTTTCGTTGATGGGTTTGCCAAGCGCCCAGTTGTGCATTGAGGTAGTCCAGGGGCAAGCCCAGTAATCCTGGAACATGGGCTTGAACGCCGGTAAGCTTTGCGCCGTGGCAAGCCGTGCAAGCAGGGACGTCTTTCGCCGCATCACCTTCTAAGGCCAGTTGTTTGCCGCGTTTTAAAACTTGCGCGGAGACCCTCTCGCTTTGCATGGCGGGTGCTGGGTAGGGCAGGTTCAAGTTGGCAAAGTGCTGAGCGATCTCTTGCAGGTAAGCGTCAGACAAAGGGTCTACCAAGCGGGTCATTAAGTTGTAGTGGCGCTTGCCTTCTTGGAAGTTTTTCAGTTGATTGAACAAGTAGCCCGCAGGCTTGCCGGCCAGTCTGGGGTAATAACCATCGGGTCCGGCGCGGCCTTGCTCGCCATGGCAGGCAGTACAGGCGCGG